>JBBQZP010000024.1:0-71828 GCA_038207585.1 Rhodobacterales bacterium | reverse complement strand
CCGCGCGCAATTGCCGGGCGTGTCAACGCGTCGGTATAGGGGGTGGCCTTGCACGAGATGAACGGCTCGATCACCTGCGTGATCGCATCAAGGCCCGAGGCCAGCGTCACCGCGCGGGGGCAGCCATCGGTCAACGCGGGGTCAACGATGGCAATCCGCGCCAGCATGCGGTCATCCCGCAGACTGACCTTGCGGCCATGATCGGGCAGGCCGATGACGGCGTTCTTTGTGGCTTCGGCTCCGGTGCCCGATGTGGTTGGAATGGCGATGAAGGGCAGGGGGTTCGAAGTCAGCGGCAGGCCCCTGCCCACCACCTCCAGATGATCCATCGCCTCAAGGGGCTGCGGCACAAGCCCTGCAACCGCCTTGGCCAGATCCATCGCCGCCCCACCGCCAAGGCCCACGACCCAATGCGCGCCACTCGCGCGCGCTTCATCGACAGCCGCCTCCAGCACCGACAGCGTCGGCTCGGCGGCACAGGCAAAACCGGTGACCCCCAGCCCCAGATCGCGCAATCCGTCCATCAGCCATTCCGCGCGGGCCGGGTTTGCGCCATGCAACACCATTCCGCGCAGGCCGAGCGGCGCGATGAGACCCGGCGCACGAGCGGCCTCGCCGCGCCCGAACAGGATGCGCCCCGGTCCTGCAATGCCAAAAGGTACGATGCCGAACGAGGTCATACCGACATCGTGGCCTGAACGGCACGCCCCCAGCGCGCGTACTTCGCATCGCGTGTGGCGGCGTCCATCGCAGGATCAAACCGCCGCTCCAAGGCCCAGCCCTTTGCAAATTCCTGCGGTGACGGGCAGACCCCGGCTTGCATTCCGGCCAGAAAGGCGGCCCCCAGAGCGGTTGTTTCCGTCACCACGGGGCGGTCCACCGGGGCGCCCAGAATATCAGACAGAAACTGCATCGCCCAGTCGCTTGCCGTCATGCCACCATCCACGCGCAGCACGCCGTCGGCGGCTTTGCCCCAGTCGGCACGCATTGCCTCCAGCAAATCGCGGGTCTGGTAGCCCACGCTTTCCAGCGCCGCCCGCGCCAGTTCGGCGGGCCCGGAATTGCGCGTCAGCCCGTAAATCGCACCCCGACAATCGGGCCGCCAATAGGGTGCCCCAAGCCCGGTAAAGGCAGGCACCAGAACCACCTCTTGCGCAGGGTCAGCGGCCATCGCCAAGGGCTGCGTTTCGCTGGCATGGCGGATCATCTTCAGCCCGTCGCGCAGCCATTGCACAACCGCCCCCGCAATGAAGATAGAGCCTTCCAGCGCATAGGTGGGCGTACCGTTCAATTGATAGGCAATGGTGGTGAGCAACCGATTCGTCGAAGGCACCCGGTCCGCCCCGGTGTTCAACAGGGCAAAGCAGCCCGTCCCATAGGTCGATTTCATCATGCCCGGCTGGAAACAAGCCTGACCAACGGTCGCTGCCTGCTGATCGCCCGCAACGCCCAGAATCGGGATCTCGCGCCCGAAAAGATCGGCGCGGGTGGTGCCGAAATCGGCGGCGCAATCGCGCACTTCGGGCAACAGCGCCATCGGCACATCCATCAGTGCGCAGATGTCGGCATCCCAGACTCCCGTTCCGATGTTGTAAAGCATGGTCCGGGCGGCGTTGGTGGCATCGGTTGCATGCACGCGGCCACCGGTCAGCTTCCAGATCAGATAGCTGTCGACGGTGCCGAAGGCGAGGTCCCCCGCCTCCGCTTTGGCGCGGGCGCCAGGCACATGATCAAGCAACCATTTCACCTTGGTCGCACTGAAATAGGGGTCCAGTAGTAACCCTGTCCGGGCGGTGATCATGGGCTCATGGCCCGCAGCTTTCAGCGCGTCGCAGGTATCGGCGGTGCGGCGGTCTTGCCAGACGATGGCATTGTGAATGGGCTGGCCCGAGGCGCGGTCCCAGATCAGGGTCGTCTCGCGTTGATTGGTGATGCCGATGGCCGCGATACTGGCGGGATCAATGCCCGATTTCTCAATTGCGGCGCGCGCAGTCCCGGCGACGGTGGCCCAAAGGTCGGACGGGTCATGCTCCACCCATCCGGGCCGGGGGTAGTGCTGCGGGAATTCCTCCTGCGCGGACGCGATCACCCGTAGGCGGGCATCAAAGACAATACTACGCGACGAGGTCGTACCCTGGTCGATGGCAAGAATGTGGGTCATGCGTCAGGCTCTCGGGTTGGGGCTGGCATTGCGGCGTAGCCGCAACAAGAATTTTCGAAAATTCTTGCAAATTTCTTCGAAGAAATTTGGGGCGGGCGCGAACGCCCGCCCCGGTCCTGTCATTGCCAGGACTTGATCAGATCGTCATAGGCGATCGTTTCGCCTTGCGGTTTTTCGTTTTCCAGCTTGGCGACCGGCGAGCCGGGTTCATCAAGCCAGAATTGCGCGTCCTTTTCTTCGTTCATCTTGGGGCCGATATCGCCCTGAACGCCGGCACGCTCGATCCGCTCCATGACCTTTTCCTGGTCTGCACACAAAGCATCCAGCGCTTCCTGCGGGGTTTTATCCCCCGACATGGCATCGCCGATGTTCTGCCACCAAAGCTGCGCCATCTTCGGATAATCCGGGATGTTGGTGCCGGTGGGTGACCATGCCACACGGGCGGGCGAGCGATAGAATTCGATCAGACCCCCCAGTTTCGGCGCACGGTCGGTGAAGTGCTGGCTGTCGATCGTCGACTCGCGGATGAAGGTCAGGCCGACGTCTGATTTCTTCAGATCGACGGTTTTCGAGGTCACGAACTGCGCGTAAAGCCACGCGGCCTGTGCCCGGTCAACCGGCGTCGATTTCATCAGCGTCCACGCGCCCACGTCCTGATAGCCGACCTTGGTGCCTTCCGACCAGTATGCGCCATGCGGCGAGGGGGCCATACGCCATTTCGGCGTGCCATCCTCGTTCATCACGGGCAGTCCGGGCTTTACCATGTCGGCGGTGAAGGCGGTGTACCAGAACATCTGCTGGGCAATCTCGCCCTGCGCGGGAACCGGGCCTGCTTCACCAAAGACCATACCTGCTGCCGAGGGCGGCGAGTATTTCTGCAGCCAGTCAATCGCCTTGGTCACAGCATAGACCGCAGCCGCATCGTTGGTCGCACCGCCACGCGTCACGCAAGACCCGACCGGACGCGAGTTCTCGTCCACCCGCACGCCCCATTCGTCGACCGGCAACCCGTTCGGTTCGCCCTTGTCGCCCATGCCGGCCATCGACATCCACGCGTCGGTGTAACGCCAACCCAGCGACGGGTCTTTCTTGCCGTAGTCCATATTGCCAAAGACCGAGGTCGGCCCGCCCGCGTAGGACATGTCGCGGCCGGTGAAGAATTCGGCGATATCCTCATAAGCCGACCAGTTGATCGGCACACCAAGGTCATAGCCGTATTTGGCCTTGAAATCGTCCTTGGTTTTTTGATCGTTGAACCAGTCATAGCGGAACCAGTAAAGGTTCGCGAACTGCTGCGTCGGCAATTGATAAAGCTTGCCGTCGGGGGCGGACGTGAACGATGTGCCGATGAAATCGGGAAGGTCCAGCGTGGGCGAGGTGACGTCCTTGCCTTCGCCAGCCATCCAGTCAGTCAGGTTGCGAACCTGCTGATAGCGCCAGTGGGTGCCGATCAGATCGCTGTCGTTGACATAGGCGTCATAGATATTCTCGCCTGTCTGCATCTGGGTCTGGATCTTTTCAACGACATCGCCTTCGCCGATCAGATCATGCGTCACCTTGATGCCGGTGATCGCGGTAAAGGCCGGGGCCAGAACCTTGGATTCGTATTCATGCGTGGTCAGGGTTTCCGACACCACCTTGATATCCATGCCTGCATAAGGCTTGGCGGCGTCAACGAACCATTGCATTTCGGCTTCCTGTCCGGCGCGGTCCAGCGTCGAAAGATCCCCGATTTCGGCGTCAAGGAAGGCTTTGGCCGCCTCCATATCCGCCCAGGCGGGCGCGCCAATAGCCATCAGCGCAAGCGCCATGGCCGTCGTCGTCTGTCGCAATCTCATGATATTCCTCCCAGAATGTTGAGATCTGTTATACGGGGCTCTCCCCGCGGTGATTTTCCCGATCAGACCCAGCGGAACACCGCTGCGGCATAGATCAGGCAGACAATCGGCGCCCCCCAGATGGCGGAGGAGCCGAAGAAAAAGAGCCAGCCGATGTGGATGAAGGCCGACCCCAAAAGGGAAATGAACAAGCGGTCGCCCCGCGTGGTTTCAATCCGCAAGACGCCGATGCGCGGCGTCTCGGGATAGCGGATCGCAAGGATCGTAAAAATCACCAGCAGGCTTGCGATTGCCATGAAGAAAATCGCCGTGGGCCATGTCCATGCCATCCATGCCATGATTCAAACCCTTCCCAGGGCAAAGCCCTTGGCGATGTAGTTGCGCACAAAGTATATCACCAGCGCCCCCGGAATGATGGTCAGTATCCCCGCCGCTGCCAGAACACCCCAGTCCATGCCGGATGCCGAAACGGTGCGGGTCATGGTGGCGGCAATGGATTTGGCGTTCGTCGCGGTCAGCGTGCGGCTGAGCAGAAGCTCGACCCAACTGAACATGAAGCAAAAGAACGCGGCGACGCCGATGCCACTTGCGATCAGCGGCATGAAGATGCGCAGGAAGAACCGTCCGAAGCCGTAGCCGTCGATATAGGCCGTCTCGTCAATCTCCTTGGGCACGCCACGCATGAAGCCTTCCAGAATCCACACCGCCAGCGGCACGTTGAACAGACAATGCGCCAGCGCCACCGCGATATGGGTGTCAAACAAACCGATGGACGAATAAAGCTGAAAGAACGGCAGCGCAAAAACGGCAGGCGGGGCCATGCGGTTGGTCAGCAGCCAGAAGAACAGGTGCTTGTCGCCCATGAACGTATAGCGGCTGAACGCATAGGCCGCAGGCAGCGCCACGGTGATCGAGATGACCGTGTTCATCACCACATAGATGATCGAGTTGATATAGCCGTTGTACCAGCTTGGGTCGGTCAGAATGGTGCGGTAATTCGCAAATGTCAGGTTTTGCGGCCACATCGAAAACGTCGACAGGATTTCGGTGTTGGTCTTCAGGCTCATGTTCAAAAGCCAGTAGATCGGCACCAGAAGAAACACGAGGTAGACCGCCATGACGATGCCGTTGCCTTTCATACGCATCAGCGGGCATCCCTTTTGTCTAGGTTGGTCATCACGGTGTAGAACACCCATGAGATCAACAGGATAACAAGGAAATACATGATCGAGAACGCCCCCGCATTGCCCAGATCGAACTGCCCGATGGCCATTTTCACAAGGTCAATCGACAGGAACGTGGTCGAATTTCCGGGGCCGCCGCCGGTGACGACGAAAGGCTCGGTATAAATCATGAAACTGTCCATGAACCGCAGCAGCACGGCAATCAGCAGAACGCCCTGCATCTTGGGCAACTCGATGAACCGGAACACCGACCACCGGCTTGCCTGATCAATCTTGGCGGCCTGATAATAGGCCTCGGGGATGGATTGCAGGCCAGCGTAGGACAGCAGAGCCACCAGCGAAGTCCAATGCCAGACGTCCATGACAATGACCGTGATCCACGCATCCAGCGCATCGCTGGTGTAGTTGTAATCAACCCCCATCGACTCCAGCGTGTGCCCCAGAAGGCCGATATCGACCCGCCCGAAAATCTGCCAGATCGTACCGACCACGTTGAACGGCACCAAAAGCGGCAGCGCCATCAGCACAAGGCAGAAACTGGCCCAGAAGCCTTTTTTCGGCATGTTCAGCGCGATATAGATGCCAAGGGGCACCTCGATCGCCAGAATGATCGCCGAAAACATCAACTGCCGCCCCAAAGCCGCGTGCATCCGTTCGGATTTCACCATGTCTTCGAACCATTCGATGCCGACCCAATCGAAAACGTTGTTCCCGAACGTGTCCTGCACGGCGTAATTCACCACCGTCATCAGCGGGATCACGGCGGAAAAGCCGACCAGAACAAGAACCGGCAGCACCAGAAACCACGCGCGGTTGTTTTGCGTCTTGTCCATCAGGCGGCCATTCCTTCCACACGCCAGTCGTCGGCGTAAACGCTGATCCTTTCGGGATCAAACGTCACATGCGTCATGTCTGCGCCAATCCCGGCACCCTCGGGGGCCACGATGTTGACCGGGGTTCCCATCACCTCGCCGCGCACGATGCGGTGGCGGCCCACATCCTCGACGCGGCGTAGGGTGAAGGGCAGGCCACCCGTCGAAAGCCGCACGAATTCGGGCCGGATGCCGATCTGCACCTTGCCACGCAGCGGGCCGTAAACCGCACCCAAGGGCACCGACAGATCGCCGACATGGGCCTGCGAGGCCTCGATCCGTGCATCGAACAGGTTCATGCCGGGCGAGCCGATGAAATAGCCCACAAACGTATGCGCAGGCGTTTCGAACAGTTCCTGCGGCGTGCCCATCTGCACCACACGGCCGTCATACATGACCACCACCTTGTCGGCGAAGGTCAGCGCCTCGGTCTGGTCATGCGTGACATAGATCATCGTATGGCCGAATTCGCGGTGCAGCGATTTAAGCTGGGTGCGCAGTTCCCACTTCATATGCGGGTCGATCACGGTCAGCGGTTCGTCGAACAGGATCGCATTCACATCTTCACGCACCATGCCGCGGCCAAGGCTGATCTTCTGTTTGGCGTCGGCGGTCAGCCCGCGCGCCTTGAAGTTCAGCCGTTCCTCCATGCCGATCATCGCGGCAATCTGGTCAACCCGGCCCTTGATATAGGCCGCATCCATGCCCCGGTTGCGCAGCGGAAAGGCCAGGTTCTCGCGCACTGTCATCGTGTCGTAGACGACGGGAAACTGGAACACCTGTGCGATGTTGCGCGCCGCCGTGGGCTGATCGGTCACATCCGTTCCGTTGAACAGAACCCGCCCGTGGCTGGGCCGCACAAGACCCGAGATGATGTTCAAAAGCGTGGTCTTGCCGCACCCTGATGACCCCAGCAGCGCATAGGCACCACCGTCCTGCCAGACGTGATCCATTTCCTTCAGCGCAAAATCCTTCTCACCGTCCGGATCGGGAAGATAGCTGTGCGCCAGTTTTGATAGGGTGATTTCTGCCATGTTCCCCTCAGGCCGCTGCCGCATAGGCCGCAGGTGCGGCAAGCCGCCCGGAGGCGTCGAATAGATAGAGATGCGCGGGGTCCACCCAGACCGAAAGCGCCGTGCCATGCGCCAGATCCTGCACCCCGTGCACCAGACCGACCCAGCGATCGGCGCCGTGATCCAGATGCAAAAACGTCTCGGACCCGGTGATTTCCGTCACCGCAAGGCGGCAGGAAAATTCGACCGATGCCCCCGTTTCGCGGTGCAGCGTCATGTGGTTGGCGCGAAAGCCGGCGGTGTATTGGCCCTGCGGCAGGGCCGCGAACGGACCCTCGGCCGCAACTTGTGCTGTATCACCCAGATGCAGCCGCCCACCCTGAAGAACGGCGGGCAGGAAATTCATCGGCGGGTCTGAAAACACCCGTGCCGTGGTGGCATCGGCGGGCTGGCGGTAGACCAGCGGCGTAGGGCCGAACTGTGTGATGCGGCCCTCCCACAGGGTTGCGGTATTGCCCCCCAGCAAAAGCGCCTCTTCCGGTTCGGTGGTCGCATAGACGAAAATCGCACCCGATGCCTCGAAGATGCGCGGAATCTCGGCGCGCAGTTCCTCGCGCAGTTTGTAGTCAAGGTTGGCCAGCGGTTCATCCAGCAAAACCAGCCCTGCGCCTTTGACCAAAGCCCGCGCCAAGGCGCAGCGCTGTTGCTGGCCGCCCGAAAGCTCCAACGGCTTGCGGTCCAGCAAGGGCGTCAGCTTCAGCATCTCGGACGTCTCGCGCACGGCGCGGTCAATCTCGGCCTTCGATTTACCCATAAGGCGCATCGGTGACGCGATGTTGTCGTAAACGCTCATCGCCGGGTAGTTGATGAATTGCTGGTAGACCATTGCGATGCGGCGGTCCTGCACGCGCATGCCGGTCACATCGGCACCTTCCCAAAAGATGCGCCCGGCGCTGGGTACATCCAGCCCCGCCATCAGCCGCATCAGGCTGGTCTTGCCCGACAGCGTTGGGCCCAGCAGCACGTTCATCGTGCCGCGCTCCAACGTCAGGTCGGTCGGGTGGATGTGCATCCGTCCTTCGACCGACCGGGTGACACCCTTGAATTCCAGCGCCATCCCCAGCCCCTATTCCGCCGCAGGGCTGATCGCCCCGCGCGCGTGTTGCATCCACGCATCCAGCGCCACAATCTGATCGGCGTTCATCCGCAGGCCCAGCTTGCTGCGCCGCCAGACAACATCTGCGGCACATCGCGCATATTCGCGGGACATCAGCCAGCGCACCTCGGCTTCGGTCAGGGTCGCGCCAAAATCGCGGCCCAGATCGGCGGTGGATTTGGCTTGGCCCAGCACCAGCGTCGCCTCGGTCCCGTATGCGCGGATCATCCGTCCGGCCCAGAACGGCGTCAGGAAAGGATAGGCGCGGGCCAGATCGGCGGTCAGCGCGGCAACCCCGTCATGCGGGAAATCGCCGCCGGGCATCGCCACGCGGGCGGTCCACTTGCCCTTGGCTTGCGGGAAAAACGGCTCCAGTTTCTCCAGCGCTGATTCCGCCAGACGGCGGTAGGTCGTGATCTTGCCGCCAAAGACGTTCAGCAACGGCGCGCCGGTCTGATCGAGGCTCAGCACATAATCCCGCGTCGCCGCCGTCGCCGATTTCGCACCGTCATTATACAGCGGCCGCACGCCGGAATAGGTCCACACGATATCGGCCTTTGTCACGGGTTTGGCGAAATACTGCGAGGCGAAGTTGCACAGATAATCCTGTTCCTCGGGCGTGCAGACGGCGGTTCCGGGCGCACCCTTGTGGTCATGGTCGGTGGTGCCGATCAGGGTAAAATCCTGCTCGTAGGGAATGGCAAAGATGATCCGGCCATCGGTGCCCTGAAAGAAATAGCAGCGGTCGTGATCGAACAGGCGCTTTGTCACGATATGGCTGCCGCGCACCAGCCGCACGCCTTCGGTCGAATTGATCCGCAGGGTGTTGCGGATCACGTCTTCCACCCACGGCCCACCCGCATTGACCAGCGCTTTGGCGTGATGGACCGTGCGCCCGTCCGGCCCTTCGGTGGTGATCTGCCATCCGTCCGCGCTGCGGTCTGCCGAAACCACCTTGGTGCCGACCATGACCCGTGCGCCCCGCGCCTCGGCATCGCGGGCGTTCAGCACCACCAAGCGGCTGTCTTCCACCCAGCAGTCGGAGTATTCATAGGCGCGTTTGAATTTGGAGTTCAGCACCTTGCCCGCCGGATCGGTTGTCAGATCCAGTGTCTTTGCCCCCGGTAAGATCTTGCGCCCGCCCAGATTGTCATAGATCGCGAGCCCCAGCCTGATCAGCCAAGCGGGGCGGCGCCCCTTCATCCACGGCATTACGCGCGACAACAGGCGCGAAGTCGGCGTGTCACTCTCAAACCGCATGTCGGGGTGGTAGGGCAGCACAAAGCGCATCGGCCAGCTGATATGCGGCATGGCCACCAGCAGGGTTTCGCGTTCCTCCAGCGCCTCGCGCACCAGACGGAACTCGAAATACTCCAGATACCGCAACCCACCGTGAAAAAGTTTGGTCGACGCACTGGAGGTCGCCTGCGCCAGATCGCCCATCTCGGCCAGCGCCACGGACAAACCCCGGCCCGCTGCATCGCGTGCGATGCCGCAGCCGTTTATCCCGCCGCCGATGATGAAAAGATCAACCTCAGCCGATCTTGCTGCGTCTGGCACGCTGGCTCCCCCCGTTGGTGCGCCCTTAACAGACGTGTTTTGACGGGATCTGTCAAAGAAAATATTCGCTTTTGCGCGAATTTCCTTAAAGCGAACATTTTCGCGTGCGACTGCAGCAATAATTTTCCCTTTGTATGCGCGCATTTAGCCCAAAGGCTTAAATCCAGAGGCCAGGTCTCGCCGCAGTGCAGCAGGTAAAAGCGCAAAAATCTGTGCATGACTGGCGCGTTTTTCTGTGCATAGAAGGGGGCCAGTGAACGGTAATCAGGCCCATGACCCTTAGTTTTCGACAAACCGAGATTCTTGAACTTGCCCGTGCGGACGGGCGGGTGGTGGTCGAATCGCTGGCCGAACGGTTTCAGGTGACGCTGCAAACCATAAGGCGCGATCTGACCGATCTTGCCGATGCGGGCCTTCTGGACCGCGTGCATGGCGGCGCTGTGCCACGCACCGGGGTCAGCAATATCGGGTATGAGGAACGCCGCCGCATGAACGACGCGGCCAAGGCAGCCATCGGGCGGGCCTGCGCGCAGGCGATCCCCGACAATTCCTCGATGATCCTGAACCTTGGCACCACGACCGAGGCTGTGGCGCGCGAGTTGTTGCACCACCACAACATCACCGTCGTGACCAACAACATGAACGTTGCCAACATTCTGGTCGCCAACCAGTCGTGCGAGATCATGGTGGCAGGCGGCAACCTGCGCCGCACCGACGGCGGGCTGGTCGGCGATCTTACCACCGATTTCATCCAGCAATTCAAGGTCGATTACGCGGTGATCGGTACCTCGGCCCTGGACCGTGACGGTGATCTTCTGGATTTCGATCTGGCCGAGGTGCGGGTCTCAAAAGCCATCATCCGCCAGTCGCGCCAGGCATTTCTGGTGGCGGATGCCAGCAAACTGACCCGCTCCGCCCCGGTGCGGCTGGCGTCATTGGGCGATCTGGCGGCGATGTTCACCGACCATGCCCTGCCGGATGATCTGGCCGCGAAATGCGACGGCTGGGGCACGATGGTGCATGTGACAGCCGGGTAGGCACGTCCCGATCCCGTCACAAATATCCGCCGAATTGTCGCCCCCGGACCTTTCCCGCGCCCCCGCCCGGCCCTAGGCTTTCCCCATCAACCCGGAGGCTCCGATGTCGAACGATCCGCTTTTGCAACCCTATCAGCTTAAACACCTGACGCTGAAAAACCGGATCATGACCACCAGCCACGAGCCGGCCTATCCCGAAGACGGCATGCCCAAAGACCGCTATCGCCTGTATCATCTGGAACGCGCCAAGGCCGGAGTCGCGCTGACCATGACCGCAGGGTCTGCGGCGGTGTCAAAAGACAGCCCGCCCGTGTTCAACAACATCCTTGCCTACAAGGATGAGGTGGTGGGCTGGATGAAACGCCTGACCGATGATTGCCACGCCGAAGGCTGTGCCGTGATGATCCAGTTGACCCACCTTGGGCGGCGCACCCGGTGGGACAAGGGCGACTGGCTGCCCACGGTGTCGGCCTCAGCCGCGCGCGAACCCAGCCATCGCGCCTTTCCCAAAGTCATCGAAGACTGGGATATCGCCCGGATCATCACCGATTACGCCGATGCCGCCGAACGGATGCAGGCCGCAGGCCTCGATGGGATCGAGCTTGAATGTTACGGCCATCTGATGGACCAGTTCATGTCGCCCTTCACCAACTCCCTTGCCGCCCCCTACGGCGGCAGCCTCGAAAACCGCGCCCGCTTTGCGACCGAGGTGATCGCCGCCTGCCGCAAACGGGTGGGCGACCGCTTCCTGATCGGCGTGCGCTATACGGCGGATGAAGATCAGGCGGGCGGCATCACCCCGGATGAAGGTGTTGCCATCGGCAAGATGTTCCGTGACAGCGGGCAAGTCGATTTCCTGAATATAATCAAGGGCCGCATCCACACCGACCCCGCGATGACCGATGTGATTCCCATTCAAGGCATGCCCTCTGCCCCGCATCTGGATTTTGCGGGCCGCATCAAGGCCGAGGTTGGCATGCCCACCTTCCACGCCGCCCGCATTCCCGATGTGGCAACTGCGCGCCATGCGATCCGGTCGGGGCAGCTTGATATGGTCGGAATGACCCGCGCGCATATCGCCGATCCCCATATCGTGCAGAAAATCCGCGAGGGGCGCGAAGAAGATATCCGCCCCTGCGTCGGCGCCACCTATTGCCTTGACCGGATCTATCAGGGCGGCATGGCGCTTTGCATCCACAACCCCGCCACGGGCCGCGAAGAAACCATGCCCCACACCATCACCCCGGCCACCACAAAGCGCCGCGTCACCATAGTGGGCGCAGGCCCTGCGGGTCTGGAGGCTGCCCGCGTCGCGGCCCTGCGCGGGCATCATGTAACCGTGTTCGAGGCGGCAGCAAAACCCGGCGGCCAGATCCTGCTGACCGCGCAAACGCCAAGGCGGCGCGAGATGATCGGCATCATCGACTGGCGCATGGCGCAATGTGCAGCACACGGCGTGGAATTCCGCTTCAACACCTTCGCCGAGGCGGGCGACGTGCTGGCCACGGCCCCCGACGTGGTGATCATCGCCACGGGCGGCTTGCCCACACCCGATGTGCTGGACAGCGGCAATGATCTGACCGTCAGCGCGTGGGACATCCTGTCGGGCGATGTGAAACCCGGCACGAACGTGCTGCTTTACGACGATGCGGGCGATCACACGGCTTTGCAGGCCGCCCAACTGCTGGCCGAAAGCGGCGCTACGGTCGAAATCATGACCCCCGACCGCTCTTTCGCGCCCGAGGTTATGGCGATGAACCTTGTCCCCTACATGCGCGCCCTGCAGGACAAGGCGGTAACCTTCACTGTCACCTACCGCCTGCAATCGGTGGCGCGCGACGGCAACCGCCTGCAAGCCACCATCGGCACCGATTACAGCGCACACACCAAAACCGCTCACTACGACCAGATCGTCGTGAACCACGGCACGCAGCCGCTGGCCGAGATCTATTTCGACCTTAAACCGCAGTCGATAAACCTGGGCGCGGTCGATTACGACGCCCTGATCGAAGGCCGTCCGCAAACCCTGAACTCCGGCCCCGGCGCGTTCCAGTTGTTCCGCATCGGTGATGCGGTTGAATCGCGCAACACACATGCCGCAATCTACGATGCCCTGCGCCTGACCAAAGACATCTGACCCCCCCCTTCATCTGGCCGCTTTCATTTTGACAAAAATATCCCCGCCGGAGGCTCCGCCCCCTCAGCGCGCGCGATGTTTCAGAACAACCACGCACAATCCCGATATCGTGAGGTGCGGATGGGTCAGACCACACTCCCTTGACGCAAGCCTGCCGCGTCCATAGGTTCAAAGCCGACCAAAGATCACAGGAGAGATCACCATGGGCGCTGCTACCATAGCCGTCACCGACGCCACCTTTGATGCCGAAGTGCGCAAATCCGACGTCCCCGTTGTCGTCGATTTCTGGGCCGAATGGTGCGGCCCCTGCCGCCAGATCGGCCCCGCACTGGAAGAACTTGCCACGCAATACGCGGGAAAGATCAAGATCGTGAAGGTCAATGTCGATGAAAACCCTGACAGCCCGGCGATGCTGGGTGTCCGTGGCATTCCCGCGCTTTTCATGTTCAAGGGCGGCGAGGTCGTGTCCAACAAGGTCGGTGCGGCCCCGAAGGCAGCCCTTGAAAACTGGATCAAATCGGCGATTTGAATCGGCGGAAATTCAGCGAAGGGCGGCCCCGTCCGGGTCGCCCTTTTGCATGGGCAACAGCCGGTCCATCAGCGCGCCGTGCAGCCCCGGTGCTGCCGTAAGAACGCCTGTCAAGAGCGCCGTTTCCCGGTTGAAGATCAATCCCTTGCCCAACCGGTCGGTCACCCGCGCACCAGCTTTCGCGGCAATCAATGCCCCCGCCGCGATATCCCATTCCCAAGTGTCGCGCAGCGTCAGCATCCCGTCAAAGCGCCCTTCGGCCACCAGACACATCCGGTACGCAAGCGACGCGCGGAACGTGCGGGTCAGGTCCGGCACGCCGCCCGGCCAGTGTTCGGCGGCCAGATTGGGGCGCGAGGTCAGCAGGGTCGCACCCTCCACCCCCGCGCGGCGGCTCGCAGCGATGAGTTCGCCGTCGCGCAGGGCGGGGCTGGTCAGGCTTGCGGTGTAAAGCCGATCTTTCGCAGGCAGGTAGACCACGGCCGCAACCACTTCGCCGGCCTCAACCACCGCCAGCGAATGTGCCCAGGTTTCTTCACCTGCGATAAAGGCGCGGGTGCCGTCGATGGGGTCGATGACAAAGCTGCGGGCTTTGCTCAGTCGCGCCGGGCCATCGGCACTTTCCTCGGACAGCCAGCCATAGTCGGGCCGCGCACCCCGCAAACGATCTTCCAACATGGCGTTCACGGCCAGATCGGCCTCGGTCACGGGGCCTGCGCCATCGGGCTTTTCCACCACGCCGGGGTTTTGCTTCCAATACCCCATCGCGATCCGGCCAGCCGCGCGCGCGGCGTCGGTCAGCAGGGCAAGGTCACGCTCCGGCAAGGGTCATCCCGTCAATCAGCAGGCTGGGCACGCGGGTTGAAAGATGCGCGCGGGCGTCATTCGCGGGGATGATCCGCAGAAGCATGTCGCGCAGGTTGCCCGCGATGGTACATTCGTTCACCGGATAGGCGATTTCGCCGTTTTCCACCCAGAACCCGCTGGCCCCGCGCGAATAATCGCCCGTCGTGGGGTTGATCGTCGATCCGATCATCGAGGTGACCAGAAGCCCCGTTCCCATCTGCCCCACCAGATCGGCACGAGAGGCCACCCCCGGCGTCAGGTCGATGTTCGAGGTTGAGGGTGAGGGCGGTGCAGAGGTGCCGCGTGACGCACTCGCTGTGCTGGTCATGCCAAGTTTGCGGGCGGTGGCAAGGTCCAGCGTCCAGCCGTTCAACCGGCCATTTTCCACGATCAGACGGCGCGCCGTGGGCAGGCCTTCAGCATCGAACGGGCGGCTTGATCCGATGCGGATGCGGTGCGGGTCTTCAATCACCGACAAAGATTCCGGCAGCACCATTTGCCCCAAAGCATCCCGCAGCCAGCTTGACCCACGCGCCACGGACGATCCGTTCACCGCCATCAGAAAATGCCCGATCAGCGAAGACGCAACCCGCTCATCATAAAGCACCGGATAGGTGCCAGTCACGGGCTTGCGCACACCTGCACGGGACAAAGCCCGTTCGGCGGCCAAGGAACCGATGCCATCGGCACCCGGCAGATCGGCCTGATAGATGCGGCTTTCGCCGGCATAATCCCGCTCCATCCCGGTGCCTGATCCGGTAAAGGCCACGGCAGAGGTGGACCGTGACGTGCGCGCATAGCCGCCCGAAAAGCCATTGGTTGCAGCCAGATACATGGATTGGCGACCGTAACCCGCCGAAGCCTCGACCTGCGTGATCCCGGCGTGATCCATCGCCGCCGCTTCGGCGGCACGCGCGTCGGCTTCAAGTTCGGCGGGGCTTGGCTCGGGCGCAGGGTCTGCCAGATCAAGCGCAGCCAGATCCCAGCCCCTTGCGATCTGATCGGCACCCGCGAGCCCCGCATAGGGATCAGACGGCGCTTCCCGCGCCATTGCCACGGCACGCGCGGCCACCTCGGCAATGGTGCGCGATGAGGTGTCGGATACTGAAACACACGCCTGCCGCCCGCCGATCAGCACGCGCAGACCCATCTCGATCGCTTCGGAGCGTTCGGCCTGTTCCAACGCACCGGCGCGGATGTCGATGGACAGTGACGCGCCTTCGACCGCCAGCGCATCGGCGGATTCAGCCCCGGCGCGGGTTGCGGCCTCCAGCAAGGCCGCAGTCAGGGATTGCAGTTTTTCGGACATTGGGACGGACATGGGGGACCCTTTCGTTGACGCAGACCTAGTGCGCGGACGGGGCCGCCGCAAGCGTCAGGTGGCACCCATCGGAACGCCACGCATCGCGGCCACGATCCGCTCATGTTCGGAAACCGCGATGGCCTGAATGGCGAACACCCGGATTTCGTCGAAAAACCCCTCGGCGTCCAGAATGTTGATCGTGCCCAGAACGGTATCGCCATCCAGCACCGGCAGGTTCATCGCGGAATGGCAGCCCAGCGCGTTGATCTGCGCCCAGTCGGGAAACACATCGGCGAACTCGGCGGTGGTGTTGGCAATGAACGGCTCGCCCTCAACCAGCACCTGCAAGCTCCAGCGGTCGTGCTGAATGGGTTTGGTGCCCGACACCGGATAATCGACGGGATGCGAGGAATAGGCGCGCCGCGCAACCCCGGCCGCCGTATCCTGCACTGTCACGGTGAAAAGCCGCCCGCCAATTGCGGCATGCAGGGCGGCAAAAGTCTGGTCCGGCGTGGAGGTCATTGCATTTTCCGATCAAAAAGGCCGCCCAGCACCACGCTGGACGGCCATGTGGTTTTCAGCAGCAATGCTTACTTCAACTGCGTGCCGTTGGCGAAAAAGCCCTTGTTCTTGAACTCCAGAAGCGAGGTCAGGGTATCTTCGCCCGCACCCGGCTTGGCGAACAGGCCCATCATCATGCGTGCGCCCGCAACCTGATCTTCCGGGACCAGACCCATCTTCACGACATTGTCCAGAAGTGCGTTGATGCCGCTGGCGTTGACGATGATCTCGCCGGTCGGAACGCCCACACCTTCGAACGTGACCTTGTCGCTGTTGTCAAAGGTCAGCGCGCCAGAGGCAGCGATCTCGGCCCCCGCCGCTGTCAGTTTGACCTCGTTCACGCTGACCGAGTTCAGATCAGGCTGGTTGCCCGACGCAGTCTCGTCCATCAGATCTGCGGTCAGCGTGACAGTGCCCGTGGTGTCAAGGATCAGCGTCAGCGGATCGCGCGGCAGAACCGCACCGGCGTCAAACAGGCTCCACAGGGAATCCGACATCGTCAGGCCGGTAACGCGCGTCAGCACTGTAAAGGGGGCCGGAGTGTCAGATTTTGCAACCGGAATGGCAAAGTTAAACGTGCTGTCGTCGTATTTCACGTTCATTCCCGGCACTGGCAGGTCCGACGATTCAAGGGCTACATCCACGCCCTTCAGATCGCCGCCGTAAGCCATCTGATCCTTGTTCATCGTAATATTCAGCGCACCGCTGGCGATGGCCCCGTTGGCCTTGGTGGTGCTTTCACCGCCGCCGACATCCATCGAATAGGTCGTGGTGCCATAGGTGAATTTCGAGGCTACACCAAAGCCCGCCTTCAACGCCTCGGCAACGTTGGCAAGATCGGCGTCTTTTGCCATGCTCATGCTCGATGTGGTTTCAATCCCCGCCATCTGCGCCTTGATCGCCACCGTTTCACCCGAATTGGGATCTTTGGTGTCAACTGCGATGTCGAGCGATTCTGCAGCACCCGTGCTTTCCAGCGTGCGCAGGTCGGTTCCCGTCACGTCATATTTGCCGGACAGATTACTGAAGGTGAACGACGCGTTGACGCCCTTGTCGGCTGCCGGAACGCCATCAACCTCAACCACCGAAATCGCCATCGTCGGAGCGGTGAAGGTGTAGGTCGCCGCGTCATCCGTGCCGCTGGCAACGATCTGCGCGCCGGGGTTCGAGAAGTTGAGCTTGAATTCGTTGTCAGCCCCGGTCGCCGCATCCTTGCTGCCTGCGGTCATAGTATAGTCTTCGGTCATGGAGATTGCGACGGTGCCGTCGCCCTGGTCCTTCAGCGTCATGCTGGGAATTTCGATCGACGTCATGCTGCCATCCTGTTCGGACGCCATGCTGATGCCGGTCACCGTAAGAGTGTCACCGTCGCGCGTCTCGGAGGTGGTCGTTGTGACCATGCCGTAGGTGTTGTTCATCGCCTTCCAGTCGGCCAGAACGCCTTCGGGCGTTACATCGGCCAGCGCGGCGTTTCCGGCAATCAATGCGGCAAGCGCTGTGCTGCCTGCCAATGTCCATTTGTTCATAACGATACCTTCCTGCTGCAAATGATGCAAAAGCATCTGACGATGTTCGCCTTTGGTCAAGTGGGGTTTCCCGCACGCAGCGGGCTTCTATCAGCGATGATCAGCATGTGGAAGCAGGGCCGCGCAGTTCCCGTGCAGGATCGGCGCAAAAGCGGATCACGTCGCGTTGAGCGACGGCGTGAACGGCGCCCATGAAATCGAATGTTGAAACCAAGCGGTCTTGCGGCGATCATGATGGCGTGAAGCGGGGGGAGCGGATGAGGGACAAAGTTGTGGTCATCACCGGCGCAAGCCGGGGCATCGGTGCACAGGCGGTGCGGGTTTTCGCCGCAGCGGGCGCGCGGGTGGCGGTTCTGGCACGCAATGGCCCGGCGGCACAGCAGCTGGCCGCTGACGTCGGTGGCGGCGCATTTGGGTTGGCATGCGATGTGTCGGACTGGGCCTCGGTGTCGCGGGCGGTTGACGATGTTGTAGCGGCAGCAGGTCGCATCGACGTGCTGATCAACAATGCCGGCGTCATCGACCCGATCGCGCGGCTGGCCGAGGCCGACCCCAGCCTCTGGCGGGCCTGCATCGACACCAATCTGACCGGGGTCTTCTACGGGATCCGGGCCGCCCTGCCAGTGATGAAAAAGCAAGGCGCGGGCACCATCATCACGGTGTCGTCAGGGGCCGCACATAATGCGCTGGAAGGTTGGGGCGCGTATTGTTCCAGCAAGGCGGGGGCGGCGATGCTGACCCGTGTGGCGCATCTGGAAGAAGGCGGCGCGGGGCTGCGGATCATGGGCCTGTCGCCCGGTACGGTTGCCACCGACATGCAGGTGCAGATCAAGGACAGCGGCGTAAACCCGGTCAGCCAGCTTGATGCGCGCGCGCACATACCCGCCGATTGGGCGGCACGCGCGCTGTTGTGGATGTGCGGCCCGGACGGCGCAGGCTTTGCCGGACAAGAGGTCAGCATGCGGGACGAGGCCATTCGTCGGCGTGTCGGGTTGATCGCGTGATCCGGGTCACGGTTGAAGGCGGTGTTGCGACCATCGCTCTGGACCGGCCCGAAAAGGCCAATGCGCTGACCCGCGCGATGCTTCTGGCGCTGGACGACGCCTTGGCCCGCATCGGGGCCCAAGAGGCTGGGGTTCTGGTGATCACCGGCGCGGGGCGGGTGTTCTCTGCGGGGGCCGATCTGGGTGAAATGGCGGGTGGTCTGGGCGATGATCCTGTCTGGGGTCGGGTTTCCGGGCGGATTGCGAAACTTGGCTGTCTGACCATCGCGGCACTCAATGGCACGGCGGCAGGCGGCGCGCTTGGGATGGTTCTGGCCTGCGATCTGCGGATCGCAGCACCCGGGGCCGAGATCTTTTATCCCGTCATGCGGCGGGGATATCTGCCGCAGCCGGATGATCCGGCGCGGCTGGTGGCGCTGGTCGGACCGGCACGGGCAAAAATGATCCTGATGGCCGGGGTCCGGGTCACAACGGATCAGGCGCTGGCATGGGGGCTGGTCGACCGGCTGGACGAGGACGTTCTGGCCACGGCCAAGGCGCTCGCCGCCGATGTGCTGGCGGCCCGGCCGGGCCACGCCGCAGCGATCAAGGCGATGATCCGCGCCGGGTGATCACTCTGGCCGCTCATCGGCCCTTGCAGGCCTCTTCGCTATCACAGGCGCGAAATTTCAGAGGTGTTCATGGCGCGGGGGCAGAGCCTCTGGCGGGGATATTTTTTCCGGAAAGAAGGGGCCAAACGGAAGAGGGCCGCGCAGCAACCGATGACGGATCGGGTCAGGTTGCTGCGCCTTCGGTCAGGATTTCGGCTTTTTCGGGGGCACGAAACGTTTGCTTGTGTCTTTCGCATCAATCTTGGGTCGTGCGGGTTTGGCACTGGCGGATTTCGTGAACGGGCGGGCTGGGCCGCCCTCTGCGGCGTGTGATTTATAGCCTGCCGCACGCGCCGGGCGGCCGTCTGTCCCGCCGCCATGCGATTTGAACCCGGCGGCGCGGGGTTTTGCAGCGCCGTCGCCGGCCTTCTTGTCGCCCGTCTTCCAACGCGGCTTGCCGCCGTCGCCGTCCGCCGCGCGGGGGGCATAGGGTTTGGACCCGGCATCATCCCGCTTGACATAGGGTTTGCGCGCACCGTCGCTGGCCGCCGCGCGCGGGGCGTAAGGTTTGGCATCGCCGTCACGTTTGACATACGGCCTCGCAGGGCCGTCCTCGCGTTTGGAATAGGGTTTGCGCGGGCCGTCAGCATTTGCGGCGCGCGGGGCATATGGTTTCGCGTCACCGTCGCGCTTTGCGTAAGGCTTTCGCGGTGCGTCGTCGTCACGCTTGGCGTAAGGTTTGCGCGGCACATCGCCGTCGCGTTTGGCATAGGGCTTGCGCGGCGCATCCGCCGGTTTGGGGTGCGGAGCCTCGGCAGGCGCGGGCGAGTTGTCCGAAACCGGCGACCACTTCGGCACATCGTCTTCGATCAGGCGCGGCGGTTTGGGTACATAGGCGGGTTTGTCGGCACGCGGGGCTGGCCGCGGACGGGGTGCCGGTTCCTCATCGCGCACGGGTCGCGGAGCGGGGGCAGCCGCAAACGGTTTGCGCGGGCTGCGTTCGGGGCGGTCCATGCTGGGCTCGCCCTCCATCCGACGCATGGAAACACCGGCCTCCAGCTCGATTCCCTGCCCGAATTTACCTGCGGCGGCCTTGGCAATCTGCACGAAGGTCTCATTCGCCTGCACGCGGATCGCGCCGATTTCGTTCTTGGTGATGCCGCCGCCATCGCAGATTTTCGGCAAAAGCCAGCGCGCCTCGGCCCGGCCTTCGCGGCCAACCGACAGGCTGAACCAGACGCTTTCGCCAAACTCGCCGCGTTCACGCGGGGCGGGGGCGGCGCCCGGGGTGGCCGCATCGTGCAATTCTTCGGGGGCGGAGCGGCCTTCGCGCCACAGCCGCACAAAGGCGGCGGCGGTTTGTTCGGGGCCGAACTGCGCCAGCAGGCGCGCGGCGGTTTCGGCCTCATCGCCCATCGCGGCCAACAGCGCAGGGTGTTCCAGAATACGCAGGTCATCGCGGGCCTGCACTTCATCGGCAGAAGGTGCTTTCGCCCATTCCGCCACGACCTTGGCCCCCTGCAGCAACCGCTGCGCCTTGCGGAATTCGGCGGGCGGCACAATCAGCGCCGAAACACCCTTGGACCCCGCCCGCCCGGTGCGCCCCGACCGGTGCAGCAGCGTTTCGGAGTTTGAAGGCAGATCGGCGTGGATCACCAGATCCAGCCCCGGAAGGTCGATCCCCCGCGCGGCAACATCGGTGGCAATACAGACCTGCGCACGTCCGTCACGCAGTGCTTGCAGGGCGTGCGTGCGTTCCTGCTGGGACAATTCGCCCGACAACGCCACCACCTTGAAGCCGCGATTTCCCATCCGCGCGAGCAGGTTGTTCACATTCATTCGGGTCTTGCAGAACACGATGGCCGAACGCGCCTCGTAAAACCGCAGCAGGTTGAAAATCGCATTCTCGCGGTCACGGGCCGACACATTCAGTGCCCGGTATTCGATATCGACGTGCTGGCGCGCCTCACCCGCCGTTTGCAGGCGCAGCGCGTCCTGTTGGAAATCCTTGGCGAGTTCCGCGATGGCTTTCGGCACGGTGGCCGAAAACATCAGGGTGCGGCGCGACTCTGGTGCGGCCTGCAGAATGAACTCCAGATCCTCGCGAAAGCCCAGATCCAGCATCTCGTCGGCTTCGTCCAGAACGGCGGCGCGCAGGCCCGACAGATCAAGCGAGCGCCGTTCGATATGGTCGCGCAAACGCCCTGGCGTGCCGACAACGATATGCGCGCCCCGGTCCAACGCGCGCTTTTCGGTCCGGTAATCCATGCCGCCGACGCAGGTGGCAATCAGCGCCCCAGTTTCGGCGTAAAGCCAATCCAGTTCGCGCGCGACTTGCAAGGCCAACTCGCGCGTCGGCGCGATGATCAGCGCAAGCGGCGTGTCGGCGAACAGCAGCCGGTCCGCACCATTCAGCAACTCATCCGCGATCGCAATGCCAAAGGCCACGGTCTTGCCCGAGCCCGTCTGCGCCGAAACCAGAAGGTCGCGCCCGGCCACGCCATCGGCCAGAACAGCCTCTTGCACGGGGGTCAGCGACGCATAGCCGCGGGCTTCGAGTGCGGACGCCAAAGGGCCCGCGATACCAGTCATGTCTGTCATTGTCTTTGCCTAAGATAAGGGGCAGCCTGCCCGATGAGCGGCGCCAGAATTCCCTATCACGGCCAGGCCTCCTCGCCCGCCGCCCCGGAATGATCGGAGCCGAAGAGGGGCTGATACAGGGGTTGGGCTTGGTTGTATAGGGGGAGGGGGTTTGATGACGACGCCGGTTTTCCTGATCAGCGATTAGGCAGACCGGCTTTTCGCGAAATGCCACAAAGCACCGGCCGATGATGTGCTGGTCAATCTGGCGTTCGTGACCGGGTGGGTTGAGGAAGGTCAGCAACGACCGGCCTTTGAATATGACACTGATCTGAACCACGCGCTGTATCTTTTGGGTCTGGCCCACGAGTCGCAGGGAAACTTGACGCAGGCCGCGCGTTATTTTCTTGAAGCGATTAAGGTGTGGCCCGAAGACGCACAGTCATATGTTGCTTATTCAAACACAGAGGTTGATCTGGAACGGCAGATTGAGGTTCTTGAGGGCGGGCTCTGCATTTTTGATGACCCAAGTGTGAGATTCAATCTGGCACATGCCTATATGGACCTTGAAAGGTTCGGGAAGGCGTTGGTGCATCTGGAAGCGATTGATTCTGAGTGGGATGATTTTCCGAAGGTGTTGAATGATCTGGCTTTAATTAAACTAGTTCTGAGAGAGTAATTGATGACCGTCATAGCTGAACGCAAGCTTCTTTATGCTGTAAGAGGCAGTAACGAACGAAAGGAGTTTTCTATTAGAATTCATGCTCCATATGTCGTTTCGCAGAATTCTTTGAATTTTCCTATTGGTAGCATTATTGCAGGATGTCACGTTGAAATAAATGGGCTCGATGCTGTAATTCCAGAGGTTTATGGTGCCGATACATTGCAAGCTGTAAACATTGCATCAGACGTAGAGGCATTCTTGCGGCGACTAGAAAAAACGTACGATATATTTTGGATTTCAGGCGACCCTTACTTTGGACAATAGCTGACGGAAGATGGATTGCCAGTGTTGGCGCTGACCACGTTCATTCACTCTTCTTTGCCACCAAAGCGGACAGGAGTTTAACCGACTTTTGTGACCACCCCCGCCAACACCCTTTCCATCCCCGACTCATCGTCCAGCCTCAACCGCACCGGCAGCGTCACCACCTTGGACCGGAACGCCTCGGGCAGGCGCACGGCGTCTTTTTCCGTTGTCACAAGCTGGGCGCCAAGGCGTGCGGCCTCAATCTCCAGCCGGGTCATCAGGGCGGTGGTCAGGGGTTGGTGGTCTGACAGGGGTTCAGCCCGCAGGACCTGCGCGCCAAGGTCGCGGAGGGTGGCGAAAAAGCGTTCGGGGTGGCCGATGCCGGCAAAGGCCAGAACGCGGGTGCCGTGCCAATCCATGCCGGTGGGCAGCACCTGAAGCGACCCGGTGAAATGCGGCACGGGGAAGGGGCCTGCGGTTGCGAACACGGCCTGCGCCGCCGCATCGCCGATCGACAAAAGCGCATCGGCCCGCGCCATGCCGGCCGCCACAGGCTCGCGCAATGGCCCCGCAGGCAGGCAGCGCCCGTTGCCAAAGCCGCGCGCGGCATCGACGACCAGAATGGACAGGGATTTCACGACGGACGGGTTCTGGAACCCGTCATCCAGCAGGATCACCCTTGCGCCCGCAGCTTGTGCCGCACGCACGCCTGCAGCGCGGTCTTTTGCCACCCATGTGGGCGCAAAAGCCGACAGAAGCAGCGGCTCATCCCCCACCTGCGCGGCAGTGTGGGTGCGCTCGTTCACCTGCACCGGGCCGGACAGCGCCCCGCCGTAGCCGCGCGAAACGATGTGCACGCCGGGCAGATGCGGGATCAGGGCGATCACCGTGGGGGTCTTGCCGGTGCCGCCGACATTCAGATTGCCGACGCAGATCACCGGCATGCCCGCGCGGTAGCCCGGCTGTGCCACCCTGCGCGCCGTCGCCGCTCCAAAAGCCCAGCCAAGCGGTGCCAGCAGGGCAGAGGCCAGCCCCGGCGGCTGATACCAGAAGTCGGGCGGGGTCATTGCGCGGCTGCGATGGCTGCGGGCTGCGCCGGGTTCTTCAGCATCTGCTCCAGCAGCGCAAGGATACGGTCGGTCACTTCGGCCCCTTCGGACGCCACACCCCAGGCCGCATGGGCCAGTCGCGCCGCACGGTCGGGGGCCAGAAGATCGCTTAACGCTTCGGCCAGATCGGCACCGCCGGTTACGGCACGGGCTGCCCGTGCCGCCCCCAGCCGACCGAAGATGCCTGCAAATGTCCCCGGATTGGGGCCATAAAGGATTGATGACCCCAGCGCCGCCGCCTCCATCGGATTTCGTTCGCATCCCGCACCGAACAGGCTGCCGCCCAAGAAGGTGACCGGGGCCAGACGATACCAGAGCCCGTACTCCTCGGGCGTATCGACAATATAGACCTCGGTTTCCGCATCTGGGTCTTCCTCGGACGAACGACGGGCGACGCTCCAGCCCTCCACCTCCATCTTTGATGCAAGGGTGTTTGCACGCGACGCATCCTCCAGCACCACGATCAGCAAAAGCCGGTGCGCCAAACGCAGCGCAGCGCGATGCGCCTCGATCACGGCGGCGTCTTCGGCTTCGGGAAGCCCAGCGGCAAGCCAGACCGGACGGGTGCCGAAAAGCCGGGCCATTGCACCCCGCTCTGCCTCGGTGCAGCGCAGCGCCGCCGAACCGACTTCGAGGCGGCCCGAAACCTCGACTGCCGCTTCCCGGCTTCCCGCACGCAGAAACAAACGTGTCGCCATCTCGTCCACCGTCAGGACCTTTGGCATCCTTGCCAGCAGACCGCGCAACAATCCCGGCCACCATCCCGCACGGCCTTTTGCCAGCACCGGCATGCGCGCGTTGACCATCGCCAGCGGCGTGCCGCGTTCGTAATACTGGTGCAATAGGGCAGGGCGTATCTCACCGTCGCATAACAACACCGCATCGGGATGCCAGTGATCCAGAAAAGCACGCACTTCGGCAGGCGTATCGGGCGGCGGTGGCTGCAAAAGAAATCCGGGCATCGGATCAACCCGGTGCGCGGTGCACAGCAGCACACGATGCCTCGTTGTGTCGACCACTCGCCGTGCCAGTTCCGCCATGCCCTGTGCTGCATCAGCCGATGGTGCGTGCAGACATATCAATGATCCCTCCGGGCGAGCCGGGCGATCCACCGGCTTCACGTCGCGCGATACACCAAGGGTGTAAAGCGTCAGACCAAGGGAATACGCCATGTCGGTCCTCGTCAGGCGCCCAGCTCTTCGGTCGTCGAGCCGGGCTGGGCCTCATCGCGCAGACGGTGGATATGGGCGATGAAATAGCGCATATGGGCATCATCGACGGTGCGCTGCGCTTCGGCCTTCCATGCCGCATGGGCGGAGGCGTAATCGGGGAACATGCCGACAACATGGATGTTTTTCACATCCTTGAAAGCGGTTCTGGTCGGATCAACCAGTTCCCCGCCAAAGACAAGATGCAGGCGCTGGGTCATGCAGGCTCCGTTTGAAATGCGGGAAGGGTGGCAAAGAAAGATGCGCGCAACCTAGCGGATGCGCGCATGGGGGTAAAGCTGTGGCTGACCTGGTTTACTTCGCCAGTTCCGCGTCGATCAGTGCCGCCAGATCGTTGTAGTTCATGTTGCCATGCTTTTCGCCGTTGATGAACAGCGTGGGCGTGCCTTCCACCTTGTCGGCGGTGAAATCGGCCTGATACTTGGCGACCATTGCCGTCGCCATGTCGCCGTTTTCCAGACAGGCGGTAATCGTCGGATCATCCATCCCAGCTGTGCGCCCGATTTTCTTGAGGTTCGCCACCACCACGGCCGGATCGTCCGACCCGGCCCATTCCTGCTGCGTGTCAAACAGGATGTTGTTGATGCCAAAGTAGCGCAGATCGCCACCACAGCGGGCCACCATCGCCGCCCAGAGTCCGTATTTGTCGAAATACACCTCGCGGTAGACGAATTTCACCTTGCCGGTGTCGATGTAGTTTTTCTTGAAATCCTTGAACACATTGGTGTGGAAATCGCGGCAATGCGGGCAGGTGTAGGACGCGTATTCCACCAGCGTCACCTTTGCATCGGGATTGCCCAGAACCATGTCGGGCACCACGATTGCGGCGGCTTCGGTGGTGGCCGGGGCTGCCGCATCTTCGGCCATCGCCGCCGTCACCGGGGAAAAGCCTTGCAACGGGCCTTTCCCGCCAACGGACCACAGGCCCAAGCCTGCAATCAGGACCAGCGCAAGGGCGGTCAACCCGGATTTCTTGGTCATACTTGGCCTCATCTTATTGTTTGGAACGGATCAGAAAATTTCGGGTCAGGGATTCCAGCGCATCGCGCAAACCGTCATCACGCACGCCAAGGGCCGCGTCAGCAGCGGCGCGGTCAATCGCGGGGTCGGGGGCAGGGGCGGCGATTTCCTTTGGCGCATGGGCGAATTCGGCCCGCCCTTCGGCAAAGCCCAGCGGAGCAGTCTGCGTGAGGTGAATCCGCGAGATCGCGCGGAAACCGTAGCAGGCGTTGACTTTTTCGACCATTGCGGGAAGCTGCATCTGCACCATTGGCGCCTGTACGGATTGCACCAGAAGCGTCAGCGTGCCGCCAAACCCGCCCTTGGCATAGCCGATCTTCACGGGCCGGGTCATCGCGGCAAGATCGGCGCCCACCACCTCGGCCCAATGCGTGAGCAGGCGTGACACCGCAAAACCGCGCGCCTCGCCCGCGGTGCGGATACGGTCCTTCAGCAGCCCCCCCGCTGGTTCAAAGCCGCGCTTCCTGCGGCTGGGGGTCTGATCGGGCGCGCGTGTCATCTGGCGGTTTCCCTGCATTGCCCTATTCTAGTCATCCAAGGCGGCCGCTGCCAGTGCAATGCCGCGCGATAGGTATAAAACATGCGTGACGAGGTTGAAATCGCGGGTCTGAGCGATGTTTTGCTGGGCTGGTATGATGCCCATGCGCGGGTGATGCCGTGGCGCATCTCGCCTGCCGACCGCGCGGCAGGCGTGCGGCCCGACCCCTACCGCGTGTGGCTTTCGGAAGTGATGCTGCAACAAACCACCGTGGCCGCCGTGCGCGATTATTTCAACCGATTTACCGCGCGCTGGCCCGATGTGGCGGCGTTGGCGGCGGCGGCGGACAGCGATGTGATGGGCGAATGGGCGGGCCTTGGCTACTATGCCCGCGCCCGCAACCTTTTGCACTGTGCCCGCGCCGTGGTGGCGGATCATGGCGGGGTGTTTCCGGCCACGCGTGATGGGCTTTTGAGCCTGCCGGGCATCGGGCCCTATACCGCATCGGCCGTCGCCTCGATTGCCCACGACGAAGCGGCGGTCGTTGTGGACGGCAATGTCGAACGGGTGATGGCCCGCCTGCATCTGGTGCAAACACCTTTGCCCGCCGCCAAACCCGAACTGACCCGGCTGGC
This sequence comes from Rhodobacterales bacterium, assembly GCA_038207585.1. Lineage (GTDB taxonomy): Bacteria > Pseudomonadota > Alphaproteobacteria > Rhodobacterales > Rhodobacteraceae > JBBQZP01. Next base: position 44,490 of record JBBQZP010000024.1, on the reverse strand, counting down.
CGAAGCGCAGACGCCCCGCACCCGCCCCGGTGACTACGCGCAGGCGGTGATGGATCTTGGCGCCACGATCTGCACCCCCAAAAGCCCCGCCTGCGGGATCTGCCCATGGATGGGGCCGTGCCGTGCGCGGGCTGCGGGTATGCAGGCCGAACTGCCGCGCAAGACGCCCAAAGCCGCCAAGCCGGTACGGCGCGGCACGGTCTGGATCGCGCGGCGCAATGACGGTGCATGGCTTTTGGAAACGCGGCCCGAACGCGGACTTCTGGGCGGCATGCTGGGCTGGCCGGGAAGCGATTGGGACGGGCAGGGCGGCACCTCCCCGCTGAATGCCGACTGGCACGCAGTGGGCGAGGTGCGCCACACCTTTACCCATTTCCACCTGATTCTTGACGTGATGGCCGCTCCGGTTGCCGCCGGTCGCCCGGATCGCGGGCAGTTCCTGCCGCAAACTGACTTTCGCCCTTCCGATTTGCCCACCCTGATGCGCAAAGCCTATGACGCAGCGTCCCCAACCCTTCGTCACAGTTGAGAAATTTACGAATAAAGCGCATATTCCGCGCAAACCGGAGAACCCCATGACCGACCTGCCCGCCTCAACCTCCCCCCGCTTTGCCGATGCCGCGCCCTTCTGGCTGTCGCTGGCATTGGTGCCGGTGGCTATTCTGGGCGCCACGGTCGGCGGCTGGACGGTTCTATTGATGCCGCTGTGCACCTGGGTTCTGTTCACCATTCTGGACATGATCACCGGCCATAACGAAGACAACATCGACCCCGCCACCCCGGACGGCGGTCTGTGGTGGTATCGGCTGATCACGCTGATCTGGTTTCCGGTGCAGTTCGTGCTGTTGTTCGGGCTGATCTTCTTTGTCACCCACACCTCCCATCTGGGCGGCTGGGAAAAGGCCGGGCTGTTCTTCGGTATGGGCGTGATTTCCGGCACCATCGGCATCGTTTACAGCCACGAACTGATGCACCAGAAATCGAAAGTGGAACGCTGGCTGGGCGATCTGCTGCTGGCGTCGGTGCTTTACTCGCACTTTCGGTCGGAACATCTGCGGGTGCATCACCTTTACATCGGCACCCCGCGCGATCCGGTCACCGCGCGCTATAACGAAGGCTTCCACCGCTTTTTCCCGCGTGTCTTGCGGCAATGCGCGGTGTCGTCATGGAAGGCCGAAGCGGCGATGCTGGCCCGCAAGGGCCTGCCCGCATCAGATTTCAGCAATCCGTTCTGGCGCTATGGCGCTTTGCAACTGGCGATGCTGTTCCTTGCGCTGGTCTTGGGCGGTTGGCAGGGGCTTGCGCTTTTCATCTGGCAGGCGGCTGTCGCGATCTGGCAACTTGAGCTGGTGAATTACGTCGAACACTATGGCCTGACCCGCCGCCACCTTGGCAATGGCAAGTATGAACACGTCCAGCCGCACCATTCGTGGAACCAGTCAACCAAGGCGTCGAACTGGCTTCTGATCAACCTGCAGCGCCATTCCGATCACCATTACAAACCTGACCGCCGCTTTCCCCTGTTGCAGAATTTCGGAGCCGATCAGGCCCCGCAACTGCCTTACGGCTACCCCATCATGACGACGATCGCGATGATCCCGCCGCTGTGGAAACGGGTGATGAACCGCCGCGTCAAGGAATGGCGCAAGACGTGGTATCCCGATGTGCAAGACTGGCACCCCTATAACAAGGCGCTGAACCCGCTTCCGGGCAGTGCCGCGCACTGACGCAAACGTTAAGGGCGCGTGATCGGGTGGTGGGCTATCTTAGGCCTATGAAAACAGCATTCCTCGCCGTGACTTTTTCGCTTGCCGCAACGCCACTTCTGGCCGGCCCGGTTCCTTTTGATGGCGCATGGAAAGTGCAGCGGTTTTCTCTCTTTTCCGGCAATGAGTATGGTTTCAACGGCAAGCAGTTGACGGTCGGCTCGGACGGCGCGGTGTCGATCACCTACCGCCCGTTGGCCACGGCGGATTGGTCTGCCACCTCAGCCCGTTGGGGCTGGCGTGTGCGGGAAGGCGTGCCTGCCACCGACCTTGCCAAAAAGGGCGGCGATGACCGCAACCTGTCGCTATACTTTGTTTACTTGCCGCAGGCCGAGGCTGAACGCCTGAAAGGTGCAGGCATCGCCAAGCTGCTGCGGTCAGATGCCGCGCGGGTGCTGGTTTACGTCTGGGGCGGGAATGCGAAACGAGGTGCGGTTCTGGCCAGCCCCTATCTTGGGGCGCGCGGCAAGACGCTGATCCTTCGTCCCTCGGGAACGGGCGCGTATGATGAAAGCGTTGATCTTGCGGGTGATTACGCGCGGGTATTCGGCGGTGCGCCGGGGGCCTTGGTGGGCGTGGCCGTCAGTGCCGACAGTGATGATACCGAAAGCCGGATCGACGGAGATATCTCGGCACTGACGCTGAATTGAAAAGGCCCCGCCATGCGGACATGGCGGGGCAGTGGCGTCACGGGCGGAATCGTGACGCGGCAAACTTGTGATCTGGGGTCAGTGCGGACGCCCGGCCTGATCGGCCTCCATCTCGGCGCGGATCTGTTGGCGCAGGATGTCGATGGACACCATCTTTCCGTCGCGCTTGAAGTGCCAATAGGTCCAGCCATTGCAGCTTGGCGCACCCTCCAGCGCGGCACCCACCTGATGGATGGAGCCCTTCACGTCATTGCCGATCAGCGTGCCATCGGCGCGGACCTTGGCCTTGAACCGGCTGCCGATGGAAAACAGCTCCTCGCCCGGCCGCAGCATCCCGCGTTCGACCACCTGCCCGAAGGGCACGCGGGGTTCCGAACGTTTCGATCCGGTGATTTCCAGCGCCGAGGCGTCGAATTTGCGAACGCGGGCCAGCCGTTCGGCGGCGACTTTGCGGTAGCCTTCCTCGCGCTCGATCCCGATGTAATCGCGGCCCAGCATCTTGGCCACAGCGCCCGTGGTGCCGGTGCCAAAGAAGGGGTCCAGCACCACATCGCCGGGGTTCGTGGTCGCCACAATGATCCGGTGCAACAGGCTTTCGGGCTTTTGCGTCGGATGCGCCTTGTCGCCTGCCGCATCCTTCAGCCGCTCGTGACCCGTGCAAAGCGGCAGCACCCAGTCGGATCGCATCTGCACACCGTCATTCAAGGCCTTCAGCGCCTCATAGTTGAACGTGTATTTCGCATCTTCATCGCGCGACGCCCAGATCAGCGTTTCATGCGCGTTCGTCAGGCGCTTGCCGCGAAAGTTGGGCATCGGGTTCGATTTGCGCCAGATCACATCGTTCAAAAGCCAGAAGCCCTGATCCTGCAGCGTGGCACCGACGCGGAAGATGTTGTGATAGCTGCCGATCACCCAGATCGCGCCATTCGGCTTCAAAAGCCGTTTCGCCGCTGCCAGCCATTCCTGCGTGAAGCGGTCATAGGCGGCAAAGCTGGCGAACTGATCCCAATGATCATCCACCGCATCGACCAGACTGTTGTCGGGCCGGTGCAGATCGCCCTTCAGTTGCAGATTATAGGGGGGGTCCGCGAAAATCAGGTCGATAGAGCCCGCAGGCAGCGCATTCATCGCCGCCACACAGTCGCCCTCAAGTATCTGGTTCAGCGGCAACACAGATGTGCCCGCCGGTTTGGTTCTGATCGTCATCTACTGCCTCTGTCCCCGGTGTTTGCCACCGCTTGTTGAGGCCAAAGATGAGTCATGGATGATTCGCCGTCAAATTCTTTATTGAATCAAGGGGTTAGAGATTTAACTTGATACAACATGTTGTGGACGGGCTTGAATCCCCGTCTATGAACGGCGGTCACCCCAAGATTTAGCAGGGCGGAAAGGTGCTCTTTCGTCGGATAGCCCGCGTTCCTGTCCCAGCCGTAGCCGGGGTATTGTTGCGCCAAATCCACCATCAGTCTGTCGCGTGCTACTTTTGCAACAATCGACGCGGCGGCGATGGACAGGCTGCGCGCATCGCCTTTGACCACCGCCTGCGCCGCGCAGGGCATGCCGCGCGGAATCATGTTGCCGTCGATCAGCGCGAAATCGGCGGGAAACGAAAGCCCCGCAATCGCGCGGGTCATCGCAAGGTGACTGGCGCGCAGGATGTTAAGCGTCTCAATCTCTGTGACGCTCGCGTGGGCCACGCTGACATCAGCGCAGGCGTAAAGTGCTGCCGCCAGACTTTCACGCTTCGCCAAAGTCAGCACCTTGCTGTCGGCCAGTCCTTCGGGGATGCGGGCGGGGTCAAGCCAGACGGCGGCGGCGGTGACAGGGCCGCAGATCGGGCCGCGCCCGACCTCATCCACACCGACGATACGGCGCGCGCCGGTGGCCGCAGCGGCAGTTTCAAAGCTGAAATCGGGGGCGGGGCGGGTCATGCGGGCACCAAACCGCATCCGGCGCGAAAAGAAAAGCCGCCCGGATATGGGCGGCCTTTCCATCGGTCGGGGGCAGAAGTTGCTCTGGTCTTCTGCCCCCTTCCGTTCCGGGCGCGCCGGGAGGGGATCGCGAGGCGTCCGAAATCCGTTGCTAATAGTGGCGCGGCGGGCCCTCATAGAACCCGGCTGATTTCAGGCAGCTGAGCGGGAAAACCCGATCGTGGCGGCCGTGAAGGACAACATTCTTCGCGCAGGCAAAGGGCAGTCCCCGGCGGATGCCACGTTCGGCGAGGCACGTTTCGCCATACGACCGGAAGGCATTGTTCGGTCCCTGCACGCGCACCGCGCAATCTGCGGGCAGACGGATGCCCGCAAACTGCTCGCGCCGGTAATAGGGGGACGATCCGTAATAGTCGGGCCGCAGATCGCGCCTGCCATCCCACCCATGCCCACGATCGCGCAAGGTGCGCCGACCATCGCGGTGGTCACGATCACGCCGGCCGTCGCCGCGATCATCGCGCCGCCGGTCATGGCCGTCGTCGGCGCGGTCATGTCGGCGGTCATCGCGGGACTGTTGCTGTTCAGCGTTTCGGCGCGCCAGCTCCTGCATCAAAAGGCGCTGGCGGTTTGCATCCTCGCGGTCTGCATGGGCGGGCAGGGCGCTGGCCAGTGTCAGGGTCAGCGCGGTTGCCGTGGCGGATAGGATCGCGACAATTCGGTTCATCGGGGTCATAAGGGACACTCCTTCATCAGGCATGGACGCCTGACACATCATGCGGCCAAGCAATAAACGAATGATGGGCGTCCCTGGTCCCGACAAACAATATCGGAGCACTGACATGTGATAGCGGCGTTAATTTGCGCGCCTGATATTGAATATCATCCCCGCGGCGCGCAGTGTAACTGCAATCCAGCGCCCGTCGGGACCGTTCCCGTTGTGGCATGCTGGCAAGAAACCGGAGCAGTCACATGAAACCCCTTCTTCTGGCGCTTGGACTGGCGGTTGCCCTTGGCAGTGCCGCGCAGGCCGAATGTTATGCGGACTACAAGGCGAAACAGGATAACCCCCTGCGCCTGCACTATGGCGTCGCACAAGTGGCCGATGGCCAGTGCACCAAAAAGGCCGCCGCAAAAGCGCTGGCCCCGCGTCTGTCCCGCGCGGGATGGACACTTCTGAACGTGGTGGGCACTTTCGGGCCCGAGGGTCTGAATGAAAGGAAAGGCAGTGCAGGAGAATACTTCCTCCGCTTCTGACAGCCTGCGCGCGGGCAACCGTGTGGTGGCCTTTGGCATTGCGGGAATCGTTCTCATCCTGCTGGGGGCCGCTGTCTTTTTGTTCGTGAACCTGCCCGACGCCAACGCATTCAATGCGCGGGTCGAACGCATCTTCATGGACAATGACCAACTGACCACCAGCGGCGAGATCAAGCTGCTGGAAATCCTAGCGCAATCGGGCACGGCGTTTTCTGATGTCTTGTCCAGCTACCGCGTCGTGATCTTTGTGCTGCTGGTCTTTGCCACTGCACTGCTTTTGGCGGCTTTGGTGTTTCTGGTGACCATCGTCACCCTGAACCGCCGCATCTCCGCGATTCAGCGGTCGGGAATTCAGGTGGCATCCCTGCTGATCAGTCGCGAGGCGCGGGCGGTGTATATCAACGATATGGAATTCGCCCTGACCGAGGCCGCGATTGAAACCCTGTCGGTGCTGGCCGAGGCGCGGATGGATGATGACGTGCTGACCGGCGCGCAGATCGAGGGCGTGATTTCCGGGCGCGATTCGGCGGATTGTGACGAGGCGGCGGGGGCGACCCGGATCAAGCGCCTGCGTGATGCGCTGGGCAATCAGATGGTCAGCGAACTTTTGGTCAAGACCGTGGCGCGGCGCGGCTACATGCTGTCGGTCGGCAAGGATGCGATCCGTATGATCTGACGCCCTTGCCAGATAGCGCGTTCTTTGCCAGAGCTTTGGCGGGGCCAGAGCTCTGGCGGGGGGCGCAATGGACAATGAACTGGTGATCAAGGTGATGGGCTGGCTGGAACAGGCCGGCGACCTTGCCCTGATTTGGCTGACAAGCCCCGCCGCCTGGTCACAATTCGCATTGCTGGCCGTGGCGTATCTGGCGGCGATCCTGGTGACACGCGGCCTTCTGCCGCGCCTTTCGCGCCTGATCACCCCCGCGCCGGATCGCTCTGGCTTGTTCGCCACGGCGCGCCGTTTCGGCCTACGGTTCCTGCCGATTCTGATGCCGCTGATCGCGTATGCCTTTACCGCCGTGGGTGAAGAAGTCACGCGGTCGATGTTTGGTGCGGGCGATGTGATCGCCTTTGGCAAGCGGGTGTTCCTGTTTCTAGCCGCCCGCGTTTTTGTGCGCGAGGTTCTGACGGACGCGTTTCTGAACCTGCTTGGTCGCTATGTTCTGATCCCCGTGATGGCGCTTTATGCGCTGGGCGTGCTTGATCCGGTGATGCTGCGTTTGCAGGATACGGTCGTGGCGGTGGGCGACATCCGCTTTTCGGTGCTGTCGCTGATCCGGGGGGCAATTGCGGGCAGTCTGCTCTTTTGGCTGGGCAACTGGTCGAACCAGCAAAGTGCGGGTTACATCAAGGCGCAACCGGCGCTGCGGCCTGCCACCCGCGAACTGGCCGTGAAAGCCGCCGAGATTGCGATTTTCGGCGCGGCGTTTCTGTTGCTGATGTCGATCATGGGCATCGACCTGACCGCTATCGCTGTTCTGGGTGGCGCGTTGGGCGTGGGCATCGGGCTTGGCCTGCAACAGATCGCGGCGAACTTCATATCCGGCATTATCCTGCTGGTCGAAGGCCAGACCACCGTGGGGGATTATGTCGAACTCGACGGCGGCGAAGCGGGCACCATCGTCAAGATGACGGCGCGGGCCTGTATATTGGAGACGTTCGACGGCAAGTGGATCGTCGTGCCGAACGAACATTTCATCACAACGCGGGTGGTGAATTACTCCGATCAGGGCTCGGCCAACCGCTATGAGGCGCTGTTTTCGGTCAGCTATGACACCGACATCAATCTGGTGCCCGAGATCATCATCGCGGCCGTGTCAAAGCTGGAATTCATCCTGCAAAAGCCCGACGGGCCGGATTGCGAGTTGAAGGGGTTTGGCGAAAGCTCGGTCGATTTCGGGGTGGAATACTGGGTTGCGGGCATCGACGATGGGCGCAACAAATACGCAAGCCCGGTGCTGTTTGCGATCTGGAACGCACTGAAGGAGGCCGGAATCGAAATGCCGTTCCCGCAGCGCGTGGTGCATATCAAGGGCCCAGTCTTGCCGAATGTGGCGCTGCCCAATGGATGATGCCGAACCCATCGACGGTTTGGTGATCGGTGCCGGACCCGCAGGTCTGATGGCGGCCGAGGTGATGGCGGCGGCGGGGCGGCGCGTGGTCGTGTGCGAGGCCAAGGCGACGCCCGCGCGCAAGTTCCTGATGGCGGGAAAATCGGGCCTGAACGTGACCAAGGCGGAAGGCATCGCGCCTTTCGTGGCACATTACAATGCGCCCGATTGGCTGAGCCCGATGCTTGCAGACTTCGGGCCGAACGATGTGCAGGATTGGTGCCGGGGTTTGGGGCAAGAGGTGTTCACAGGATCAACCGGGCGGGTCTTTCCGCGCGCGATGAAAGCGTCGCCGCTGCTTCGGGCATGGCTGGCGCGGCTGGCAGCGTCGGGCGTGCAACTGCGCACGCGCTGGCGCTGGGCCGGGTTTGCGGGCGATGATCTGCGGTTTGAAACGCCAGAGGGCGCGCGGCTGCTGCGCCCCGCCGCGACCGTTCTGGCGCTGGGCGGGGCAAGCTGGGCGCGGCTGGGGTCGGACGGCGCGTGGGTGCCGTGGCTGGCGGCGCGGGGCGTCGAGATTGCACCGTTCCAGCCTGCGAATATGGGGTTCGGGGTGGACTGGTCGCCCCATATGGCGCGGCATTTCGGCCAGCCCATCAAGGGCGCGGCTCTGACGGCCGGTGATCAACGGGTGCGCGGCGAATTCGTGATCTCGGCCCGCGGGCTGGAGGGTGGCGGGATCTACGCCATCTCACGCGCCTTGCGCGACGGGGCGACGTTGCAGGTTGATCTGATGCCCGATGTTGACGGCCCTGCGCTGGCCAAAAGGCTGGCGGCGATGCGAAAGGGCGAATCGCTGGCGAACCGGCTGCGCAAACTCGGGCTTTCTGCCCCTGCCGCCGCATTGGTCATGGAGTTCGGGCGCAATCTTGATCCTGCGCGTGCGATCAAGGCCCTTGATGTGCCCCTGACCGGCCCCCGCCCGATGGATGAGGCCATTTCCGTTGCGGGTGGAATTATGCAAACTGCTGTGACCGGGGATCTTCAACTGCGCGCAATCCCCAACACATTCGCGTGCGGTGAAATGCTGGATTGGGAGGCGCCAACTGGCGGCTACCTGCTAACAGCTTGCTGGGCCACGGGTTTTCGGGCGGGCACCGCTGCGGCCCGTACCTGAACCGTGCGGAACCTACGCCTGAACGGGGCGTTGTTATCCCATAACATCGCCGCGATTTTGCCTAGCGATGCGCCATGACCCATGTTCGGGGTCAGACGAACCCGCTTCATCCCGAAAGGATTACGCACATGCTGCCCAACGTGAAAACCTTCGCCATCACCGCCGTTACCGCGCTGAGCCTTGCCCTTGCCACCGCAACGCCCAGCCACGCGTTTGGCAAGAACGAGCGCAATTTTCTGAAAGGCGTCGCCGCTGCAGTCGTGGTCGGTGCCATCGTGAATGACGTCAAGAAAAAGAACCGCCGGCAAACGCAGACCTACTATGCGCCGCAGCAGCAGTATTATGTGGCACCCCAGCCGCGCTACGCCGCGCCGACCCGCACCTATTACCAAGAACCGACGCGCCGCGTATACCGTCAGGCCCCGACCTACTACCGGAGCAGCGTCTACAACACGCCCGCCGCCGTGGCCTTCAACGCCTACGGTCGGTCCGAACGCCTCGCCATCCAGCGCAGCCTTGCCGCGCAGGGGTACTATCGCAGTGGTATTGACGGATCGTTCGGCCCCGGCACCTATTCGGCGGTCGAGGCTTATGCCCGCGCCATCGGGGCGAGCCGTCAGCTTTCGTCGCGGGACGGGGCGTTTGGAGTTTATGACGCGCTGATCTACTGACGTTCGGCTTTTGGTTCAACGGTCATCGGGGCGGGGTAAAACCCGCCCTTTTTCATTTCCCGCCACCCGCCGTTTCCGACCCTTCGCGCGTTAAATAGTAGGCGGCAAGAATCGGCAGGAACGTCACACAGAACACCACGATCGCCACCACATTCGTGACCGGGCGCTGACGTGGCCGCACAAGTTCGGTCAGCATCCAGATCGGCAGAGTGCTTTGCTGGCCCGCGGTAAAGGTGGTGACAATGACCTCGTCAAACGACAGCGCAAACGCCAGCATCCCCCCCGCCAGCAGCGCCGAGCCAAGGTTCGGCAGCAGGATATACCGTAGCGTCTGAAACGCATTGGCACCCAGATCGGCCGACGCTTCCGACAGTGACCCCGACAGGCGGCGCATCCGCGCGACGGCGTTGTTGTAGACGATGACGATGCAGAACGTCGCGTGGCCCAGAATAATCGTCCAGGTGCTGAACGGAATATCCAGAACCGCAAAGGCCGAGCGCAGCGACATACCGGTGATCACACCGGGCAGCGCGATGGGCAGGATGATCAGAAGGCTGATCTGTTCACGCCCGAAAAACCGCGTCCGGCTCATCGCGGCAGAGACGAGGGAACCGAGGATCAGCGCAAGGGCCGTCGAGATGGTGGCGACACGCAGCGACAGGTAAAGCGGCGGCCAGATATCGGCGCGGTTCCATGCCACCGCAAACCATTGCGTGGTCAGGCCGGGCGGCGGGAACTGATAGGTCTTTTCCTCGGTCGTGAAGGCATACAGAAAGATCAGCAGGATCGGCAGGTGCAGGAAGGCCAGCCCCGCAAAGGCCGCGATCTTCAACGACAGCGGCGAGGTGTCAGAGCGCATCGAACGCCCCCGCCCGTTTTGCAAGCGACAGGTAAATCACCATGATCACGATCGGCACCACCGCAAAAGCCGCCGCCAGTGGCAGGTTCCCGGCAGTGCCCTGAAACTGATACACCGCCATCCCGATGAAATTGGCCGAGGTGCCGATGATCTGCGGAATGATGTAATCCCCCATCGTCAGCGAAAAGGTAAAGATCGACCCCGCAATGATGCCGGGCAGCGCCAAGGGCACGATCACCGTGCGGAAGGTCTGCGCGCGGGATGCGCCAAGGTCCGACGCAGCCTCGATCATTGAATTAGGCACCCGCTCCAGTGCGGCCTGCATCGGCAGAATCATGTAGGGCAGCCAGACATAAAGGAACACAAGGAACGTCCCGATATACGAGGTGGACAGCGAATTGCCCCCGACCCCCGGCAGTGCCAGTGCGGCGTTCAGAACAAGGGAGGTATGCGTCGCCTCGGCGACCCAGGTCAGGATACCTTCCTTGGCAAGGATCAGTTTCCACGCATAGACCTTCACCAGATACGACGACCACAAGGGCAGCATGACGCCCAGATAGAACACCGCTTTCCACCGCCCCCGCGCATAGCGGGCCGCGAAGTAGGCAATGGGAAAAGCGAGGGCCACCGAAGCAAGCGTGACCGCCGCCGCCATCACAAGTGTGCGCACGATGATGTCAAAATTCGACGGGCGCAGCAGTTCACCGTAGGTTTTGAACGTGGGTTCGGTCACGATCAGGCCAGAGAATTCGTCGATGGAATAGAAGCTTTGAAGCAGCAGGGCTGCCAGCGCGCCAAGATAGACGACTCCCAGCCAGATCATCGGCGGCGCGATCAGAAGTGCGGTCAGAAGTTTCGGGTTGCGCCAGAAAATGCCGGTCAGCCGGTCGCCCACGCCCCGCGCGGGCATTACGGCAAGGGGAGGCTCGCCCTTGGCCGGGGCTGCGCCGCCAAGGCCGGGCGTCATCATCGCTTGGTCTTTCGACCGGCGCGCGGGTGGCGGGGGCGGATGCCTTCGGCGAGGATATTTTTGTCAAAATGAAAGCGCAAGCGCAGGGCGGGTGCGGTCATGGATCCGTCATCACATGCAGGGCAGAGGGGGCGAAGGTCAGGCCGGTCTGCTGGCCCACGGCGGGCGCGGATTGGCCGGAGGCGATGAGGGCCGCAAGGTCCGATGAGCCGGCGCGGATGGAGACGCGGACCGAGGCGCCAAGGTAGCGCAGGCCGGTGACGGTGCCCGTCAGGGCGGCGCCTTCGGGCGAGATGCAGTGCAGCGCTTCGGGGCGCAACGAGGCCCATTGGTGCGGTCCGCCGAGGGCGCGGGTCACTTCTGGCGGCAGGACGTTTGATGAACCGACGAAATCGGCGACAAAGCGGGTCGCGGGGCGAGCGTAGATATCTTCGGGACTGCCGATCTGGGCGATTTTTCCGGCGTTGAAAACGGCAACGCGGTCGGCCATGCTGAGCGCTTCGCCCTGATCATGGGTTACGAAGATGAACGTGATCCCAAGGCGCTGTTGCAGGGATTTCAGCTCGTCCTGCATCGCCTCGCGCAGCTTCAGATCCAGCGCGCCAAGCGGTTCATCCAGCAGCAGCACGCGCGGTTCGTTCACAAGCGCGCGTGCAAGGGCGACGCGCTGGCGCTGGCCACCCGAAAGCTGTGCGGGTTTGCGGTTGCCGTAATCGGCCAGATGCACAAGATCAAGCATCGCGTCGGCCTTTGAGTGGCGCTGGGCGCGGCCCACGCCCTTGACCATCAGCCCGTAGGCCACATTGTCACGCACGTTAAGATGCGGAAACAGTGCGTAATCCTGAAAAACGGTGTTCACGTTGCGCCGGTTGGGGGGAATACGGGACACGTCCTGCCCAAGGATGCTGACATGGCCCGCATCGGGTTGTTCGAACCCCGAGATCAGGCGCAGGCAGGTGGTCTTGCCCGAACCCGATGGGCCGAGCATGGCGAAGAACGAGCCTTCCTCAATGGCCAGATCGACGGCATCGACCGCCAGCACGGGTTTGGTGGCGGTGCCGAAATTTCGGGTGACGGTGTGAAAGGTGACGGCGGAGGTCATGGTGGCCTTGGGGATCAGGCCGCGGAGCGAGGTCCGGGGCTGCATTCTTGAAAGGGTGATGAGGGCGGGTTTAGCCGCCCTCGTCTGGTGCCGGATCAGCGTCCGCCGATCACGCCGATATAATCGCTGACCCAGCGGTAATACGGCACGCATTCGCCTTGGGCGCAGGTCGAGACGGGTGTTGTCCAGAACTTGATCCGGTCAAAATCGTCAAACCCGTTGGTATGGCAACCTTCGCCTGTCTGCTGGCCGCTGCCATCGGAGCAGGCGGCGGGCACGGACGGGTTGGAGCCGAACCAGACCGAAAGATCCGATTGCAGGTTCGATGACAGCGAATGTTCCATCCACAGATAGGAGCAGGTCGGATGTGCTGCATCGACATGCATCATCGTGGTGTCGGCCCAGCCGGTTGCACCCTCTTCGGGGATGGTGGAGGCCACGGGAAGCTTCTCACCTTCCAGCAGGTTCACCTGGAACGGCCATGAGCCGGATGCGACCACGCCTTCGTTCTTGAAATCGTCGATCTGGATGAAGGCGTCGTGCCAGTAGCGGCTGACCAGCGTGCGCTGGACGCGCAGCAGGTCAAGAGCGGCTTTGTACTGATCCTCGTTCAGCTCGTAAGGCGAGGTGATGCCAAGTTCGGGCTTGTGGGCCATCAGGTACTGGGCAGCGTCGGCGATGTGGATCGGGCCGTCATAGGCCTGCACGCGGCCCTTGTTCGATTTGCCGTCTGGCAGGTTCATTTCTTCGAACACCACGTTCCACGATGTCGGCGGGGTCTTGAAGACGTCGGTGTTATACATCAGCACGTTCGGGCCCCACTGGTAGGGCACGCCGTAATGCACGCCGCCGACCGTATGCCAGGGCGCGTCTTTCAGGCGGTCGTCGACCTTGGACCACGACGGGATCAGATCGGTGTTGATGGGCTGCACCCGCTTGCCGGCAATCAGCCGCAGCGACGCATCGCCCGAGGCGGTGACCAGATCAAACCCGCCCTCATTCATCAGCGCCACCATCTCATCCGAGGTGTTCGCGGTTTTCACGCTGACCTTGCAGCCGCTGGTTTCTTCGAATTTCGTGACCCAGTCAAAGGCCTTGTCGGTTTCGCCCCGTTCGATGTATCCCGCCCAAGCCACGATGTTGAGTGCGCCTTCAGGCGTGCCCAATTCGGCGACCTGGGCAAAGGTCGGTGCGGCGCCAATCAGCAGTGCGGCGGCAGAAGCGCCGATTTGTCTTGCGATGGTCATGGTAAGCTCCCTTTGAATGATCCGCCTCTGTCGGGCGGGCTGCCGGTGGTCCGGCCTGAGGTCAAGCGTAAAGACGCGGCGGCGTTTCGCAACAGGGAAATTGCGGGGTGGACGCGCTTTCAGCTGGTGGCAAGGGCATTTGCGAGTGCGGAGATCAGATCACTTCGGGTGATGATGCCGATCAGCCTGCCATCCGGGTCTTGGACTGGGATCGAGGCGCGGCGGCCTTCGTTCATCAAAAAAATCATGCGGGCCAGCGGTGTATCGGGGGCAACCGGACCTGGCGGGTCCATCAGATCGGCCGCCACATGGGGATCGGTGTGGTCGAGGCCGATCAGCGCATGTTCGCGCAGGATGCCAAGGCACAGACCCGTTGCCGACACCACCGGAAATGCCTTGACCAGATGGTCACGGAACAACGCCGTCATCTCGACCACCGGCGCGTCGGGCCGCAGGGTCACGACATCGCGCGACATGACATCACGGGCAGTGATGCCGCCCAGATGCCGGGTTGCCGCTTCGGCCTCGGCAGCGCCAATCAGGCGGGCAAGGTCTTCTGGGCCGATGTTCGCGGCAAGATTCATGTCGCGCAGGATTTTTGACATTGCCTCGGGCGAGATGCCAAGACGGCGCGCGGTGGCAGGGTCCGAGGTGGCTTGCGGGCTGGTGGTGGGCTGTCGAAACGGATAGACGCGACCCGTCGCGCGGTTCCAGACCACGGCAAATCCCACCAGAATGGCGGTATCCAATGCCACGGGCGACAGCGCGTAGCCAAAGCCGACCGCAGCGATATCAGGATTCAGCGCGATCAAAAGCGCCAGCGCGGCACCGGGCGGGTGCATTGCACGGCTTAGCATCATCGCAAGGATGGCAAGGGCCACTGCAAACGCCACCGCAAGATGTGGCTGGTGGGTAATCTTGACCACAGCGATCGCGACGAGGGCCGACACGGTATTGCCAACCACCGCCGACCACGGCTGCGCCAAAGGGCTGTTGGGGATGGCAAAGGCCAGAAAGGCCGTCGCCCCGAAGGGCGCGATGATCAGGGGCAACGCCAGCCCATGCGGGGCCGGTATCAGCCGCGCCAGAACTCCGCATAACGCAAGGCCGATGCCTGCCCCAAGTGCAGCCCGCAGCATTTCGGCAGGTGCGGGACGGGCCGTTGCGGGGGCAAGACCGCGCAGGACAGAATGAAGGGTTTGCAGCATGGGGCCCGCCTGTTCGTGTTCCCCGTCCTAACCCGGCAGGGCCGCAAAGCGTAAGGCAAAAACGACCCTGTAGAGCCGAGTTTCTGTCAGAGCAGTCCGGGCAGCGGGGCGCGGACCCATCGCCATAGAGCCACACCTATCGCGGCAGCGCCTCGACCAGCCGGAACCGTTCACACAAAAGCAGCATGTCGGGCGCAAAGCCGCCGTTGCGGGCAAAGTAGGTCTGGTGACCTTCGCGCCAGTCGGCAAGGGTCAGCAGGCCCTCGCCTTCGTCGCGGGCGAAGGCTTCGTCCATCTCGTCAAATCGGCGGATCGTGACTTCCAGCGTTTCGATGATCGCGGCGGGGCGGCCTGCGCCGTCCAGCACGGTATCGCGCCGTCCGACGTGTGGTCGGTCGGGGCTGCCTTCGGGGAAATCGCGCAGCGCGCCGCAGGTGGCGGTTTTGCGGCCCGCCAGAACCAGCGCCAGCAGAGCGTCAGCCATCGCAGGCGAATCGCCAAAGCTGAATGACACGCTCATCTGCGCATCATCGCAAGGCGGATCAGGCTGCGCTCCATCACTGCCATCGCCGGTGCTTTGGAACTTGATCGCAGCGTGAGATCGGTTTCAATCAGCAGCGCCAACGCCTCTTCCAGCCGCGATAGCCCCCAGTTCTGCACCTGTGACAGCAGTTTGTCGCGCCGGGGGCCAAAGACGGGCGGGCGCATCCGGGCCATGCCCGATGCCGCCCCGCCGGGATCGCAGGCCGCAAAATGCAGCGTGCGGAAATGGCGCAAAGCGCCGATGCACAGCGTGACGGGGTTCACCCCTTGCCCTTCCAGCCTGCGCATCAGCGGGCCAACCTCGCGGCTGCGGCCTTCGGCCACTGCGTGCAGCACATCATCGACTTCCGCCTCGATTGTGGCGGGGGCAAGGGCTGCGACCTCAGCAGGCATCAGGGGGGTGGGGTCGTTCCACTTATAAAGCGCGATCTTTTCCACCGTCTGGCGGAAATCGCCGGGGTCAAGGCTGCGGGCAAGGGTGTGCAGATCGGTTGATGCCGCGCGGTCGATCTGCGTCAGGCCAGCGGCCAGCAGTGTGGCCTCAATTTCCTCGCGGCTGGGCGGGTCGTCGTAAAGGCCGATGCACACGGCGCTGCCATGATCATCGAACAGCTTTTTGAGCGCGGATTTTCCCGTAAGCCCGCCCGCTGTCACGACAATTGTCGCATCGCCGGGCCGCCAATCCTTTAGCGCCATGGCAATTGCCGGGGCCAGCGTATCGGTCGCATCCTCCAGAAATGCCACGCGGGGGCCGGGGAAAAAGCCCTGCGCCTTGATCGCGTCGTTCAACAAAGTGCCGTCCTTGCGCAGATCGGCGCCCTGCATCCGGGTCAGGCGCATCTCGCCCTCACCCTCGGCCCCGATAAGGGCAAGGATCACCTCTTGCCGCCGCAATGCCACGCGCATCGGATCGGCCCCGAATATCAAAAGGCCCGTGCGCTTTGGGTCAGGTTTGGCGAAATAGCGGCTGGCTTCCGACCCCGAAAGTTTCATGTGGCCCCCGGTTTCATGCGGCCCACTGCGGCGCTGTGGCCAGAAGCCGCGTCACGATCTGATCCGCCAGAATCCGCATCAGCCGGAACGCCGCATCTTCTTCGGCGGCAAGGCCTGCGACGGTGCTGCCGGTGGCGGAGTATGAGGTGAAGTTCTGCTCGGTGCCTTTGGTCACGGTGTTGCCGTCGTTATCCGCAAGCGTCCAGTCGACCGAGCCTGTCAGATTATACCGCGTGATCGCGTTGTCGGGCGTGATGCCGACGCCGATGGGAGTGGTGGTGATCGTATAGGCCAGCCGATACCGTGGCGCTTCGGGGCGGCCCAGCCGTTCCTCCATCCGTTCCACAAAATCAAAGCCGTTCTTGGTGTCGGGATCGGCTACCCGCACCGCGCCTTGTAACGCTGCTGCAGCACCACCGGGGGCATAGACGGGCGTGAACCCGCAGCCTGCCAACGGGGCTGCGATCAGGGCAAGAATGGTGCGGCGGCTATATGACGACATTGACGATACGACCCGGAACCACGATCAGTTTCCTGACCGGCTGACCGGCCAGAAACCTGATCACATCTTCATCCGCCAGCACCAGTTTTTCAACCTGCGCTGCGGGCATATCTTTGGGCACGCTGATTTCCGCCCGCCGCTTGCCGTTGATCTGAATGGGCAGGGTCACGGTATCATCGACCAGAAGGGCGGGGTCAGCCACCGGCCATGCCGCCTGCGACACCAGACCGACGCCGTCCAGCATCGCCCAGATTTCCTCGGCCAGATGCGGCACCATCGGTTGCAAAAGCTGCGCCATCGTTTTCATCGCGGCGCGCTTGGCAACTGCCCCGGCGGTGGATTTCGACAGGGTGTTGGTCAGGGCGTAAAGGGCAGCCACCGATTTGTTGAAGGCAAAGCCCTCGATCCCTTGCGTCACATCCGCAATCGTGCGGGCGGTCGCGCGCTGAAGTTCGGTGTCGCCGAGGTTGGCGGGGGTGGCATCGCGGCTGATCTCGTCAGCGATGCGCCAGACGCGCGCAAGATGCTTGGCCGCAGCCTCGGCCCCTGAGGATGTCCATTCCACATCGCGTTCGGGCGGGCTGTCCGACATCACGAACCAGCGCGCGGTATCGGCCCCATACGCCGCGATGATGTTCATCGGGTCGACGACGTTCTTTTTGGATTTCGACATCTTGGCCGAGGGGATGATTTCAATCGGCGTGCTGGCTGCTTCCAGCCGCAGGGCGGCAAGCTGGTCTTCCGTCATCTCGGCCAGATCGGTTGCGTGATCGGTGCGCAGGAACGCCACCGGTTCGTTCATCAGGTTGAAGCGCAGCACATCCTCGGGCAGGTGATAGACCGGCCGCCCGGCCTTGTCGC
Organism: Rhodobacterales bacterium; assembly: GCA_038207585.1. Lineage (GTDB taxonomy): Bacteria > Pseudomonadota > Alphaproteobacteria > Rhodobacterales > Rhodobacteraceae > JBBQZP01. The sequence goes on along the minus strand of JBBQZP010000024.1, from coordinate 26,705 downwards.
GCGATTGGTAAATCTCATGCGTGACCATGCCTTGCGTGAACAGCGCGTTGAACGGCTCACTCGCTTTGGCGGGCAGATGCCCGGTCTTCTGCATCGCGCGGGCAAAGAAGCGGGAATACAAAAGGTGCAGGATCGCGTGTTCGACTCCGCCGATATATTGATCGACGTTCATCCAATACTCGGCCTCGGCCAGATCGGTGGGCGTGGTGGCGTGGGGCGCGGTAAAGCGCGCGTAATACCAGCTTGAATCGACGAACGTATCCATCGTGTCGGTTTCGCGCCGGGCCGCTGCACCGCATTTCGGACAAGTGCAATCGCGCCATGTCGGGTGGCGGTCCAGCGGGTTGCCCGGAATATCAAAGGTCACATCATCGGGCAGACGAACGGGCAGGTTCGCCTTGCTTTCCGGCACCACACCGCAGGCATCGCAATGCACAACCGGAATCGGGCAGCCCCAATAGCGCTGGCGGCTGATGCCCCAGTCGCGCAGGCGAAAGCGGGTCTGCGCGGTGCCAAGGCCCTGCGCCGCAAACCAGTCGATGGTTTTTTCAATGCCGTCCTGACCGGTGGTCAAGCCAAGCCCTGCGAAATGATCGATATACTGAACCGGTTCGGATTTCAGAGGCACCAGCGCCTCATTCGAAACCGGCGTATCATTCCCCGGCATGTGGAACGCATCAATCACCGGCAAGCCATACTTGCGGGCGAAATCCAGATCGCGCTGGTCATGCGCGGGGCAGCCGAACACGGCACCCGTGCCATAATCCATCAGGACAAAGTTGCCGATCCAGACCGGCAGCGTCTGCCCCTTGAACACCGGATGGCGCACGGCAAGGCCCGTGTCTATGCCCAGCTTTTCGGCCTTTTCCATCGCGGCCTCGGTCGTATCCATGCGGCGACATTCGGCAAGGAAGGCCGCAAGATCGGGCCGGTCGGCCTCCAGCGCCTTTGCAATCGGATGGTCGGGCGAGATGGCAATGAAGCTGGCACCACGCATCGTATCAGGGCGGGTGGTGTAGCAGACAATCGGCGCGGCCCCGTCGGTGCGCTGGAACGGCACTTCAAGCCCGCGTGATTTGCCAATCCAGTTGGCCTGCATCAGCCGCACTTTTTCGGGCCAGTCTTTCAGACCGTCCAAGGCCGAAAGCAATTCATCCGCGTAATCGGTGATCTTGAAGAACCACTGCGTCAATTCGCGCCGTTCAACGGGCGCGTTCGACCGCCAGCCCTTGCCGTCGATCACCTGTTCATTGGCCAGCACGGTCATATCGACCGGGTCCCAGTTCACCATCGCCGATTTGCGGTAGACAAGGCCCGCATTCAGCATGTCGATGAACATCGCCTGCTGTTGGCCGTAATACTCGGGGTCGCAGGTCGCAAACTCGCGGCTCCAGTCGATGCTCAACCCCAGGGGCTTCATCTGTGCGCGCATGTCGGCGATGTTGCCATAGGTCCAGTCTTTGGGATGGCCGCCGCGTTCCATCGCCGCGTTTTCAGCCGGCATGCCGAACGCATCCCACCCCATCGGATGCAGCACCGAAAAACCCGAGGCCGCCTTTTGCCGGGCCACCACATCGCCCATCGTATAGTTGCGCACATGCCCCATGTGGATGCGCCCGGATGGATAGGGGAACATCTCCAGCACATAATACTTGGGCTTTGCGGGATCATGGCGGGCGGTGAACACGCCCTCTTTGTCCCAGGCGGTCTGCCATTTCGCTTCGGTTGTGGCGGGATCGTAGCGGCTCATGGCTGACCTTATTGCAAGAACATCAGCGGAGTTACACCGAACCCGGCGAAAAGGTCCAGAGCGGGTGTCAGGGCGCGCGGGTCCGTGCGTGATGCAGGGCTGCCACCGCACAGGACGCCAGCCGTGACATCGCGCTGTCGGCGCGCGAGTTCAGGATGACTGGCACTTTCGCCCCCATCACAACGCCCGCACTTTCGGCATGGCTGATAAAGGTCAGCTGCTTGGCCAGCATGTTGCCCGCATCAATTCCCGGCACCACAAGGATATTGGCCTGCCCCGCAACGCCTGACCGCAGCCCCTTGGTCCGCGCCGCAGCCAGATCAACGGCATTGTCCATCGCCAAAGGCCCATCGACCAGCCCGCCGGTGATCTGGCCACGCTCGGCCATTTTCGACAGCAAAGCCGCGTCGATTGAAGACTGAATCGCCGGGTTCACCGTTTCAACTGCCGAAAGCACGCCCACCCGAGGCTCCATCCCCAGCGAAATCGCAAGGTCTATGGCGTTTTGCACGATATCAACCTTGGTCGGCAGATCGGGGGCGATGTTCACGGCAGCGTCGGTGACCATGACCAGACCGGCCATGCCCGGCACATCCATCACGAACACATGGGTCAGACGGCGGCCCACGCGCAAACCGCCGTCCCGCTCCAGCATCGGGCGCAGCAGTTCGTCGGTGTGCAGATGGCCCTTCATCACTGCCGCAACGTCACCTGAGTGGACCAGAGCACAGGCCGTTTGCGCGGCCTCGGCCGCCGTTGTGGCAGAAACGACGCGCACCTGCGATATATCTGCACCGATTCCCGCCGCAGCCGCTGCAATCCGCGCCGGATCACCCACCAAAACCGGCGTTATGATGCCTTCATGCAGCGCCAGAAGCGCGCCCGACAGCGCATTCGCCTCTTCCGGGCAGACCACTGCGGTGGGCAGGGCGGGCAGCGGGCGGGCACGATCCAGCAGCGCCTCGAAATGACGGTGGCGCTGCACGATCAGGCCCGGAACCTCAATATCCTCGGCCACGAACTTGCGCGGCGGGGCTGTTACTTCGGCATTGCCCTGCACGATCAGGGTGTCATCGGCCAGCCTGCGCACCTCGGTTGCCAACGTGATCCGGCGCGCGGCATCCTTGGCGATGACCCGCACCCGTGCCACCAGTTCCTCGCCCGCATGGGCGCGGGCTGCAAACGCAAGGCTCTGGCTTAGGTACAGCGTGCCGGGGCCTGGTAACAACGTGCCCAGAACTGCCGAAATCAGCGACGCCACGAACATTCCGGGCGCCACATTGTCGGGCACGCCGTCGCCGTCGCCGTCCATCCCCGGCAGGTGCATCGGGTTGAAATTGCCCGACGCCACTGCAAACACATACAGATCGTCCGCCGTGATCAGCCGCCGCAATTCGGCGGCATCGCCGATTTTCAGATCATCAAATGTCCGGTTTTCCAGCCGCAATCGGGTGCCTCCTGCAAGGGCGGCGCACCGCGAGGGGTCAGAGCTTGCTTTCCGCAATCCGCAACTGGCGCGCGCGGGTCAGAATCGCATCTTCCACCGCACGCGCGGTTTCAGGTGCCACCGCACCGCCGCTGCGCCCGATCAGCGCCACTTTCAGCGAGCGTGCGTCAAGCGCCGGGTCCTGAACGAAAATCGTCGCCCGGTATGACTGCCCGCCACCCGGTGGCGTGCCATATCCCGTGACGATCACCCCAGTGAACGGATCAACCGATTCGATGGGCAGGAAGTTCAGAATATCAAGCGACGCATTCCACAGGTATTTGTTGACCCGGATCGTCGTGCTGGGCGGCTCGCTGTTGGTAAACAGGTCCACCAACGTCGATTTACGCCCGTTCTGGCGGTCGATTGACAGGCGTTCCCGTTCGGCTCGGCGTTGCAGGGTGGTGCGAGTCAGTGGTGCTTCGGCGGTGGGCTGAGCTTTTGCACGGCGACCAAACAGCCCCGAATCCCCGCTGGAAATCCCGCCACAGGCGGACAGCGTTGCCACAATACAGCCGGCAACGACGGTTTGCGCTATACGATGCAGGTTCATGCAGGCCCCTTTGAACACGTTTCAGATGTCTAACTGACCCGTTTCCACCGAACAAGGGCTTTCGGCCCCTGGCGATCTGGCGCGGTTCAAGGGCACGAATCGCCTCAGGCTGCGTTGACGGGGGCGTTGCCTCGAAAAGCACTGTGGCTTTGCTGCACCATCCCCGGCGGGAATCCCGATTTGCTGTGGGTCTTGATTGCAATCAGGCCGCTTTGGGGCGAAACCACGGCATACCCAATTTGGATTCACCCAAGTTGGGCCCCACCCTAGATAATGAGGGAACACGATGAAAAAGATTCTTCTCGCCACGACAATGATCGTTGCGACCGCTGGTGTAGCAGCGGCAGACGTCACTTTGTCGGGCAGCGGCCGTATGGGTCTCGTTTATGGCAAAGTCGGCAGCGTCGACGCGACGCAGTTGTCCTACCGTCTGCGCGTCAACATCGACGCCAGCAAGGAAACTGATTCGGGCATCACGTTCGGTGGCCGTATTCGCCTGCAGTACGACAACGGCGATTCTGACGTTGCTGAAGCCGGTGCAGAACTGAGCGCAGCCAAGCTGTATGCCAAATACAACGGCTTCACGGTTGAAATCGGCAACACCGAAACCGCTTACGACGCTGCCGCCCTGGTGTATGCTTCGGAATTCGGTTTCATCGGTTCGACCAAAGCTGGTTACGCCTTCCAGAGCTACCAGTCGTTCAGCAGCGGCCCGTTCAGCGCGGCTCAAGCTGACCGCGTTGGCGTCTATGTCGCGTACTCGGCTGATGTGTTCAACGCCCGTCTGTCGGTTGTGACCCCGGACCAGAACGTTTCGTTCGACAACGTTGCTGGCACCGTTGATGAAGAAATCAGCGTTTCGGCCGACTACACCTTCGGTGACTTGCTTGTTTCGGCTGCTTACACAGCCAGCGGCAATTTCGTCGACGGCAACGACATCTATTTCCTGGGTGGCGAGTACAAGTTCAACGACGCTCTGACGGCTGGCCTCCAGGTCAACGGCGGTGACGATACTGACGGCGGCGTGACCGTAACTGCCTATGGCCGTTACACCACTGGCGCGGTTACGTTCGGTGGCTTTATCGGCACCAACGATCTGAATACCAACCAGGACGACATTGCTGGTGGTCTGGGTATCGACTACGACATCGGTGGAGCGACCGTTTCGGGCACGATCCAGCGCGGCTTCAACGACGACACCTATGCCGACCTCGGCGTGAACTTCTCGTTCTGATCCAACGATCAGACCGGACGGAAAGAGCGGGCATTTGCCCGCTCTTTTCTTTTTGGCGCGCGGGGTGCAGACAGGGCGGAGTTTCCGATCACAATTCCCGAGGGCCCGATGTCTCTGACCGCCATTCTTGACCGCATCGCCAAAGCCGAATCCGTCGCAGGCCGCGCGCCGGGCTCTGTGACGCTGATCGCCGTGTCAAAAGTGCAACCGTTGGATCGTGTGGTGGCCGTGCTTGACGCCGGGCACAGGATATATGGCGAGAATTATGTGCAGGAAGCCGCCGCGAAATGGCCCGATCTGCGGGCGCGGTTCAGCGACGTGTCGGTGCATATGATCGGGCCTTTGCAAAGCAACAAGGCCAAGGCGGCGCTCGATCTGTTCGATGCGATCCACACCGTTGACCGCGTGTCGCTGGCTGACCGTCTGGCGCGGCTGGTGCAGGAACGGGGTGCCTGTCCCGAACTGTTCGTGCAGGTCAATACCGGCGCCGAGCCGCAAAAGGCGGGTGTTTTGCCGGACGAGGCCGACGCCTTCATCGCCCGCTGTCGCGCGATGGATTTGCCCCTGTCGGGCTTGATGTGCATTCCCCCCGAAGGCGAAGACAGCACGCCGCATTTTGCCGCCCTGGCTGAAATGGCCACCCGCAACGATCTGCGCGGGTTGTCCATGGGCATGAGCAGCGATTTTGAGGCCGCAATTGCCGCCGGGGCTACGCATATCCGCGTCGGGTCGGCGATTTTCGGCGCGCGCACCTACGCCTGACGTGGAAGTGCCCCGGCGCTTGTCCGCCCTTTCAGGCGTCCGCGCTACATCAAGCGCGGATTGACCGTCAGGGAAAGACAAGCGGTCAGGTCAGCCAGTGCCGCCCCTGCGGAGCCAGCGCAAAACTGCCATCCGTGAAATGCACCGGGCCATCCCAAAGCGCATCATACATCTGCTCGATCCCCTGCGCCCGCACCCAGTGTTCCGGCACGCCTGCCCACTGGTCGCCAAAGTTGTAAAGCCCAAGCAGTGCACCGCCCGGCGCGCGCCGCACCATCGCAAAGACCCCCGGCGCGGGCGCAGTCAGCACCTCGGTCGGGAACGCCGCATGCAGCGCTGCCGTTGCCCTGCGTCGGGTCAGGATATCGCGCACCCCCCGAAACACCCGCGCTGATGGAGCTTCAGCCGTCGCACGCACTGCCGCTGCCGCCCAATCCATCATCGGGCGATGAACCCAGCGGCTGTCATGCGCGTGCCCGGCCACATCGCGGTAGCCATAATCGTTCAGCAGCGCCAGCTCATCGCCCATATAGATCAGCGGTATCCCCCCGAAGCCCGCAATCAGCGCATGGCCCATCAAAATCCGGTGAATCGCAGTGTCCACCGCCTCCGCCCCCTGATCCATCGCCCGCTCCAACCCCGCGAGCGAGGCAAGGCTGCCGGAAATTCGTTTGTCGCCCGTTGCCTCATTCACCTGAAACAGCGCGCCTTTGGCGAAAGAGCCGGGAAAATCGCCCTCGTAGAAATCTGACAGATAGGCACGGTGCGCGGGGCCGGAAAACCCCAGTGCTGCCGCATCCTCATCCGTGATCGCCCAGCCGATATCATCATGGCAGCGCAGATAGGTCGCATAGGCCGCGTTGGTCAGCGTGGCCGGGAAATGGCTGCGCAAAACATGGGTCATCAGCACCGTGTCGCGCGTGGCGAGAGCGCCCCAGAACTGCACCATCAGGCTGTTGTGATAGGCAAGGTTCCCCTCGCGCCCATCATGCTTGCCGCGCCCCAGATAGGGCAGCATTTCGGCGGGGGCGACGATGGCTTCTTCCAGATGCAGCACGGCGGCCGAGGCGATGCGCGAACAGGCGCGCAGGGCCTGCAATATCATGTGAACTTCGGGTTCGGACTGACAGCGCGTACCGATCCGCTTCCACAAGAACGCCACCGCATCCAGCCGCAGCACGTCAACGCCCTTGTTGGCAAGGAACAGCATGACTTCGACAATTTCCAGAAACACTGCCGGATTGGCCCAGTTCAGATCCCATTGGTGTTCGTTGAAGGTGGTCCAGACCCATTTCCCGATCTTGGGGTAATGCGTGAAACTGCCCGGCGCGTTGTCGGGGAACACCTCGACCAGCGTTGCCTCATAGGCGCGGGGCAGGGCGTCATCGTCATACATCAGGTAGTAGTCGCTATAGGGCGCTTTGCCCTTCGCTGCCGCCTTGGCCCACGCATGTTCCTTGGCGGTGTGGTTCAGCACCAGATCGACGCACAGGCTGATCCCCCGGTCACGAAGAGCGCGGGCAACATCCTCGAAATCCTGCATCGTGCCGTAGGCGGGGTTGATCTGGCGGTAATCCATCACCGAATAGCCGCCGTCACTGTCACCGGGGCGGGGCATCAGGCAGGGCATCAGGTGAACGTAGGTGATACCAAGATCCTGCAGATAATCGAGCCTATCCAGAATACCGCGCAGGTTTTCGGCAAAGCGGTCGATATAAAAGACATAGCCCGCACGGTCGGGGCGCTGGAACCAGTCCGGTTCCAGATCACGGGCCAGATCAAGGCGGCGCAGATCATCGGGACGGGCTGTCCATCCCGCTTGCAGCGCCACCAGAAGCTTTTCCCGAAAAGCCGGATAATCCGCGCGTGTGCCATAAAGCGCATCCAGCATCGGCCACAGATCGGGGGCCGAGCGGGCAAGGCGCAGGGCGAAAATCTCGTCCATATGGGGGGCGGGTTTGCGGGCCATGTGATCCTCCGTGCGGTGCAGAGTATCAGGCCAAAGCGGTTTGGAAAGGGGTCAGTCGCGGATGATCAGGCGCGTATTGTGGCGGATGCGGGGGGCGATCCACAAAAGGTCACGCCGCGCAAAAGCCACACAGCCCGCCGTAGCCTTGCGCGGCCTGCGCCAGATGTGCAGGAAGATCGCCGAGCCGCGCTCCGGTTCGGCATGGGGCCAGTTCCAGTCGGTGATCAGGATCAGGTCATACATGGGGTCGGCGCGGGTCAGCCGCTCAACACGGAAGGCATGCGGGGTGCGGACCAGCAGGTTGTAATCGGGGTCGGTGCTGTCATCGGACCAGAGGTCAACCGGGCGGATCGGCAAGGCCCAATCAGCGGGGGCGGTCAGCCGGTCGGGGCGGTAAAGCATGCCGACAAGGCGGTGTGTGCCGGCGGGCGTGGCCCCGTCGCCTTCGTGTTTGGTGCGGGCAGGCACAATCCCGCCGCGCCCTACGGCACAGGCAAAGCGTCGCCCCATGAACCGCGCGCCCCATTTCGTGACGACGACATCAGTGGATTTCACAGCAGATGCCCGGATTTCGCGGCCTTGGTCGCAAGGTAGCCTTCGTTCTGCGCCGTGCGGCCCGCCACCAGCGGCACGCGTTCCGCGACCATGATCCCCTGCGCCTGCATCATCGCCAGCTTCAACGGGTTGTTCGTCATCAGCCGCACTGCCGAGAACCCCATCTGCCGCAGGATCGCCGCACCCAGCCTGAAATCACGCTCGTCATCCTCGAACCCAAGGCGGTGGTTCGCCTCCACCGTGTCAAACCCCTGATCCTGCAGGGCATAGGCGCGCATCTTGTTGGCAAGGCCGATCCCGCGCCCTTCCTGATTGAGATAGAGCAAAACCCCCGCGCCTTCCGCCCCCATCTGCGCCAGTGCCGCGCGCAGTTGCGGGCCGCAATCGCATTTCAGGCTGCCCAGAACGTCGCCGGTAAAACAGGCCGAATGGAGCCGCGCCAGAACCGGGGCGCTGCGGTCGGGGCGGCCAATCTCGATGGCGTAGTGATCTTCGCCGCCATCTTCCGGGCGGAAAATCTGCACGCGCCCAGCCTGCGACGCCATCAAGGGCACGCGGGCGGCGGCGACGGGGTGCAGGGGGGAGGCGCGGGCAAGTTCCGCACCAACGTCAGCCAAGGACAGCAGCGTCAGGTTCTGCGTGGCGGCAAGCGCGTGGCCATCCGAAACCTGCACCACCACGACGGCAGGCAACAGATGCGCCGATTTCGCCAGCGCAATGCCCGCGCGATGCAGGTCCGCCGCCCCGTCGCGCACATGGTCGAACGGGCCTTTCATCGGCACGCGCAGATCGTCGGCGGGGTCGGCCATTGCGGCCAGCCAGTCCAACCCTGCGCTGTCCGGCACCACGATGCGCGCCAGATCGCCATCATAGGCGCGGGCTTTCAGCGTGCCCGCCCGCCGCGCGGTGATCGCAAGCTCAACCCGGCCCACCGCGCGCAGATCGGCCAACCGCGCCGCCGTCAGCGCCTCAACCGCGACCACAAGTGCGGCCTCGGCCCCCGCAATCACGACCGGCACGCCCATGCGCAGATCGGCCCGCGCGCGGGACAGACGTTCAAGTGGTCCGGGCGACAGGGTCATGGGCACTCCTTACCGGCCAATCCATAATCCGGTACGCAGGAAATTGAAACATACCCCCCGCAGCCGACACGTCCGCGTGAGAAAACTGTTTCAATTCTTGCCGGACCCGTGTTGCGGGCGCATCTGCAAAACAGGCAAAAGGAGCAAACACATGGCATCCCTCCGCAAAATCCTTCTCGTCGATGATGATGACGACCTGCGCGAAGCGCTGAGCGAACAACTGGTCATGACCGAAGATTTCGATGTTTTCGAAGCCGCGACAGGCGCCGAAGGCATGGAAAAAGCGAAAGCCGGGCTTTACGATCTGGTCATTCTGGATGTCGGCCTGCCCGATACGGATGGCCGCGAATTGTGCCGCCGGATGCGCAAACAGGGTGTCAAATGCCCGGTGATGATGCTGACCGGGCACGACTCCGATGCTGACACGATTCTGGGCCTCGATTCGGGGGCGAATGACTATGTGACCAAACCGTTCAAGTTTCCGGTCCTGTTGGCCCGGATTCGGGCACAATTGCGCCAGCACGAACAGTCGGAAGACGCGATCTTCCAGCTTGGGCCCTATACCTTCAAACCCGCACAAAAGATGCTGCTGGACGCCAAGGACAAGAAGATCCGCCTGACCGAGAAAGAAACCAACATCTTGAAGTATCTCTATCGCTCATCGCAAGGGGTGGTGGCGCGCGATGTGCTGTTGCATGAAGTCTGGGGCTATAACGCCGGTGTCACGACCCACACGCTTGAGACGCATATCTACCGCCTCCGCCAGAAGATCGAGCCTGATCCGTCGAATGCGCGGCTTCTGGTGACGGAATCGGGCGGCTACAGATTGGTCGCCTGAAGACCTTATTGTTGCCCGTTTCGGCACCTATACCGGTCTCAGGCAGAACGCGTGCTGCCGAAGGTTCCCCTTGTCGTGCCGGGGTTATGACACGACATCCTCCCTGTTGGACCTGGCCGGGCCTCGTGCCCGGCCTTTTTTTACCTGTGGCGCAGATGTCGCAGGACTCAGGTGGTTGCATGGGTATTGTTTCCCATACTCGTAATCTGCGCAACTTCAGGTTAAGTTACCGCTACCTCCCTGTTGGACTCGCCGGGCCTGCTTGCCCGGCACTTCTTTGTCCGGGGGCTGGATTTCCGAAATTTGTGACGTAACGGCGCGGGGGCTGGAATATTCTTGCGACCGTGCACATATGTAGAACCGGCGCAGATCGCGCCACGTCGGGCCGCTGCCCGAGGAAAGGACCGATATGATGATCCGCTTTGCCCCCTATGCTGCCGTGGCCGCACTGACGCTGGCTTTTGCCGTGCCCGCCGCAGCGGATGATCTGGCCTTCACAATCGTGAACAACTCGGGCGTTGATCTGACCGAGCTTTATGCCTCGCCCGCGAACTCGGGCACTTGGGAAGAAAACATCCTTGGCGGTGCGACCATGCCCAGCGGCAACAACGGCAACGTCAACATCGCGAATGCGTCGGGCTGTGACTATGATCTGAAGATGGTGTTCGGTGACGGCGACGTTCTGCAGGACAAGGCGAACCTGTGCGACGGCGCGTCCTACACCATCAACTGATCACCCGGAACTCGGTCTGAAACGCGCCCCGCAAATCCGGGCGCGTTTTGCGTTTCAGCATATCGCATGGACCGCGCCGCCGTTTCGTGATGCAAAGGGCGTGCCTACAGGAGTGTCGTCATGCCCTTTACCCTTGCCACCTGGAACATCAACTCGGTCCGTCTGCGCGAAAATCTGGTCTTGCGCCTGATGACCGAGGAATTGCCCGATATCCTGTGCCTGCAGGAGTGTAAGAGCCCGGTCGAATTGATCCCGCTGGCTCAGTTTCAGGCGGCGGGCTATCGCTATATCGTGGCGCGCGGGCAGAAGGGCTATAATGGGGTCGCAATCCTGTCCAAACGCCCGATCATGGATGCGGGCGACAAGGATTTCGCAGAACTTGGCCACGCGCGGCACGTCGCCGCGCGGCTGGAAAACGGCGTCACCATCCACAATTGCTATGTGCCTGCGGGGGGTGACATCCCGGACCGCACGGTGAATGAAAAATTCGGCCAGAAGCTGGACTATCTGACCGGCCTTCGTGACCATTTCCATTGGGATGCGCCGGATCGCGCCATTCTGGTGGGTGATCTGAACATCGCCCCGCGTGAGGATGACGTCTGGAACCACAAGGCGCTGCTGAAGATCGTAAGCCACACGCCTATCGAGGTTGACCATTTCAACGCAGTGATGGACGCGGGCAAATGGGTCGACATCACCCGCAAGGACATTCCGCGGGGCCCGCTTTACTCGTGGTGGTCCTACCGTTCGCCCGAATGGGACAGCGCCGACAAGGGCCGCAGGCTGGATCACATCTGGGCGACGCCCGATATTGCCAATGCCGCCCATTCCAGCCGCATCCTGCGCCCCGTGCGCGGGTGGGAACAGCCGTCCGATCACGCGCCGGTCTTTGCGACCTTTGATCTGGATTGATTGCCCCTTGGCCTTTGCCGCTGCGGTGCGCATATAGAGGCGGACATTTGTGACACGGGGGACAGCATGTTCAATCTGGGAACCACACCGCAGGCGGCACCGGCAGACAAAGGCGATCTGATCCGCGACGTAGCCGAGGCTGATTTCATGGCCGAGGTGATCGAGGCCAGCCGCGAGATTCCGGTGATCGTCGATTTCTGGGCGCCTTGGTGTGGCCCCTGCAAGACGCTTGGACCGCAACTTGAGGCGGCTGTCACGGCGGCAGGCGGCAAGGTCCGCATGGCCAAGGTCAACGTCGATCAGGCGCAGGCCATTGCCGGGCAGTTGCGCATCCAGTCGATCCCCACGGTTTATGCGTTCTTTCAGGGCCAGCCGGTTGACGGGTTTCAGGGGGCCGTACCTGCATCCGAAGTGAAAGCGTTTGTTGACCGCGTTGCCGCTTTGGCTGGCGATGACGGTCTGGGTGCCGCGATCGAGGCCGCCGAGGCGATGCTGACTGAGGGTGCAGCACAGGATGCCGCCGAAACATTTGCCGCCATTCTGGAGGAAGACCCCGCCAGTGCCGTGGCTTACGGCGGAATGGTTCGGTCTTACGTGGCACTCCCCGATCTTGACCAGGCGCAGGCTCTGTTGGATGGCGTTCCCACAGCCATGGCAGGGGCCAAGGAAATTGACGCCGCCCGCGCGCAGCTTGAACTCGCGCGCCAAGCCGCGAATGCCGGACCCGAGGCCGAATTGCGCGCCGCCGTTGATGCAAACCCGGGCGATCATCAGGCGCGGTTCGATCTGGCTGTGGCGCTCAATGCCGCGGGCAAGGCGGATGAGGCGGTGGACGCGCTGCTGGAACTGTTCCGCCGGGATCGTGAATGGAATGACGGGGCTGCCCGCGCGCAACTGATGATCATCTTTGATGCGCTCAAACCGCAGGACCCGGTTGTGCTTAAGGGCCGCCGCCGTCTGTCGTCGATGATTTTCGCCTGACCGGGTGATTGCAAGTGTCGCCACCCGGCCTAGCTAAAGGCATATGATGAAACCCATCGACCTACCCGAGACGATCCCTGTGTTTCCGCTGCCGGGCGCGCTGCTTTTGCCGCGTGCGCGGTTGCCGCTGCATATCTTTGAACCCCGCTATCTTCAGATGATCGAAGACTGCATGAAAACCCAAAGTCGCCTGATCGGCATGATCCAGCCGCGCGAGGTGCCAATGGCGCAAAGTGCGGGCGGGTCGGAAAAGCGCCTGCAGGCCATCGGCTGCGCGGGCCGTCTGACCGGGTTTTCCGAAACCGAAGACGGGCGCTACATGATCACCCTGTCGGGCATCTCGCGGTTTCGCGTGGTGGCCGAGGCGGAAGGCTTCACCCCCTACCGCCGCTGCATCGTGGATTGGGCGAATTTCTCCCGCGATCTGGGCGACACCGAAGCCGATGCCGCCTTCAGGCGCGACGACTTCATGGGCCTTCTGGGCCGCTATTTTCAGGCAATGGATCTGTCAACCGACTGGTCCAGCCTGAAAGAGGCCGAGCCGGAGTTGCTGATCAACTCGCTGTCGATGCTGTGCCCGATGGCCCCCGAAGATAAACAGGCGCTTCTGGAAGCGCCGTCACTGGCGACCCGGCGCGAAACGCTGGTCACACTTATGGAATTCGCTCTGCGCGGCGGTTCCGATGATGAGGTGATGCAATGAGCGATGACACCCCCCGCGACCCCGCCGCCTTTGACCGCCGCATGCTTGAAGCGCTGATTTGCCCCGTCACGCACAGTGGGCTGGTCTATGACGCCGAGCGGGCAGAGTTGGTGTCCAAACGCGCCAATCTGGCGTTTCCGATCCGCGATGGTATTCCGATCATGCTGGTTTCCGAGGCGCGCAGCATCGAATAGCGCCTAAATCGGCTTACCCGCCAGCAATCGCGGCAGATCGCCCGAAAGCCCCGCCGCCTGCCGCATGAACCCGCGCCGCAGGGCGGGCACGCGCCCGACCAGCCCAAGCCCAAGATCGCGGCCGATGCGCAGAATCGGATTGTCGTTCGAAAACAACCGGTTCACCGCATCCATCCCCAAAGCCAGGGCCGTTGCATCAAACCTGCGCCAGACCTGATAGCGGTCCAGCACATTCGCAGCGCCAATATCCTCGCCCCGCCTAGCGGCCTCGATCAACACCTGCGCCAAGGCGCCGACATCGCGCAGGCCAAGGTTCAGCCCTTGCCCGGCAATCGGGTGAACCCCGTGTGCCGCATCACCCACCACAGCCACGCGCGGGGCGATGAAGTTATCGGCAAGGCTAAGCGACAGCGGATACGTAAACCGCGTGCCCGCCAGCGCAATCTTTCCCAGAAAATCGCCGAAACGCGGGCGCAGGGCGGCAAGGAAATCGCCATCCTCCAGCGCCTGAATGGCCGCTGCGCGGGCTTCCGTCTCGCTCCACACGATCGACGAATGATGCCCGCCGTGCAGCGGCAGAATGGCCAGCGGGCCTTCGGGCAGAAAATACTGATGCGCGATGCCGTTGTGGGGCCGCTCGTGCTTGATCGCTGTGACAAGGGCTGTCTGCCCATATCCCCACCCCGACCGGGTGATGCCCGCACGCGTCGCCGTTCCACTGCCGCGCCCGTCACAACCGACCAGAACGCGCCCCGAAAGGCTTTTGCCCGACGCCAGCGTGACCGACACACCCGAGGGCGTAACATTTTGCGCTACAACCGTTTCGCCCGATAAAAGCGTGATGTTCGCCTGCGCCCGCATGGCCGCAAGGAAGGCCGCGTAAAGATGGCGATCCTCCAGCAGGAAACCCATCGGGCCTTCTTCGATTTCCGCCGCATCGAAGGTCAGAAAGAACGGCGCGGCCCCGCTGCCTGCCAGACCGTCACTCGCCTTGATCTGCAAAATCGGCTGCACCTTGTCGGCCACTGCCGGCCAGACCCCGATGCCCCCCAGAAGCCGCTTTGACGCAATCGCCAAAGCATAGGCGCGGCCGTCAAACCCCGCCTCTGCCCGCGCAGGGGCCGGGCGCGCGTCAATCACCGTCACGCGAAACCCACCCTGCGCCAGCGCCAACGCCAGGGCCGGGCCGTTCAGCCCGCCGCCCGCAATCAGAATGTCCGCATCAGGTGCCATGCCCCACATATGGCGGTGCAGGCGGGATTGTCCATGCGCTGCCTTGTCGCTAGCGTTGGTGCAAACATGGGGGCGGGCGATGGCAGCGAACTGGCTTTGGATGACGGCAGGCGATCTGGGGCGCGAGATTGGCGCAGGACGGATCAACGCGATGGAACTGACCGAGGCTTTCCTTGATGCCATCGCCGCCCACCCCGACGCCGCCCGCATCTATGCCCGCACCACGCCGCGCCGGGCCCGGTCAATGGCGATGGCCGCGTCTGACCGGGCCAAGGCGGGGCGGCGGATCGGCGTGCTGGACGGCGTGCCGATCAGCTGGAAAGACCTGTTCGATGCGGCAGGTGCCGGGTGCGAGGGTGGATCGGCGCTGCTGGCGGGGCGGGTGTCAACGGTGGATGCCGAAGTGCTTGCCACGGCCACGGCGCAGGGGCTGGTTTGTCTGGGCAAGACCCATATGACCGAACTTGCCTTCTCGGGGCTGGGGCTGAACCCGATGACCGCGACGCCGCCCTGTGTGAATGACCCTAAGGCGGTGCCCGGCGGGTCATCTTCCGGGGCGGCGGCGTCGATTGCCTTTGGTCTCGCCGCGGCAGGCATCGGGTCCGATACCGGTGGGTCGGTGCGGGTGCCTGCGGCTTGGAACGATCTGGTGGGGTTGAAAACGACCTCTGGGCGGCTTTCTTTGGCGGGGGTTCTGCCGCTGGCGCCGCGCTTCGATACGGTTGGCCCTTTGGCCCGCAATGTCGAGGATTGCGCTCTTTTGCTGGCCGTGATGGAGGGAACCCAGCCCGCCGATCTGACCGGAGCGCGGTTGCGCGGCGTGCGCTTTGGGGTGCTGGAAACCGTGGCGTTGGACGGCGTGCGCGACGCACCCGCCAAGGGGTTTGACGGTGCGGTGCAACGTCTGGCCGCCGCCGGGGCCAAAGTGGACCGGCTGGTTGTGCCCGAGGTGACCGAGGCGCTGGCGCTGGCAGGTCAGCTTTTTGCGCCCGAGGCGTATGGAACATGGCGCGATACCATCGAGGCTGCGCCCGACAAGATGTATGCCCCGGTGCGCGAGCGGTTTCGTCTGGGTGATGCCGTTTCCGGCCCCGATTTCGTCGCCGCCTGGCAAAAGCTGGACCGCCTGCGCCGCATCTGGGCCGACAAGACGGCGCAGTTTGACGCGGTTCTGATCCCCACCTCGCCCATTCTGCCGCCCGAGGCCGCACGGCTGTTGGCGGACGAGGCGTTCTTTGCCGCCGAAAACCTGCTGGCCCTGCGCAACACGCGCATCGGCAATCTGCTGGGGCTGTGCGTGCTGACCCTGCCCACGGGTCAGCCATCCTGCGGCATCAGCCTGATGTGCGGCGCGGGGCAGGAGGAACGGCTTTTGCGGCTGGGTGCGGCGGCCGAACGCGCGCTGGGCTGATACGGCGAAAAAGTCACAACCCCGCCCCACAACCTGCCGCGATTGCAGCGTTTTTCTGGACCGCGCCGGTTTGCCCCGCTATGCTTAATTCAAACGGGGCGACACGACCCCGGTGAATGAGGCAGATATGGCGTTCCCTGAGCGGTTTTCGACCTTGCCGGAATATGCGTTTCCGCGTCTGCGGACGCTGCTCGACCCCGTTCCCGCGGGCGGCGAGGCCATTTTGATGACCATCGGCGAGCCGCGCCATGCGATGCCCGATTTTGTAGGCCCGGTGCTGGCGGCCAATCTGGACGGCTTTGGCGTCTACCCCCCGAACGAAGGCGCGCCCGAATTGTTGTCGGCAATCACGGCATGGGTTCAGAAACGCTATGGCGTTGCCGTGGAAAATGACCGCGTGCTGACCCTGAACGGCACGCGCGAGGGGTTGTTCAACGCCTGCATCGCCCTTTGCCCCGAGAAAAAGCATGGCAAGCAACCCTTGGTGCTGATGCCGAACCCGTTTTATCAGGTGTATGCCGTGGCCGCACTGACCGTGGGCGCAGAGCCCATGTATGTGCCCGCCACCGCCGCAACCGAACATCTGCCCGATTTCGCGGGCCTGTCCAAGGATGTGCTGGATCGCACGTCAGTGGTCTACATCTGCTCGCCCGCGAACCCGCAGGGGGCTGTCGCCTCGCGCGAGTACTGGGCCGAATTGCTGGCTTTGGCCGAAAAACATGACTTCGTGATCTTCGCCGATGAATGTTACGCGGAGATCTGGCGCACAGCACCCCCGGTGGGCATCCTGCAAGTCGCCTCCGAAACCGGGGCCGACCCCGAGCGGGTGGTGGCGTTTCATTCGCTGTCCAAACGATCAAACATGCCGGGGCTGCGGTCCGGTTTTGCCGTGGCGGGTGCGCAAAGCATGATCCGCCTGCGCAAACTACGGGCGTTTGCCGGCGCGCCCCTGCCGCTGCCCCTGCAGCGCGTGGCCGAGGCCGCGTGGCGCGACGAGGCGCATGTGGATGCCAGTCGTGCGCTTTATCAGGAAAAATTCCGCATCGCGGATCAGGTCTTTGCCGGAATGCAGGGCTATGCCGGGCCGGAGGGCGGGTTTTTCCTGTGGCTTCCGGTCGACGACGGCGAGGCGGCCACGGTGAAATTGTGGCGTGAAACCGGGGTCAAGGTTCTGCCGGGGGCGTATCTTTCGCGTGAGGCGAACGGGGAAAACCCCGGACATGGCTATATCCGGGTCGCTTTGGTGGCCCCAAAAGAAGAAATGCAGCGCGGGCTTATCCGGCTTCGCGACTGTCTTTACGGGTAGGGATGAAACGAATGGCTTCACTGCATGCACGGCAACGCGATCCGTTGGTCGATGCCAACACCCAAGCGGCGCTGCAACGGCGCGGCTATGAATTGCTGGGCGTCGGGCTGATCATTCTGGCGCTGGGTTTTGCCGCGATGCTGGCCAGCTATTCACCGTCTGATCCGGGCTGGATGGTCGCCACGGATGAACCCGCGCAGAACCTGCTGGGCCGCTTTGGCGCGGCGCTTGCATCAACCCTGATGATCATCATCGGGGCAGGGGCCTGGACGATACCGGTTGTCCTGTTCGCCTGGGGCGCGCGGTTGGTGCTGCACCGGGGCGAGGATCGTGTTTTGCCGCGTGCTGTCTTTGGCGCGATTGCGATTGCGGTGGCTTCGGTCTTTGCGGCAACCGTTGGATCAGGGGTTGGCGGGCTGTTTGGTGATACCGTTCTGGGCGCACTTTTGGGTGTTGCCCCGATGCAGGAAGGCGCTGGCCTGTGGCTTTTGTGGCTGGTGTCGGGCGCTGCCCTGCTGGCGCTCGTTTTATTCGTCACCGGGTTCGAGAAACGCGAGTTGCAGGCGATTTTCCGCACGGTTCTGTTCGGCACGATCCGCACCTACGATGCCGCGATGACGCTGGCGGGGCGCGGTATGGCGTCGGGCGCGCAGGCGGCTGCGGCAATGCAGGCGCGACGACTGGAAAAGCGGGCAATGGCGGTTGATGCGGCCCCGGAGTGGGATGAGGTATCGGCCGAACCACCGGTGCAAAAGCGTGGATTCCTGTCCCGCAGGGAACCCGAGGCAGTCATCGAAACCTTTCGCCCCGAACCGCTTCTGGCGGGCGGTGCGCCGGTGCGGCGTGCGCAAGGCTCCGGCCTGCGTGCCGATGCGCGCTATGGCGAACCGCCGGTAGTGGTCAGCGCGGCCCCACGCGAAAAGACCGGGCTTCTGGCCCGGATGCCCGGCATGGTGCCCAGCCTGATCCGCCGCGCAATCGAACCCGAACTGGTCGAACAGCAGATTTCGGCAGCGGCAGCACGAGTTGATCTGCCCCCCGAAGACCGCATCAAGGCGCGCATCAGCGATGTGATCCGATCACGCGGCCATGCGCCAGCGCTGGCGCCGGTTGAAACGATGACCCCGCTTCAGGCAGCGATTGCACGGCGTGAACCCTCGCTCAGCCGCGGGCGCGGGCCGCAACCGTTGATCGCATCGGCCCGTGCTGTTGCCGAACCGCCGGTGACGGGCGGGCTGCGCAGCGCCCTGTCCGGTTTTGCACCCCGCACCCCGCAACCCGCCGCCCCCTATATGGAGGCCGAGATGGACGATGACGACTGGCAGGACGACACCGGGATGAACGTCTTTGCCGCCCCCAATGCAGACGCGTGGCACAATGACGACGATGGCTACGAGCCATCCGCCGCTTTTGCGCAGGATGTGCCGGTCCCCGAGATGCGACGTGTCGTGCAACCTATCGCCCGCAAGGCGGCCCCCCTGTCACGTCAGGCAACCGCCGAGGCGCAACCGCGTCTGCGCTTTGATGATCCGGCCCCGGCTTATGAACTGCCGCCGCTGTCGCTGTTGTCCAGCCCCGAGACGATCGTGCGGCACAAGCTTTCTGACGAGTCGCTGGAAGAAAACGCGCGGATGCTCGAATCGGTGCTGGATGACTACGGCGTGAAAGGCGAGATCGTGTCGGTCCGCCCCGGCCCGGTCGTCACGATGTATGAACTGGAACCGGCACCGGGGCTGAAGGCCAGCCGGGTGATCGGTCTGGCCGATGACATCGCGCGCAGCATGTCGGCGCTGTCCGCCCGCGTGTCCACCGTTCCGGGTCGCACCGTTATTGGTATCGAGTTGCCCAACGCCACCCGCGAAAAGGTAGTGCTGCGCGAAATTCTGTCGGCGCGCGATTTTGGCGATAGCGCCATGCGCCTGCCGCTGGCGCTGGGCAAGGATATCGGCGGTGATCCGATTGTCGCGAACCTGGCCAAGATGCCCCACCTGCTGATCGCGGGCACCACGGGGTCGGGGAAATCGGTCGCCATCAACACGATGATCCTGAGCCTTCTCTACAAGTTGTCGCCCGAGGAATGTCGCCTGATCATGATCGACCCCAAGATGCTGGAACTGTCGGTCTACGACGGCATCCCGCATCTTTTGTCGCCCGTTGTGACCGATCCGAAAAAGGCCGTCGTCGCCCTGAAATGGGTCGTGGGAGAGATGGAGGAGCGCTATCGCCGCATGTCCAAGATGGGCGTACGCAACATCGAAGGCTACAACGGCCGCGTGCGCGAGGCGCTGGCCAAGGGCGAGATGTTCAAGCGCACCATCCAGACCGGCTTTGATGATGATACCGGCGAGCCAGTGTTCGAGACGGATGAATTCCAGCCGGTTTCCATCCCCTATATCGTGGTGGTAGTCGACGAGATGGCCGACCTGATGATGGTCGCGGGAAAGGAGATCGAGGCGTGTATTCAACGCCTTGCCCAGATGGCGCGGGCATCCGGCATCCATCTGATCATGGCAACTCAGCGCCCGTCGGTTGATGTGATCACCGGCACGATCAAGGCGAACTTCCCGACGCGGATCAGCTTTCAGGTGACGTCGAAAATCGACAGCCGCACGATTCTGGGCGAACAGGGGGCCGAGCAACTGCTGGGCATGGGCGACATGCTTTACATGGCAGGCGGGGCCAAGATCACCCGTATTCACGGGCCCTTCGTCAGCGATGAAGAGGTTGAAGAGATTGTGACCCACCTGAAATCCTACGGCCCGCCGGTCTATATGTCGGGTGTGGTCGAGGGCGTGGACGAGGACAAGGAGAGCGATATCGACCTTGTTCTGGGCCTTGGCGGCGATGGCAGCGAGGATGCGCTCTACGATCAGGCGGTTGCCGTGGTGGCCAAGGATCGCAAATGCTCGACCTCCTATATCCAGCGCAAACTGGGCATCGGCTACAACAAGGCCGCACGTCTGGTGGAGCAGATGGAGGAAAACAACGTCGTCACCACCGCCAATCACGTCGGCAAGCGCGAGATATTGCTACCCGAACACTGACCGGACGGTGCACGGCGGGGGCCGCTTATCCCTCCCTTGCGGGCGGTCAGCGCTGGATGCGCGAAAATCGCCGGTTCGTGAGGGGGTCGGGGGGTGCAACGTGGTGCGGGGCGTATTATATGCAAGTTATGAACATCATGCGCGCCCTTCTGGCCCCCGTGGCCGTCCTTGCCCTTGCCGTGCCCGCACAGGCGGCAAAGATCAGTCTGGCCGACCTTTCGGCCTATCTGAACAGCCTGACAACGCTGCAGGCCGAGTTCACGCAGGTGAACGCCGACGGCTCTATCGGCACCGGCACGCTTTACATCAAACGCCCCGGCCGCGCGCGGTTTGAATACGCGCCGCCTGACAAAAGCCTTGTGATTGCAGGCGGCAGTGAGGTTGCGATCTTTGATCCGAAATCTTCGGGTCCCGCGCAAAGCTATCCGCTGAACCGCACGCCGCTGAGCCTGATTCTGGCATCGAAAGTGAACCTTGGTCAGGCCAAGATGGTGGTCAAACACTCCGAGGCAGATGGCAAGACCATCGTACGCGCGCAAGACCCCGTACATCCCGAATACGGCACGATCGACATGGTGTTCACCGAAAATCCGGTCGCGCTGCGGCAATGGGTGATCACCGATGACAGTGGGTCGCAAACGACCGTGATCCTTGGGGCGGTCAAACTGGGTGGCAGCCTGAACTCGGGGCTTTTCAACATCACGGTCGAATCGGAACGGCGCGGGAACTGAACCTACCGCCCGCAGGACGCCAGTTGTGCTGCATAAATCTGCGCGCGGGCTTCGACCTTGTCCGACACCGCCACAAGCCACGATTTCTGGTTGTAGCTGCCGTTCACAAAGCCTGTCCGCCCCTCATGATACGCCAGATACTGGTCGCGGGCGTCGGTCTTGGGGATGCCGATGCGCTGTGAGGTCTGATCAATATACCAGCCCATGAAATCGGTAGCATCCTCGATATCATCGCGTTTGGCGCGGCGGTTGCGTTGTTCGCGCTGGTATTCTTCCCAAGTGCCGTCCAGCGCCTGACTGTAGCCATAGGCCGAGCTTTGACGGCCCAGCGGAATGATTCCAAGCGCAAACTTATGCGGCGTGCGGGCGTTGCCGATGAATTTGGATTCCTGATGGATCATAGCCATCAGAACCGGCACCGGCACGCCCCATTTGCGTTCGGATGCCTGCATGGCGCGGAAATACTGCGGGCGTTCACCCACGATGCTGCACGCATTCTCAAGATCGCGGGGTGCCGAGAATTTGCCACCGCCCCCACAAGAGGCCAGAAACATCAACAGCACGACCGCACGTAAGGTTCTGCTCATTTGACCCTCGCACGTTTATTTTTTTCCACTCTACGCGAAAAGACGGTGCGGGGAAATGGGGCGATTTGCGCTGCCGATCAGCTTTGCGCGAGCCGTCGCCCATGCGGCAGTGCGGCGCGACTGTATGGCTGGGGTTCACAGACTGTTTCCGTGATTTATCATGCGCTTTCTGGACAACTGCCCGCTCAAGGGATTAGGACTTGTGGTCGGGGGACTACACTGATGTTCAAGACGCAGGCGAAATATCATCTGGGCCAGGTGCTCCGGCACCGCAAACACCCGTTTCGCGGCGTTGTGTTCGATGTGGACGCGATGTTTTCGAACACCGAGGAATGGTATGAGAACATTCCCGAAGACAGCCGCCCCAAGCGTGACCAGCCGTTCTATCATCTGCTGGCCGAAAACGACCAAAGCTATTACGTCGCCTATGTGTCAGAGCAGAACCTTGTGCCTGATGAAACCGGCGAGCCGGTGGACCATCCTGATCTGCACGATCTGTTCGGCGATTTTCAGGACGGGCGCTATCCGCTGCAATTCCAGTTGAACTGAGCGCCGGGTCCGGGCGAGCGTTTGCCCCGGTTGGTTGGTTCAGACGTGCCCGTGGCCGAAACCATCAGTACCCAAGCGCACAGCCGTCCTTGCGGGGGTCCGATCCGCCCTGCAACACGCCGCCATCCTCGATCAGGATCGCCTGCGCGCCACCGATGGGAATTGGTGCCTCGACCACATCATGGCCCATCGCGGCCAGTTCTGCGGCGACCTGGGGGGCGTAGCTGCGCTCCACCTCCATCCCCTCGACGCCCGAAAAACAGCGTGGCGCGTCGATGGCAGATTGCGGGTCCATCCCGAAATCGACGGTGTTGGTGACAAACCGCGCGTGGCCGGTGGATTGATAGGCCCCGCCCATCACGCCAAAGGGCATGACCACGCGCCCGTCCTTGCGGATCATGCCGGGGATGATAGTGTGCATCGGGCGCTTGCCGCCCGCCGCTTCGTTCGGGTGACCGGGGCTCAGCGTGAATCCCGCCCCCCGATTCTGGAAGTTGATCCCGAATCGGTCGGACGCAAGGCAGGCCCCAAAGCTGTGATAAACCGAATAGATCAGCGATACCGCCATGCGGTCGCGGTCCACCACAGTGATATAGATCGTGTCGCGGTGCACGGCCTCGGTCAGCGGGGCCGCCGCTTTCATCGCGCGTCTGGGGTCGATCAGGGCGGCCAGCTTTTGCGCGGTTTCCATCGACAGCATGTGATCCAGCCGGGTCATGTGATCGGGGTCGGCGATAAAGCGGTTACGCGCGTCATAGGCAAGCTTCGTCGCCTCGGCCTCAAGATGCGCGCGCTGGGTGCCGAACGGATCAAGGCTGGCCAGATCGAATTGCGCAAGGATGTTCAGTAGCAAGATCGCGGTGGCACCCTGCCCGTTGGGCGGATGCTCGATCAACTCGATCCCGTGATAGGCACCCATCACCGGCTCGGAATAGGTGCAGGCGGTGGCGGCCAGATCGTCGAGCGTGTGCGTGCCGCCAAGGGCACGCAGCGAGGAGATCATG
Source organism: Rhodobacterales bacterium (assembly GCA_038207585.1). Lineage (GTDB taxonomy): Bacteria > Pseudomonadota > Alphaproteobacteria > Rhodobacterales > Rhodobacteraceae > JBBQZP01. The sequence goes on along the minus strand of JBBQZP010000024.1, from coordinate 3,088 downwards.
TCATCCGCCACTTTGCCCTCATAAAACCCGGCGCGGCCCTGACTTGCGATGCGGCGCAGCACCTCGGCCTGACCGGGCGCGCGGAAGGTTTGCCCGGTTTTGGGGGCTTGGCCCGCCTGCAGGAAATAGTCGCGGGCGCGGCCCTGCAATTTGTCTGCGGCCTCGGCCCAATCCGATGCTGTGCGGGGCCCGACGGGCACGCCTTCGTCCGCATAGCGGATCGCGGGGGCAAGGGTCTGCGCCAGATCAAGAAGGCCATAGTCTGCAGACAAGCGGCAAAATGCGTCGATGGCGCCGGGCATCGTTACGGCTTCGGGGCCATAAAGCGGCACCGCCGCAAGACCCTTTTCGCGCATGGCATCGGCCGACAGCCCCGCTGGTGCGCGGCCTGATCCGTTAAGCGCGATGACGCGTTCTTCCCCGGCGGGTTTCACAAGAACGAAGCAATCGCCGCCAAGACCCGTCATCTGCGGCTCGCAGATGCCCAGAAGAACCGCGCCCGCAATTGCAGCATCAACGGCGTTTCCGCCCGCTTGCAGGGTATCGACGGCAACTTTAGCGGCCAGCGGATGCGACGTGGCGCACATTCCATTCTGCGCGAAAACAGGCGAACGGCCGGGAAATTGAAAGTCGCGCATGATGAACCCCTCTCGATGTCGGCGGACAATACGAGGTGGTTGCAACCAAGAAAAGGGGGAAGGTAGAGCCTCGGCGCCGCGAACTGGGTGGGGGCAATGGATCGCGACGCCGAGGGAAGCTTATATGCAGCTACCCTATCAATATCGTCACTCTGTGCGGCGGTGTTAGGGGGAAATTCTGGCAATACTGTGCCCGTTTTTGAAAGATCGAAACAATGCCGCCTCTAGTGTGGTGATTGTTCTGCATCGAGCCGAAAACTCAGCCGGTTGTCGGACCCATTGCGCTGGTAGTGCAGATCGCGGGTCAGGCTTCGAATCAGGAACCAGCCAAATCCGCCTTCGGGAAGTTCTTCCTCGGTGCCGGGCAGATGACCTGATGGCAGCGCGCGCCCCGGCATCGGACGACCCTGATCGATAATGCAGCACTCAAGGCCCGCCAAATCCCGCATTACCCGCAGATCAATGGACCCTGGCCCGTTCGAATAGGCGTGTTCGACGATGTTGTTCATCACCTCGGCCAGCACCAGTTCTGCCGTGCCGCGCTGATCATCGGGCAGGTCCTGCATGATGTCAGCCTGAAACAGGGTGTCGAGCAGATGACGCACCGCGACCGTATCAGCCGGGCTGTCGATCCGCAGGTCGATTGCGGGGAAGGTTGAGCTGCAACCGATGTTGTCAGCTGGCATCACGCAAGCCGGCCGGCACTGACGGGTGAATGGTGAAAATCGTATCCATCCGGGTCAGCCGGAAAACCTTTTCCACCGTCGGTGTCAGCCCTGCCAGTTCCAGCTTGCGGTCGGGTGCGAGCAGTTTCAAGACCGCCACCACGGCCCCAAGACCGCTGCTGTCCAGAAACACCACCTGCGACAGATCAAGCACCACACGCTGCGATGGCGTATCGGTCAGTTCGCGCATGCGTTCCTTGAAGCTGATCGCGCCCGCAGCGTCGATCCGGTTTTCCAGCGCCCGGATGATCAGAAGATCGCCGCTGTATTCTGCCAAAAGGTTCATGTCGTGCCGCCCTTGTGTTGCCTTCGCCCTGCCACCCTAGCGCGCTAGTCTTACCAATCGGTAACCGCCTTTGCGCTTTTCGCACCGCGCCAGGCCCGCTATCCTTGGCCAGACCCAACCGAACGGACCGATCATGCCCCCCGATTACGATCAGCTTTCCCGCCAGATCGACGCGTTGTGCCACGGCGAAACCGATGCGGTGGCGCTGATGGCGACCGTTGCGTGCGAGGTGCATGCCGCACTTCCCTTGGCCGACTGGACCGGGTTCTACCGCGTCGTTGCACCGGAATTGCTGAAAATCGGCCCCTATCAGGGCGGGCATGGCTGTCTGGTGATTCCCTTTGCGCGGGGTGTCTGCGGGGCTGCGGCGCGCACGGGCACAGCGCAGATCGTGCCGGATGTGGAGGCATTCCCCGGCCATATCGCCTGCGCGTCGTCAACCCGGTCGGAACTGGTCTTGCCGGTCTGGAACGGTGATGCGCGGCTTTTGGGTGTGTTTGATCTGGACAGTGATACGCCCGCGGCATTCGATGAAACCGATGCCGATGCGCTGTCGGCGATTCTGGCGAAGGTTTTTCATTTTGCCCAATGACGTGCATGCCGGATCGTGCCTTTGTGGTGGCGTGGTGTTCGAGGTGACGGAGCCTTTGCGCCCGGTTGTCGCCTGCCATTGCAGCCAGTGCCGCAAAACCTCGGGTCATTACTGGGCGGCGTCATCGGTGCCGACGGAGCGGTTCCGGGTCGTTCGGGACGGGGGCCTTGCGTGGTTTCGCGCCTCTGACACCGCGCGGCGCGGGTTTTGCAAAGACTGCGGGGCGACGCTGTTCTGGAAGGCCGATGCGGAGGACCGGATGAGCTTTTCCCCCGGTGCGCTGGACGGGGCCACGGGGCTTGCGATGGGCGAGCATATCTTTACCGACGATGCGGGCGATTATTACGCGCCCGAGGGTCCGGCTTTGGCCGTTACCGTGTCTGGGGCGGGTGCCGCCGCAGCCCCCCTGAGCGCCGAGTGCCAATGCGGACAGGTGCGCTTCGCACTGCCGGGCCCGGCGGGTGCGCTCACCGCCTGCCATTGCAGCCAGTGCCGCAGGCTTTCGGGCCATTATGCGGCCTCGTTTGATGCGGATGAAACGGCGGTTCAATGGCATGACCGTCAGGGTCTGGCGGAATACGAAACACCCAATGGCGGCAAGAGGGGCTTTTGCACCGGCTGCGGGTCCAGCCTTTATTTCCGCGCGCCAGATGGTGGCTTTTCGGTTGAGGCGGGCGCGGTTGGCGGGGCCACGGGTGGGCTTTTGTCGGCGCATATCTTTGTGGCCGACAAGGGCGATTATTATCCGCTCTGCGATGGCCTGCCACAAGACCCAGAGGAAACTGCATGAACGACTTTCCCACAACCGCCCGCGTCGTCATCATCGGCGGGGGCGTCATCGGCTGCT
>JBBQZP010000023.1:0-73652 GCA_038207585.1 Rhodobacterales bacterium | reverse complement strand
GCTTCCGCACCCCGAAAAATTTTCTTTTATATTAAGAGCATGAGAAACTTTCGGATCATGCGGGAACGGACAATGGCATGATCGGGAATGCTGAGAATACAGTCACAACGCCACAAGATGTAGTGTTTGCACGGTCATTTTTCCGCCATCAAATCGCCCGGATTGCATTTCGCCAAAACGAATCGGTTGCAATCGGGCCTCCCTTTGTTAACTTTTCAGTAAGATAGGCTAAACTTTCCGTTAGGCTGCTGTTCGCTCATAGAGGCGTTCGGAGGGTCGTGATGGAGCCGGGTCCGACTTGAGATTTTCGACGTTTGCGATGACAGGCACAGTGCCTGAATTTATTTTAATGATCTGAAATTATTAGCTTTTTTTGCGACCTAGAGTTGCGATTTGTCTTTGAAGAGGTAGCGTCATCATGCAGAATACAATTTTTTCGAACCGCGATATGGTCAACACATCCTTCGATGCCGCGAACGATGCGACCGGGATTTCCGAGAGAATGCGTTGGATCGGTGCGGATCAGTCTGCCAAAATCTCTGTGCCTGAAATTGTTGCTCGACCGGACCGGCTGGCGCGCCAGATGCCCTCGCGGAGGTTGGCGCGTGCGTCAGCGACTGCGATCGGGTTTGTGCCAAGATCAAGGGCGTTTCACCGCGCTTACAATTTCTCGATTGCCCTGGTGCTCATTTTGCTGGTCTTGCCGGTGCTCGTTGTGATTGGGACGCTGTTGCTGGTCACGCAAGGGCGGCCGATTTTCTACACGGGCAGTCGTATCGGCGAGGGTGGTGGGCGATTTGAGATCATCAAGTTTCGGACATTGGACAGCAAGAAGGCAAAGGAACTGACAAGTGACCGCGTCCTTGCGTCTGGAACAGGAATTGAGACCCCGGTGGGCCTTTTCCTGCGCGAGACCCGGCTTGATGAGCTTCCACAACTGTTCAATGTTCTGATCGGCGATATGAATCTGTGCGGACCGCGTCCGGTGCGTCCCGAAATCGCTGCGCTGCATGGTGCTGATATTCCCGGCTACGATGTGCGCTTTCGGGTAAAGCCAGGGCTTGTCGGACCGACCCAAGCCCTTTTGAACCATGGCACGTCAAAGACGATCCGATCGCGCCTGAACAACCATTTTTGTCGGACACCTCTGTCGTATTTTGCAGAACTGACGCTGATCGCAACGGTTGCGGCCTGTGTGCTGGCGCGGACGGTGTCGCAATTGCGCAGGCAGTTGACGCCTGCCGCATTGCGCAAGCCGTCTGGCGTGGTCACCCAGGCAAATGGTACGTCCAGGCTGCGGTTTGTCGGAGCGTGCGGCGCAGAGTTTCCGGTACGCTGGATCGACGGCGAGTACATCGAGTTCGACGACGTAAATGCGTCCAAGGTTCCGTCCGCCGGACGGCTGATCCTGGCATTGCCGGGAGGCATATCCAGAAGCGCGCGGATCAGTCTTCATCATACTCCCAGAAGTGCCGCCCATCGGCTTGGTTACCGCTCCGAAAACGACTTCGGCGCCCATATTCTGAGCCGGTATTTCTTTCAGAAGGTCGTGGTTCCGCACCGATCGGAGTTTCTTGGACAGCGCTTCGTCCGGGCTCTCTCGCGCCACTGAAAAAACGTAAAGACCGTCACCCGACGGTCTCAATGCAGCAATTTAAGATTCATCCGAATTGACCAGTCAGATTTCGTAGGAGACAAATTCTATGCCCGATCCCATTACATTTGGTGTGTCCAATCTCATCGGAGAGTTGTCGAACAACCCGACTGCGCTTGACTTCAGCAAGACCGGGAACCCGACGCTGTTCGTCGCCCAGCAGAATGGTCACATCTATCGCTACGAGATCGAGCGCCAGCCTGACGGACCGGATGCAGACACCACCGATGATTTTGTAGCGACCGACGTTGTCCTGATCGACGACGTTCAGAAGTTCACGCAGAATTACAATGACGATGGTTCGTTGAATACCAGCGCGAAGCGTCAGGTCACAGGCATGGCCGTTACGCAGGATGAGAATGGGAACGACGTCCTTTATGTGAGTTCATCCGACTGGAGAATTGCGGTCGGGACGGATACCGGCCTCGACACCAATTCCGGACAGGTACATAAGATCGTGCTGGATCCCGATACGGGCGAGGTCCTGTCGAACGTGGCAATTGTGAGAGGATTGCCGCGCTCCGAAGAAAACCACTCGACCAATGGCATCGACATTGCGGTCGATCCGATCACCGGGCACACGTTTTTGTGGCTGGCTATCGGCGGCATCACCAACAAAGGCGCGCCGGGAAACAACTTTTCCGGGACTGTGGATCTTGCCCTGGCGGGTGCAATCATCAAGGTCGATCTGACCGAGTTGGAGTCGTATGACACGCGGACAGACGCCAACGGCGACAAATTCATCCTTGATCTATCGACCCTTGATGATCCGACCCGGCCGAATGTTGACCTTTCGACCCTGAACATTCAGAATCTGGCGGCTGACCCCAACTTCAGCCTCGATGACAACGGCAGCATCAATGGCGTGCTGCGGCCCGATTGGGCCGGGGGGAACAACGGTCTGAACCAAGCCAAGATCGGCGATAATGTGCTTGTCAGCCAAGGCGGCCAACTGACGTTGGTGTCAAACCCGCTGGCGATCCATGCACCAGGTTTCCGCAACCCCTATGATGTGCTGATCACCGAGAATGGCCAGGTCTTTACTTGGGACAACGGCCCCAACAGCGGCTGGGGTGGCCCGCCGATTTCGTATCAGGACGGCCAGATTGTCGATGACTGGACAACCGATCTTGCAACCAGCTTGTTCAACGAAGCCGGCAGTCAGGCTTACGGGGACCAGTTGCACTACCTTGGCAATGTGTCCGATCTTTATGGACCCTATGGTGGCCACGCAAACCCGATCCGGGCCGCCAAAGAGGTGCTTGACGCCGCATTCAACACAGATGGCACATACAAGGGCGCAAGTGCCGCAGATCCGATTATTGCGAATGGATCGCAGTTGTTTGCCAACGAAGCCGATGCGCGCACCTTCCTTGCAAGCCTGTTGATCATCTATGAAGAGCAGGGGGACGGGAACTGGGTCGATGTAAGCGGTACGACCGGCCTGCCGCCTGATCTTTTCGATGTGATATCCGGATACGACTGGAAGCAGCCCGGATCGTCAATCAGCAACCCGCTGGCGTTCTTTGATGGCACCAGCATCATGGACGGCACCGTCTTTTCGCCAGAATCCCAGCTTTTCGATTTTGCACATGACGGGTCGCTTGTCACGACACCCGAAACCACGAACGGCCTTGCCGAGTATCGCGGCACATTCTTTGACGGTGCGCTGAAGGGTGCCATCATCGGGGCAAGTTTCAACGAAACGCTCTATTTCGCGAAGCCTATCGATACAGACGGCGACGGTCGCGTCGATGCGGCCACCATAATCTATACCCTTACGGATTTCGGTTCCAATCCGCTGGCTGTTGCCACATTGCCCGATTGGGGTCTTTCGGCGCAACTCATCGACAACAATGGCGATGGAGTGGACGACTTTGCTGGTCTGATCGTTGCGGCCAACTACGGCAACGACAATGTGACGTTTTTTGTGCCTGGTGGCACGCCGCTGAGTGCGGGCAACGACCTTGATCTGGATGGCCTAGATAACATTGTCGACAGTCACGTCGGCGACCCTCTGAACGGGCGGGGCGTTGTTGTCGGATCAAATCAAAGCGCGAAATGGGACTTCGAGCTTAACAATCCTGCGTCCACGCCCGCGGGCGCCGTGCCGACCGGTAATTCGATCGCGGGTGACATCGGCATAAACGCGGTCTGGCGCAACAACATCACGCCTGGGGTATCGAACGGAGGGGACCCAGGCCAGGGTCTGTATGACGGGGGCGTGTTCAACCTGGGTGGCGCTTCAAGTTTCGTCAGTATCGACCGCGCTTTTGGTGGTAATGCGGAAGGCCCAGCGAACAGTCAGCAAGACGTGCTTGGCGTCGGCTTTGTATCGCAGGGTGCAGAGACGCTGACCATCACAACCGAAATGTCGAACATTTTCACCTATTCGATCAACACCGATTTTCCGGCGCGCACCTGGGACGGCGGTGAAAAAGTCGGACTGATGGTGGGTCCGGGCGATCAGAGCAATTTCGTCGAAGCGGTCATTGCCGTGATCAACGACAACGGTACAATCCGCTACGGCGTGCAGCTTGTGTCAGAGCTGAACGACAGCTTTACAACCAGTTTCACGGAAATTCCGGGGATCGAGAATCCGACCATCCTTGGTCTGGGAGATCCCAATTTTCAGGTGGCCATCGACATTGATCTGTCGTCCGGCAACGAAACAGCCGTGGCACGGGCGCGATACGTCGACAATGGGATATACTCCGAATGGGTTTCGACGAATGCGCTGTCGCTTCCGCCAGCGGTAGTCCAATCGCTCAAGGGCGAATACAATAACCTCGGTGCGACCACCGGCGCGGTCGTCGGCCTGCTGTCATCGACCAATCCGGGTGATGACAGTTTTGCTGCCTCGTGGGATTGGGTTGAAGTCGAAAATTTCGGCTCGGACAATCCGATCGTGCATCGTTGGGTTGCGGGCACAAGTGATGTGAACGCCATTGATGGTGGACCCAACTGGATCAGCGATCCTTCGGTCGTTATCGGTGGCCCCACAAGAGTGACCACGCACGACATTCCGACACTGGCTACGTCAGTTCCGTCAACAACGCCTCTTGGTATCTTTGCGCAGGAACGCTGGGACCCAGCGTCGGGGCAGCCGATGCAGCTCGAATTTGCTGTCGATCCGGGTGACTATGCAATTCGCCTTTATCTGGGCAACGGTGCGACTGGCACCAACGCAATCGGCGATCGCATATTCGACGTGCTGATCGAGGGGCAAGTCTTCCTCGACAATGTCGACCTTGTGGCGTCCTTTGGCCATGATGTCGGCGGGATGTTCGAATGGACCGGCACGATTGATGACGGTATTGCCGACATCGACTTCCAGGCAATCGTACAGAATCCGTTGATCAACGGGGTGGAAATCATCAGGCTGAACAGCCAGGCCGGCCCGATCATTTCGATCTCGGATGCACAGGCGAACGAAGGCGCGGGTACGGTCACGGTCTCGATATCTGCGGATACGACGATCCCCGTAGATAGTGATGTTCTGATCCAATATCAGGTGCGGCCGCTGACGAATGGTGCCACGCCCGAAGTCGACTACACTGTTGCGGGTGCGACCTATAACGCCCTGACCGGCGTTTACAGCGGTTCGACGGAAATGGTGGGCGGATCATCGGATCTCAGCATCACGGTCACGATTCTGAACGATTCTATTGATGAGACGGATGAGGCGTTCGAGGTTGCGATAACGTCTGTTCTTGGCGGTGGCGCGAGCATTGGTGACGGCACCGGCGTGGTGACGATTCTTGACGATGACGCTGCGACCGGAACCGGAGCCGTAACGCTGGCGATCCGCGAAACCTCGAACAACGTGCAGGTTTCCAATTTCGGACCGGGGTCTTTCGTGCTGACCAATGTTGGAGACAAGGTCGTCACACAGGTTCAGATTGATGTGACGAATGCCATTCTGACGGATGCGGTTTTCGATCCGTTCGGTGTGGCCGGAGATTCCGTTTCCAAGCCGATCACCATCGATTCCAACGGCAGCACGGGTATCATCGCACCGACACTTTCAAGCTATATCGGCGCGGGCGGTATTCAGGGCTATGAAGGCATCGAACTGTCATTCGATCAGGGCGTGAATGGCGGATTCCAGGCCGGTGAAACGATTACCTTCTCTGTTGACATGGATCCAAATTCGATCGCCGGTGCAAAGAAAACCGTCCTTGCGCAGGGGTCGAACCCAAACTGGGACGTCGGTGGCGTCTCAGGTGCGGAATTGATCGGGTCGACCTTTACCGTGACCTATGCAGACGGTTCAACAAGCACGGGCATGTTGCAAGGTACGAACACGCAAGGCGGCGCGAAAGGCATCTCTTCACAGTCGTCGCCGGGAATCCAGGGATCGCTTGAGGTCAATGGCCTGGTGGCGGGCGGCGTTGGTACTTACAACGCTGATACGTTCAGTGTCGTCGTAGACGGACCTGCGGGTTCCGTCATGCGGGTTGTCCTGGTGAAAGGCATCATTCAGCCAATCACGAATGAGTTCTACAATGGCAATGCATCGGATCAGGCCTATGCCCCGCAGCTTGATGCCCAGCTTGATGCCTTGCGCGCCTCGAACTTTGCCGCGAACAACGCGGCAGAAGTTCAGACTGTCGACATCACGCTGACCGGCAGTCCGCAGGACATTTCAAGTGTCTTCAACATTTCGGGCGTGGCAGCCTACAATTTCTCGGGAGAGGACGAGGTCCCGCTTGCACTGGTTGCCAGCATCATCGACCCGCTCAATGGAAATCTGCCGCTTGGGTCGGTGACGTCGCCGATCTACCTGAAGTTTGACAGCGCAGCCTCTGACAATACCGCGCCCATGGTGCAATCGGTGACGGCAGCCGATATCAGCGCTGCGGATCTGGGCACAGGGACGACCACCGTGTCGGTTGTCTTTGCCGACAACGTGGCGATCGACGTTTCCAGCATTGATATCGCTGACATCACGGTATCCGGCCCCGCCGGCCCGTTGAATGTTACGGGTGTCAGCGTCAGTACCGGATCGGACGGCTCGCCGCGGGCAGCGACCTATACGGTAGCTGCACCGGGTGGAACGTGGGATGCAACCGATACGGGCAGTTACACCGTGTCACTTACGGGTGGCCAGGTGCTTGACACAAGTGGGAATGCGGTTGCCGCAAACCCGCTGCTGACCACCTTTGCGGCCAATTTCTCGACGCAGGTCGGCGATCCCTTCCGGATCGAGGCGGAAACCTTCACCATAACGCAGGGGTTCGTTGTTAAGAACAACGCGAATGCATCGGCCGATCAGTATTTGCAGGCCGGTAGCTCGGCGGAACAGGTCGCGCATTATACCTTCGCCGCAGATGCAGGCAGCTATGACCTGAGAATTGCTTATTACGATGAGGCGGATGGGCAGTCGCAGCTTTCGGTTCGGCTGAATGGCGTAGAAATCGACAACTTTGTTTGGGATGCCGATCCGGGCGGCAATAACGCGAACGGAGACGCCTTCACGACGCATATCCTGTCCGGCATCAACTTTGCTGCCGGTGATGTTCTTGAACTCGCGGGCTTCTCTAACGGCGGTGAGCCATTGCGGATCGACTACGTTGAATTCACGCCACTTGGTGGGGATACGACCGCGCCGTCGGTTCAATCGGCTTCGGCGCCGGACATCGGCAGCGTTTTGGCGGGTACGACCACGACCGATGTGACAGTAGTCTATGCCGACAATGTTGCGGTTGACCTCTCTAGCATTGATGTCAGTGATATTACGGTCACTGGTCCGGGTGGTATGCTGAGCGTCACCGGCGTAAGCGTCAACAGCGGCACCGACGGATCGCCCCGAACCGCAACCTACACGGTGGCGGCACCGGGCGGAACTTGGGATGCTGCGGACGATGGCAGCTACAACGTGGCTTTGATCGGCGGCTCTTTGCTTGACACAAGCGGGAACCCGATCGCTGCGCAGTCATCGCTGGCAAGCTTTGCGGTTGACCTTGCCCCAGCCCCTCCAGGCCCGGACCCGTTCCGGATCGAGGCGGAAACGCTTACTGTGATTCAGGGTTTTGCTGTCAAGACCAACAACAACGCGTCGTCTGACCAATATCTGCAAGCCACTGGAAGTGGCGTTCAATCTGCCAGCATGACCTTTGGCGCGACGGCAGGGACTTACGATATCGCTCTTGGATATTACGACGAAGCAGATGGTCAATCGCAGTTGTCAGTTCTGCTGAACGGGGCCGAGATCGACAGTTTCGTGTGGAACCTCGATGCGGGAGGAAACAACGCGAACGGCGACGCGGCTGCCGAACGCATTCTGTCGTCGATCCAGTTGAATGCGGGCGATGTGTTGACACTGACCGGAACGCCCAATGGCGGCGAGCCGCTGCGTATCGACTATCTCGACTTCAATTATGTGGATGGGTTGCTTGTATAATTCCCAGAATTTTGAGGCTGCGCCGGGCCGTGCAGAACCCATTCGGGCTCTGTACGCGACCCGCGGCAGTTTTTCCCACATCAATGCGCAGCTGTTTGCAGCGTTGCAGAAAGTGCTGCCCGAGGTCGAGTTCGAAAAATTTGATACAGCTCAGGCGTTGCGTGACGGTTATGGCCCCTACGCCCGCTGCCTTATTGGCATGCAGCAGGAGTACGGATTTTCAACCTGGACGTCGCGTGAAAAGATGCGCTACCGGCTGGCACGGTCGCGGGCGTATTACGCGCATGTTCAATCGCTGATCCAGCGGCAGTTTGCGGGGCAGAATTTTGCGTTTACCTTTCAAACCCAATCGCTGTTCAATGCGGCGTTTCCCGGGGTTCCAAATTTTGTCTACACGGATCATGTCGCCCTTGCTGGTGGGCAAGACCGGCGCGATGCGGTCGGCAAACCCAGCGCAGAATGGCTGCAATGCGAACGCGCAATCTACACTGATGCAAAGCATGTCTTCACCTTCGGCCCGAGCGTTCGCAGACTTCTGACCACGGAATACGGCATCCCCGAAGACAAGGCGTCGGCCATCGGGGCCGGTGCATCGGTGGTGCCTGTGCGTCCGGTGGATACCTCGGTCAAACGATATGCGCGCCGCAAGATTGTGTTTGTCGGTGTCGATTGGGAGCGCAAGGGCGGCCCCGAACTGATCGCGGCGTTCAAACTGCTCAAGGCGCAAATCCCCGACGTTACGCTTACGATCATCGGCTGCTCTCCCGACATCCAGGAGGCCGGGGTCGAGATCCTGGGCCGTCTCCCGCTAAAGGAAATTGAAGAGCATTACCATGCCGCATCCTGCTTTTGCATGCCATCGCGGCTGGAGCCGTTCGGCATTGTCTTTGTCGAAGCCATGCAATTCGGCCTGCCCGTAGTGGCGACAAACGTCGGAGATATCGGTGCAATTGTATCGCAGAACAAGACCGGACGGCTTGCATCTGCGGGCGATGTCCAAGGGCTGGCTGACGCGCTTTTTGAAACGCTGGACAATGCCGAACACTGCCGGGAATTGGGCGTTGCCGCGCTTGACCGCGCAACTCAGTTCACCTGGGACGCAGTTGCCCATCGGATCGCGGCGCATCTGCCCCGTACTGTGATTGCAAAGCCCGTGGAACTGGAGCCCGCCTGGTGAGCCAACGCATCCTCTACATCATCGACAGTCTCAAGATCGGCGGTGCGGAAATGCTGCTTCTGGGACTGCTTGATGCGGTCCACGCACGCGGTGATGTCGCGCATGTCGCCTATTTTACCCCAGGCCCGCTGGAAAAGCGGATTGCCGAACGTGGCGTTGCGATGACCCGACTGAGCCACCGCGGATTACGCGATCCGATGGCCCTGTTTCGTACGCTGTCTCTCATGCGCCGCTTGCGGCCCGATATCGTCCACACACATCTTGTCAAAAGTGACCTCATCGGCCAGATGGCGGCGCGGCTGACCGGGATACGACGCCTGATCACTTTGCACAACACCGACCCGTGGCGCCGCAACCGGTTCATGAGCGCGCTTTACCGCATTGCGGTTGGAAAGGCAGACGCGTGCATTGCCGTGTCCGACCGGGTTGCCGACCATGTGGGAAAGTATTCCGGGTATCGCCGTGACCGGATCATGACGATCGTGAATGGTATCGACCTTGTGCAGTTCGACCCGCTGTGTCAGCCGATGGATCTGACACAATTCGGCGTGCCGGCCGATGCTCCGGTAGTGGCGGTGATCGGAAGCCTGACCCTGCAAAAAGACCACGACAATTTCATCAAGGCGGCCGTCGCGTTGGCGGACCTGAAGCCAGAACCCTATTTCCTGATCGTTGGTGGCGGGACACTTCGTGACAGGATTGCAGCTGCGATCGACGCCGCAGGCCCGCTGCGTGACCGGATCATACTGACCGGCGAAATCAGCCAGATGCCGCAACTTCTGGCGGCGGTGGACGTGCTTGCGATTTCATCGCGCTGGGAAGGTTTGCCGATGGTCCTGCTGGAGGGAATGGCGATGAGCCGCGCCGTCGTCGCAACTGCTGTTGGCGGCATACCCGATGTGGTTGAAAACGGGGTGAATGGCGCGCTTGTTCCAGCTGTGAACCCCGCTGCCTTGGCTGCGGCGATTGCCGGTTTTCTGAACGATGACGAGGCCCGCGTTCGGCTGGGGCGTGCGGCACGGAAAACGGTCGCCAAATCCTTCGACAGCGATGCAATGCGTCGCCGCATCTTTGAACTTTATGATACAATCCTGGAGCCCGACCGGGCACATCGCCGGGCCGTGGATGTCCGCGTACCATCGCCCCAGGCAAAGGAACTTCCAAATGGCCGTTAAAAGGTTGATTGCCCTGCTCTGGTTGGTTTTCACTACGCTGTTTGCAATGCCCGCGTTCACGCAAGGTCTGCCCGATTATCAGGTACAGGTGGGCGACAAGCTGACAGTGTCGGTTTACGGCAAGCCCGAGATTTCGGGCACCTTCACGGTGCGCGCCGACGGCAATGTCGTTTTGCATCTTCTGGGCGAGATTCCGGCGGTCGGGGCGACATTCACCATGATCGAGGACCGCATCGTCGAACGAGCTGCCGAAAAGTTTTCCAGCAAGGAATCCGCGCTGGTCGACATTGCCGAATTCCGGAAGATTTTTGTTCTCGGCTCGGTCCAGACCCCGGGTTCCTATGCCTACAGTCCCGGTATGAACGTTATGAAAGCTGTCGCTCTGGCCGGCGGGTTTGAACGACAGGCTGCAGAGGCGAGTTTTGATCGTGAGATTGACGCCGCCCGCCGCCGCGTTCTGGAATCTCAGACGCATTTGAAATTTGCCGAGGCCGAGCGCGATGGGCTGGACGCAGAGCTTGCGCGGCTTGCCGGTCAGACCCCTGCACCGGAGCAGAACGTCGTCGACGATACGTTGACCAATCAGATCGACCTGATCGGTCTGCGGCGCCTGCTGAGCGAGCGGTTTTCAGAAGGTGCCGAACGCAAGAAGACACTGGCCAATGACGAAGCCAAACTCTTCATGCAGCGCCGCGACCTGATCGACAGTCAGCTGAGAGCCACGGAAGAACAGCTGAACACGGTCACAGATCTGGCGGAACGCGGATTGGTGCGGCGCGAACAGACCCTTGATTTGCAGGTCAAGATGGACAGTTTCCGGGCGGACGCACTGGAAGCCGCAGCGTTTGAGGCCCGCGCCCGGCAGACGGCTGCAAATGCGGACAGTGAATTCAGCGTTGAGCAGATGAAATACGAATACAATATTCTCGACGACAAGATCAACGCGGACCAGCAGGTCTTGCTTGCCCGCAATGAACTTGAAGCGAGCCTTCAGTATCTTCAGACCGTGAACCCGGCGGCCGCGCAAAGCCTGGGTGCTGATATTATCGCAACAGTGTACGAGGTCTACAAATCAGGCTCGGCCACGCCAACCGTCGCCGGTCTGACAACGCCGCTTGGGCCGGACGACGTTGTGATGGTGCGTTTCGAAGTTCAAACGCAGTAGGACGGTTGCATCCGAAGACGTAGATCCAACTAGTCGTCTTGCGTCGCAGCGGGGTGATGCCAGTCGCTCCGTTGGCCGGTTCGTGCATAGAAATCAAGCAGATGCTCAACCCAGGCGTCGGCGCCGTATTTCCCCAAAGCCAATCGGCGCACATGTCCAGACGTTTCGCGGCACCGATCCTCGTCACGGATCAGTTCAAAGATTCCGTTCGCCAAAGCTTCGGGATTGCGTGTCGGCACCAGAACCGAACCTGTATCCTGCAAAACAAGCCGGTTTTCACCAACATCGGTGACAACCGACGGTAATCCATTTGCCATAGCCTCAAGCAGTGACACCGGCGCCCCCTCCCAATCCGAGGAACTGACAAAGATATCGCTCGCCGCAAGGATTTCGGGAATGTCGCGTCGCATCCCCAGAAACCGGACGCGGCCATCAATGCCAAGCGCCTTTGTCTGTTTTGCCAGTCGATCCATTCTGTCGGGTTCGCGGGCATCACCGACGATCAGCAAGATGGCCCGGTCATCCCGTGCAGCAATCAGTGCAAATGCGTCAAACAGAACGTCGTGGGCCTTCTGCCCGATGATGGCCCCCACGCAGACCAGCGCAATGTCGCGGTCTTGCAACCCCAATTCACGGCGCATCGCCTCCCGTGCGCCAGCCGGTGCCACGACATTTGGCGAAACCGCATTCGCCACGACGGTGCTGCCGGACAAACCTTCACCGGTTCGGATCGCCTCGGCAACGGCTTTTCCCACGGCGATCAGCTTGACACCGGGCAGTCGCAGCGCCGCCCAATAGAGAAACCGTCGGACGGGTCGCACCCTTTGGACGCTGGGGCGTACGTTGTGTATCGTCGTAACGAACGGAATTCTCAGATAGAACGCGGCAAAAGACCCAAGCGTTGTCGATGAGGCCAAGTGGCCGTGAACATATTCGATCCGGGCTTGCTTCAAGGCCCGGATCAGGCGCAAAAACCGACCAAAATCCACAAGGTTCCGCCCCGGCAGGGTGACGACCCGGGTGCCAAGGCCCTCGATGTAGTCGCGAAATTGTGTCTGGCCGTCGTTCAGAACAAAAACCGTCAGCGCAACATCATCCCGGTGCCGCACCGTTTCGGCGAAGGTCAGAACAAGCCGCTCAGCGCCACCGGTGACGAGCGTGTCAATCACATAGCCAAGCTGCAACGGCGCGACCGCTGGCGCGCCGGCTGTGACTTTTTGGGGTATCGCCGGATTGGCCTTTTCCATCGCCGGATCGTCCATCCCTAGGCTGTAACTGTGCTGGTCAGACAAGCGCCTGTCCTGCCACACTCACGGAACGTCATTTTACAAAGGTGCGCGATATTTCGGACTCTCGTTGCGCGCCGCCGTAAAAGAAATCCCGGTTTGCGGCAAATCCGGATCGACGCATCCGGTCGGATCCAAAAAGTACCGATATTGCAAAGGCAGCAAAGGCAGCGACCAAGGCGACAATGGCTGACAGTATCAGCCGCGTCGAAAGCGGCATGCTGATCGGCCGCAGGGGCGGAACACCGGATTCAATCACGCGCACGTTGTCGAAACCGGACGCGGCAACAGCCTTCGCATCACGCAGCCGCATTTCAAGTTCGACTGTCCGGTTGGCTTGCTGCTTCTGGCTTTCGCCCAGCCATCGCACGCGCGGCATAATGGCCGACATCTTGCTTATCTCAGCGGCATTCGTTGAAATCTGTTCGTCAAGATATCCAACCCGTGCTTCATTTTCCGCGATTGCAACATCGGTGTCCAGAAGCTCGCTATCCTGACCGAGCTGATTTTGAAGCTTGATGTGCCGCTCTTTCAATCCGATCAGCATCAATGACGATTCGCGCAAATCCGATGTCATCTGCAGCTGGTCGCGGCCAATCGTCTCAAGCTTTGCTTCAAAGGCGGTCGGATCCGGAGATCCAACTATATCGGAAATCTGGGAATCAATCAGATCCGAATCCATTCGTGCGGACTTGAGCCTTTGGGTGATTGAACGGATCTCGGGCCCGCTGTACAACCCGCGACGCAATTCCAGAAATGCCGTCGTCATTGCGTTCGTAAGCTCGGCCGCAATCAACGGATCAGGGTGACGCACCGCAACCTTTACAACGTACGACCCCGTGATAAGCTCCACACCCGTCGCCGCATCCAATGCAAGGATGCCCGCAAGCATCCCTTCTTCCGTATTCGGAAGATCCGGGTAAACCTTTGAAAGAGTTACCGTCTCAAGCGCGGACCGGACCAGCTGCGGATTGTCCAGAAGCAACATTTCCGCGTTCACGAAACCTTCGAAGTCACCGGTGTTGGGCGCCTTTGCACCCGCCTGATTTGCCTCTGGTACATAGGTATATTCCCACCCGAGCGCAAAAAGTATGAGCGCGCGCGCCTCATACATTTTGTCCTGTTTCACGGCATAGAACGCCAGAGGCGCAAGCACGCATAAAAATACAACGACGGCCAGACGAATGCGATTCAAAATGTACACCAACCTCTAAGATAACAGCAGTATGAGCATAAATTCATGGTTTTCAATCTCATAGTCGTTCTTCCGTAACATCGGCCAGCCGATCCGACAACAGGTCAGATCATCGCAATTGCCGCGTATGGCACCGATTGCGATTTCCGCTTGTTCGTACGATGCGTCGCGTCAACATGTTGTGCGTTCACGCAAGAAGCTACCTATTAATGAGGCAGTATTTAAACTGGAAAGGATACTCAATCGACGTATAATAATGCGATTCGTATGTTCGTTCAAGTCAGCCCCTCTTTGAGCCGCATTGCATTTTTATTGATCGATACGGCGAGCTTGCGCGCCGGTTTTTTTGAGAAGGATCGTGTCTATGTCTTTTTCGTCGGCTAAAGCGACGACCTCCAATATGGCTTGGGCTTACGTTTCGTTTCTGTCGACCAAGGTGCTCAATCTTGTCGCAGTGATCATCATCGCCCGATACGTCAGTCCTGCCGAGTTCGGCTTGATGGCGATCTGCCTTGCGATCATGGGATATTTCGAGATCATCTCGCAATTCGGGCTTGGGTCTGCGCTGATTTCTGCGCGCGACAGGGTCGACGAGATAGCAAACGCGGTTTTCTACTGTGCTCTGGGCATGTCATGCATGATGGCGCTGATCCTGTGGGGGGCGGCCGATCTGGTTGCCACAGCCTATGCGCTGCCCATGTTGAAAGGCCTGCTTGGCACCATCGCGATATCGCTGGTCATCACCGCCTCGACCACGGTCAACATGAGCTTCCTGTACCGGGAGCTTCGACTGCGCGACAAGATATTGCCTGATGTCATTCGTGGTCTTGCAAAGGGACTTGTGTCGATCGCACTGGCGCTCATGGGATATGGGGTCTGGGCGCTGGTCATTGGCTATCTTGCGGGCGGGATCGCCGGGTCGATCGCCCTTTTGTTCATCCGCCCGTGGCGACCGGACCGTATGCCTGACATGGCGTCGATCCGGTCGGTTTTCCGCTATGGATCACACCTGATCGGGGCCGAGACGATCAACGCCACGCCACGCCTTCTGGACAATCTGCTGATCGGCAAGTTTCTGGGGCCGGCCGCCCTTGGCATTTATGCGCTTGCGTTCCGGATTCCGGAAATGGGGATCAAGAACTTTACCACCGTCGCCGGGTCGGTGTTGCATCCGGTCATGTCGAAACTTCAGGCCGAACCTGAAATGCTGCGGCACTACTACTCGCAGTCGCTACGCTATTGCGCTTTGCTGATGTTTGGGGTGGGGGCGCTGATTGCAGTCATGTCGGGGCCGTTGGTGCATGTTCTCTACCCGCCCAAGTGGTATGACATGGTTGTGCCGATGCAGTTCATTGCCCTGTCGTTCGCGATCAGCACCTTGAACATGGTGCCCGGCAAGTTGCTCAAGGCCGTCAACCGGACCGAGTTGTTGTTCCGCGTGTCATTGATCAACCTGCCGATGTTCGTGGTGGTGATCTGTGCGGCCGTTCCGTTTGGCATCACCGCTGTTGCAATCGCACAACTGGTGCTGGCGATCCTTCGGTTCATCCCGACCTATATCGTCACTCGGCGGGTCGTGAACATCACGGTGCAGGATACGTTGCAGTCGTTGGCGCCCGCTTTCCTGTGTGCAGGTGTTGCGTCTGCGGCCGCGTTCTTTGTGCTTTATGCGCACGCCGGGTCCGAACTTGCCCGTCTTCTGGCGGGAACGGCGGTTTTCAGTGCTGCATATGTCATGATGGCAGGCCTTATGGTGCCCGAACTGCGCGCGGCAGGGTCGCGCTATGTCCTGAGAAGAAGGAGCGCCTCATGACCGGTGGATCAACCGCCAAGATGCATCGCGTCAACGCCAAAACTCTGCCCGATTTTCTTGTCATCGGTGCCGCAAAGGCAGGGACCAGCGCGATCTATCGCTATATGGAGCAGCATCCCCAGATCTTCATGCCTGCAAAGGAAATTCGCTTTTTCGCGTATGATGGCGGTGCCGAAGCGCGTGACCGGATGGAGCGGTTTGGCAACGATCATTTCGCGATCCGGACGCTGGACGATTACGAGGCCCTGTTCAGGGACGCCGATCCGTCACAGGCTTGGGGCGAGAACTCGCCTATCTATCTGGAAAGCCCAAGCGCGCCGCAACGAATCAGGGAACATGTTCCGAATGTGAAGCTAATCGCAAGTCTGCGCAATCCGGTGCATCGTGCCTTTTCGGGCTATGTCATGCAGGTCCGATCCGGCAGAGAGCATCGCGAGATGCACGAGTCGTTTGATGAAAACGCGCATCATGTGCAGGCAAGCTTTTACTATCCGCAGGTCAAACGCTATCTGGACCTGTTCCCGCGCGACCAGTTGATGCTGTTTCGCTATGAAGATTTCGCCCGTGGTAATCTAGCGGTCCTGCAGGGCATCTTCGCTTTTCTGGAGGTCGATCCGACATTTGAGCCGTCCCTGAACAAGCGTCACAACGTCAGCAGCTACCCGCGTTCGAAATTCTTCAATTCGTTGATCGAGAACCGGCTGACCCGGAATGTCCTGCGTCCGGCCTTGCCCGGCTGGGCGCGCAACATGGCGCGATGGGCAAAGACACGCAATCTTGGCGACGCGCCGTCGATCCCGCCCGAGATTCATCACAAGCTCCTATCGATCTACCGGGAGGATATCTTGCGGCTGCAGGATCTTGCGGGCCTCGATCTGTCGTCCTGGCTTGAACCCCCCGCATGATCACCTCCGGTTTCCTCAGGCAGAGTAAGTTGCAAAAAGAACCATGACCGTGTTTTCTGGCCCCTTGTTTGTTGTCGGCAGTCCGCGCAGCGGAACCAAGTTGCTGCGGGATCTTCTCAACAGAAATTCCCAGATCAATCTGTGTGACCCGGAATCGCACTTCATACCCTATCTCTATCGCAAGTTTGGTGGGCGCGCAGACCGGTTTCACGTCGATCTCGACAGCTTTTTTCATGAGTTTGACCGCATGCCGTTCCAGATCTTTGCGCGGCGCATGGGCAAACCCGTGATGGCGCGGACCGATTTTGATGCGCTGAACGCGGCGCGCAACTGGACGGAAGCGCTTGGCATGATCCTGCGATTCTATGGCGATCCCGACGCCGCGCCGACCGCAATATGGGGCGACAAGACCCCGTCATATGTTCGGGAAATGCCACTGTTGAAGGAAATCCTGCCGCAGGCCCGGTTTATCCATATCATCCGCGATCCGCGCGATGTGGCGCTTTCGGTCCGGGCGGCATGGCGCCATGACATTTATCGCACTGCCACGAAATGGGCCCGCAATGTCGCAGCGGGCCGCCGTGACGGAGCGGTTCTGAGCGGCGACTATATGGAGATCTTTTATGAAGATCTGCTTGGCAATCCAGAGGTTGCGTTGAAACGGGCCTGCGATTTTCTGGGCGTTGATTATGTGTCCGACATGACGTCACTGGCGCGGCCCTCGGAAAACATCGGAAGCGCGGCCGGAAAGAGCTTTATTGACTCGTCCAATCTTGGAAAGTTCCGGCAACGTCTCACACCCCGGCAACAACGCCGGATCGAAGAGATCGTCTATACCAGCGCTGCAGGAACCCCCTATCACCTTGACCATGCCGTTCGGCATGTTCCGCTTTCGATAGCCATGCGTGGTTTTGTTGCCGGCAAGGACAGCATCCGATCTGTCGTGCGCTACATGCGCAAAAAGGGATTGGTCGACGGCCTCAGGATCAACATCGGCAACCGTCTGCAAAAACGGCGTCGCCCGTCATGACGGCACAGACCCTCCCGTGGTTCGCGGCATCATTGCCTCTGCGCTACAGGGGGTTGGCTGCAATTGTTCTGGCCGGGTTGGCCGCTGCCGCCGTGGCCGTTGTCATCGGCGGAAAATCACCCTTTGTGCTTTTGCTGGCGCCGGTGGTTTTCCTCGTGATCGCCACGTCGATCCGGTATCCGCTGGTCGCGCTTGGACTTCTGGTCATGGTTATCGTGACGAACATGTCGGATAACCTCATCGTTCACTTCGGCCTTCCGTCGATTGCTAAAATATCGGCGCCAGCGCTCTTGATGCTGATCCTTGCGCGCTGGACGATCTACCGTCAGCCTCCCTACATCGGCTGGCTGGCCATTGGCTGTCTTTTGCTGATCCTGTGCATGAAATTGTTCAGCGCCACCTACGCTCAGGGCTGGGAAACGAGCCTGAAATTCTCGCTCGATTTCGTCAAGGATGCGATTGTGGCCCTGCTTGCGCTGGCGTTCATGACGAACCGCCGCGGGTTCGAGACGGCGACCACGGTGACGGTTCTATCTGTTGCGTTTATCTGTGCCATCGGGGCGTATCAGCTTGCATTCGGGCGCTTTTCAGGCGGATTTTATGGATTTGCCCTGGTGATCGAGAACAGCGGTCGCTTTTCCGGCCCTCTGGAAGATGCGAATTTCTTTGCGACGATCATTGTCTTCACGATCCCGCTGGCGCTGTTTCAGGTTCTGAACGCGCGCGGGCTTGTCGCCGGGGTATTCTGGGCGGGCATCGCAAGCCTGCTGGTCTTTGGCCTTCTTGCCACTCAATCGCGTGGCGGATTGATCGGGCTGACGCTTGCGCTGATGCTGCTTGGCGCGGGCCTCTCGCTCAGACAATTGATGACGTTTGGTCTTGCCTTTGTAATCGCGACGGCGATCGCCATCATATCGATGAGCCCCGAAAGCCGCGAGCATTTTGGAACGATCATAGGCGCAGTCACCTCCAGAGAGGCGGTCGATACAAGCACCGAAGGACGGCTTGCCAGTTGGCGGGTCGCGCTCGAGCTGTTCAAGGATTATCCCGTTCTGGGTGTGGGTGTCGGGAACTTCAAGATGCACTACCAGAATCTGGCGCTTGAGTTGGGCCTGATTTTTCGGGGTGAGGGGCGGTCAACGCACAGCCTTTATCTTGAGTATCTGGCCGAGGTGGGCCTTCTTGGTCTTGGCCTGCTTCTTGCAATCATTGGCGGCGCGGCGACAAGCATCTTCCGGGCGGTCAAGACAGCGCGCAGTGTCGGCGATGAAAGACTTGCCCGGCATGTGATCGCCTTCGGGGCCGGATTTGCCGGGTATATGGCATCTATGACGTTTCTGCAGGACAGTTTCCCGCGCTTCTTGTGGTTCGTCATGTCTCTTGCCGTGGAGATGAACATGATCGTTCTGTTGCACCACACAAGACCGCAGCAGAAAGGGGAATCTTCCCGCTTAATTCTGACATGATACTGGCGTGATTGCGGCGCGCTGGCGCTTCGCGGGCTTAGGTAACATATCGCCTGCATCAATGTGCGGGTGACGCATATCCGAAACGTTCCATGATCGGCGCGCAGGTACGCTCAACCATACGGATGACTTCGGGGGTCAGGCGTTCCAGGGCCCTTGCGTTGATATCACCGCGCATATGCGTGTTGACTTGGTCGAAACTGTAAAAGCGATCAACCTTCCGGATGCTTGTCAGCGCGCCCGCCGCATCGGTTATCCGCTCTTTGATCTGAAGGCATATGCCCGTCATCGCGCTTACATCAAGACCGCAGAAGCGATACACATCCTCGACCGACAGCTTGAAGTCAGAGATCATGTCTTCAAGACGTACGATCTTTACGGGTAGACCTTCAGCTTCCAGCCGCAACAATTCTTCTCCGACATAGCTGTACAAGGGCAGAATATCTGTCGGCTCTGCGCCGCGCGCCATCATGCTTTCGCAAATACCGAAAGGGTCCCGCATCAGGCCCACGAACGTGGCATTCGGAAAGGCCAAAGCAAGATCCTGTGCCAGGCCGACATTGTAATTCACCAACTTGACCAGCATCCGCGCGTCCGGCGTGCGATGTGCCGGGCTAAGCCCGTGGTCTGCAAGCGCCGCCTTGTACTGCGCAACCTTGGCCAGATTGGATTGTGTCGCCTGACGCAGGGAATGTGCGACCCAGGATCGACCCGCCGGATCAAGCGGCACCGGCCGACGTCGCGGGTTCAGCACGTCGCCCTTGCGGATCAGCAACGGCAGATAACCCAATAACCTGCGTATTGCATCAAGCGACGTAGGCCGACGCGGACGCAGCACCTCGTGGAATTCGCCGTCCGGCCAGATGGTATCTGCATGTGAACGCAAGGCGTTCAGCAACTGATTGGTCCCGCCCCGTTGCAGGCCTAGCACAAAGATCGGGCCCTTGTCAGACATTGCCGATCCGCCGCGCATCGGTCGGGTGGTGTCGGTCACCCGTCAGCAGGGTCTGATATTCGCGCAACAGGCGCGCGGCCGTCTGGCGAATGTCGTAATCGATCAGAACCGTTCGCCGGGCGGCAGCACCCAAAGCCGCCCGCAACTCTGCATCCTGTGCTAGCGAAAGAAGCGCCGCTGCCAGGCCATCCCGATCATCGACCGGGAACTGAAGACCATTCTCGCCCTCCACGATGAAATCCTGTGCCCCCCCGATCCGCGCCGAAACGGTCGCAAGACCAGTTGCCGATGCCTCAAGCAGGGCGTTCGACAGGCCTTCGCGGGCCGAGGGCAGAACAAAGACATCGCATGCCCGCAACAAGGTTGGCATATCATCGACATGACCCAAAAGCTGCACGCCAGGTTGGTCAAGCAGCGCGTCGGGGATACCCTCCGCCTCGCCGAACGTGGCCTGAAATTCCGAACTGGAAGACCGGTTCGCCCCCGCGATCAGCAGCTTTGCCTTGGGAAATTGCGCGATCACGCTTCGCCAGGCTTCCAGCATCAGGGGCAGTCGCTTTTGCGCCGCCATTCGACCGGCAAACAGAAACAGCAGATCCGCTGGCAATCCCAGCGTTTTGCGCAAGGCGGCCTTTTCCAAGGCTGTTGCCGCCGGATGAAACCGGCTGCCATCCACGCCATTCGGGATGAACCGGATCTTGCGCGTTGGGATGCCAAGATGCACCAGTTCTTCCTCGATCTCGTGGCTGACGGCCAGAAAGGTGTTCACCGCACCGCCGATATAGGACAGTCGCTGACGCCCCAGCGGCTTTTCGGACACGGTGGTTGCTTCGCCACCGCACATCGGTTTGACCAGAAACGGGATGCCGGACAATCGCTGGACCAGAGCCCCCGCCAAAGCAGGTGAAAAAAGCGAATGACAATGCACGACGTCGGGCCGAAGTTTGCGGATGGCCGCCGCCGCCCCAAGAATGAAACCCACGGAGCCAAACGGCTTGCGCACCGCGACCCGCACCACACTGATCCCGTCAATCGTCTCGGTGCGGTCCAGTCCGGGATAACGCCGGGTCACAACGGTAACGGAATGTCCCTCTTTCATCATCAGACTGGCCAGTTGCGCAACCTGCTTCTCGGCACCTCCGACAATCGGGTGGTACGATGAAATCACCATGCAAATCTGAAGACGCTGCGGGTGATCGACGGCGCATGTCGCAGAGGAATGTGACGTATCTGGCACTTACCCGCGCTTTCTGACTGGTTCGGTGGCGGCGCCAGACCGCGACGCCCGGACGCTGGAATGCGACGTCAGCGACCCGATCAGATCGATCCAATTCGCCACCATCGTCTTTTTGTTGAACAGCGTTTCGGCCCGTTGCCGCCCCTGACTTGCGTAGCGTTTGCGCAGATCAGGGTCACTCAGCACCGCATCCAGCGCATTGGCCATCAACTGCGGATCGCCCGACGCAAAGAGCGCCCCTGTGGTCCCGTGATCAATCGCCTCGGCGCATCCATCCACATCCGTAGATACGCAGCAGCACCCGCAGGCCATCGCCTCAAGAAGCGTCAGGGGCAGCCCTTCCCAAAGCGAACTCAGCGCGTAGATGTCAAAAGCCTGCAGCGTCGGCACAGGGTCTTGCTGCCACGTCAGCATCGTCACCCTGTCCGACAATCCGGCATCGCTGACCGCTTGCGCCACACTGTCCAGAAGCCGTCCGTCGCCGGCAATCACGAACTGCGCCTGCGGATGCTTAGGCGCCACGATTTTGAGTGCCGCAACATAATCGATCGGCGCCTTCTGTGGTTCCAGTCGCCCCATCCAGCCGACAACCGGTCGGGACGCATCAAGCCCAAGGCCGCGCACTGCAGTGTCGCGGTCATTCGGTGGACAAAATCTATCAACATCCACCCCGGTGCGAATAACGGTGATCCGGTCAGGGCGGGCCAGTTTGTAGGCAAGTGTTTCGCGTTTCGCATATTCTGTAAGTGTCACAAGGTGCCCGCCCAGCGTCCCCGCCAGATAGTCGAGCACCCAGTAGAATGGTGCCTTGTTGCCCTGCACGCGACGCAGGAATGGCAATGAAGCCTGCCGGTATATCACGGGGCAGCCGGTCATCCGGCCGAGGATGCGCCCGATAAACCCGGGTTTGCTGCCGTGACAGATGATCAGGTCAGGCGCCATTGACCGTACAATCGAACGGATTCTCATCAAAACCCTCAGGTCTCCGATGGGATCAATACGATACCGTGCCATGGCCATTGGCTGCGCGCTCAGGCCGCATTTCGAAAGATTGCTTGCGTATTCTTCTGCGTTTTCGGAAAGGCATATTGTGTGGGAGTCTGCGCCAAGCAATCGGAGTTCGGACAGAAGCAGACGGTTGTAAAGTGCAATGCCGCCGGTCGACTTCGTCAATGCGAGAATTTTCGTCCCGTTCATGCCAAAGACCTTTCTGTCAAAAACGTCCACTGAAACGCGCAGGCCTTACTGCGGCAACTTCTATTCAGAATCGTGCAAAAAACTTGTTCTTCTGCTCAATAGCCTGATCAATATGCCGGATTGTTCCATGCCCGGCCAGAAAAAAATCAGGCTTAGCCGCGCCGGGATGGCTTCCGTCCCAGGCCTGCGCACACATGCCCCATTTTGCAGCAACCGGCTTGCGTAGGGCGGGCGGCTTGCGAATTTCCGATCCGCTATGACTACGGTCGATTCTCAAGCCATTGGAGCAGGCCTGCCCATCAGCAAATGGCGGACGGCAACAAATTGCCAGAACGATCAAAACTTAGGAGCTTTCCAGCCGATCGAAATTATGTCGGTGCATTTGTGCCGAACTGTACACAATTTGGCTGCGGCGATCAGCGGTTTCTTACTTGCTTCACCTTGCTGCCACATTTTCGCCATGCGCTTCGGGAATTCGACGGATATCCAATCTTCGAGAACGAGCGGTATCGTCACAGAATAGGAAACCTGAAGAGCATGACAATCACGAATTCAAATCTGTTGGCCTTCCAAGGTGCAGTGGGCTTTGGTGCCGAAACGCAAGGCGGCCGAGGTGGTGAGGTGGTTAAAGTCACCAATCTGAATGACTCAGGCGTCGGTTCGCTACGTTGGGCGTTGGAAGTCCTTGATCAGCCCCGGATTGTCATTTTCGAAGTCGGGGGCATCATAAACCTCAAGGATGAGATCCAGATTAACGGCGACGTGACCGTCGCTGGTCAGACGGCGCCGGGCGGCATCACGGTTGCCGGGGCACGCTTGCGGGTTGTGGAAAGTGAAGTGATTATCCGGGGTGTTCACGTGCGTCCGGGCGATGACCCGGACGGCGACAAGCCCGATGACCGCGATGGCATCTCGGTTGGAAAATCCGGCGAGACAATCAAGAACGTGGTGATCGACAGCAACTCCATTTCGTGGTCGCTGGACGAAGCCTTGTCGTCTTGGGGCGATAACAGCAACATCACGTTCTCGAACAATATTATTGCCGAAGCTCTTAATGATTCAATTCATTCCAAGGGAGAGCACAGCATGGGTTTGCTGGTTGGCGACGGAAGCTCCAATGTAAGCATCGTCGGCAATCTTCTTGCTCACAACAAGTTCCGCAACGCTACGATCAAGGACGATGCAAAGCAGATCGAGTTCATAAACAATGTGGTCTACAACTGGGGCAACAGCGGTTACGCGAGCAATGAAGGCTCGACCGGTCATGTAATCAACAACGTCTTCATCGCGGGCGCGGATTCCACAGGGCGCGAAGCGATCCGTTTTGAGTCTGGCTCTGCGTCGACTGCCTACTACGCCTCAGGGAACATTGGCGAAATCGGCGGAAGCGCCGTGTCGAAACTGCAAAGTAAATATGTCTTCGACCCAGCCACAAAAACCGTGATTGATACCGCCGATGTGGTTGACCATGTGCTTTCTAACGCTGGAGCGAGCGCAGGCGGGCTTGACGCAATAGATGCACGCATCATCAAAACTGTACTGAATGGCACTGGGAAAATTATCGACTCCCAAGACCAGGTGGGCGGCTATCTTACGACAAAAGCGCAAAGTGCGCTGCTGGATACCGACAAAGACGGTATTCCTGATCAGTACGAGCGCCTGATCGGATCGAATGTGACCGTTGCAGATGCCCAGAAGGACGCGGATGGCGACGGCTATGCAAATATCGAAGACTATATCAACGGCCTGCTTGATGGCTTTAACGTGCAGACCGCCGCGCCGAAACCAACCGGGCAGCCTGCATCCCCAGTGACGGTTGACGTGCCGCAGCCCGGGGCGATCCTTGTGGGAAGCGATATTTCCGGCCCGGTCGCCACAACGACGGGACCAGACAAAACGATCACCGTGGAAGCTGAATCCCTTATCCTGACGCAAGGCTTCAAGACAGAAAAAGTCGGCGCGGCGTCCAGCGACAAGGTGATAAAGGGCAGCACGGATGGAATCAACGAAGCCGGTATGACGTTCAAGGGTGCGGCAGGTAAATACGATCTGTCGATCGACTACTTTGACGAGGCCGATGGTGTCAGCACGCTGCTGGTGACGGTGAACGGCAAAGAGGTCGCGAACTGGAAGTGGGACCTGAAGCTTGGCAGCAACAACGCCAATGACCTGACCGCCAGCACCAAAGTCATCAGTGGGCTGAAACTGGCCGCAGGTGATGAGATCAGGCTGACGGGTGTCGCGAACAAAGGCGAAGCGTTGCGGATTGACAAGCTCACGTTTGACAGTGTTGCAGATACCGTGACGCCTGCACCGACAAAAACCACTGTTGCAGCCATCGGCGAGTATATCAGTCTGGAAGCGGAAAGTTTTGATCTGAGCGGCTTTGTGACGGAAAGCCTCAAAGCGGCCAAGAACGGTGCCGTCATAAGACGCGATGGCACGGGCGAGCATCGTGCCGATGCTGATTTCGCCGGAAAGTCCGGCACCTATGATGTGCGTGTCAACTATTTCGACGAGAATGACGGAAACAGCAAGCTTTCGCTTCTGGTGAACGGAAAGATTGTTGAATCATGGAGATGGGACGAGGAACTGGGAAGCGCCAATGCCAACAGCAAGACGGCGACGTCGCATATTATCCGGGATCTTTCCATTTCGGCGGGTGACCAGGTCTCGCTGATCGGCGATGACTTCGGCGGCGGAGAACCCCTGCGGATCGATAGCCTCGAATTCATTCCCGACAACTTCTCGACCGCAATCGGGGTTTGACCGATCGCGTTTAAGGTTGCCAGAGTACCCGTGCGAGGTCGCCCGGGTGGCGGAAACGGGTGTGCGGTCGTTCCAGTCGGTATGCCAGTATTGCTTGACCCGATATTGGGACACTGCATCGGTTCGCAGACTGGAAAGTCAGACTTGTTCGCCGCCACCCTTCAACATCTGGTCGGGATGTTTCGGAAAGTGCTGCGGCGCAATTCGTCCGACCAGCCTGCAACCTTTCGCCAAGGCCAGGTCAGGCAGACCACGGGTTCGGATGTGTCGCAAGCCAACGGGAGTATGCGTCGATTCTGCTATTGTCCGGTGGTTCGGAACCCAGGTTGAACACCGGCACGGCCCGCCAATAGATCGGATCAAGCCGTGACGAGAGCCATTGGAACAGGCCCGGTTCAACGTAGGGGCCGCCGTCGGCCATGATGCGATCAACCGACGTCATCGCCGAGGATATGTAGGCCAGCGCCGACAACGTATCTGCACTGTGCAACGCGGTTTCCACATGCCCGGCCCAACGCTCTGCCGACAGGGCGCTTTCGTGCAACTTCGCAATCAGATTGGCGGGACGCTTCTGCGATGACAGCCCATAGCGCTGCTGGATCAGATCCGGCAACGGAGTATTGTCGACAAGGATCATCTCATCCGTTGCAAGCTGACGTGCGTGATCGCGCATGGCGGCAATCGCATCGACAAAGATCGCGGTTTCAGCTTTCATAGATCGCATTCCCCTGCATGACCGGCCTGCGAAGTCGCCCGAGTCGCAGACACAGGCGCACGGTCGTTCCAGTCGGTATGAAGATATTGCCGCATCTGGGATTCCGGAATAGCGGGGCGACCGGGGATGTAAACCTGCTCGCCGCCGCCTCGCAGCATTTTCGTCGGATCAACATCGGAGATTTGTGGCGCAATCGTGCCGACCAAGCCAGCAGGCGGCGGCGGAACTGCGGCTGAGACATAGGCTCCGCCCTCATTCCATCCGTTCAGGACGGCGTCGCGCGATCGCCATGCCGCCTCGTCGGATGGAGGTTCGGCCCGGCTCCAGAACGATCCGTTAATCTTTTCCGGGCCATCTATTACGCGATACAGAGTCCGCGGCGACTCCGAAAAGTTCACGACAGTCGGTTTGGTCGAGAACGTCTTCAACATGTCTGTGGCCCGGCCGCCTACGTCTTGTTGCAGAAATGTTCGCAGTTCGGGTGTCAGTTTGGGGTCGGCCAGAAGCTCAGTGCGCCAGCGCGCCGACCGAACGCCGCTGTCGACCATCCACCGCTTTGTCGCATCATCAATCGGCTCTGCCCCGGCCTCAAGCGCGTTCTTGTCAAAGCCGATCCGGGCCATCGTTTCCTGCCAGCTTTCAAAGCTTTGGCGGGCCATCACAGTCGCGCGGCGCACGACGATGCTTTGGTGCGGCAGCAGGCGCCAGGCCTTGGTTGCGTATTGGCCGATGCCGCGCGCGATACGGGCGCTGATTTCTGCGGCAACTTCATCAAACTTCTGCCGCGCCATGCCGCGCACTGTCTCGATGCTGGCCAACAGGTCGGTCATGCCGAACCGGCGCGCTTGGGCGGCGCAATCGTCCAGAAACTCATCAAATTTGGCCGCCACCTCGGCCACTTTGCCGGCAAGCCCTTCGCCCAGTTCCTTGACGAAGCGGTAGCCGTTGATCCGCGCAATTCCGGTCCTGTGCAAGGCCCGGTTGATGTAGACCAGCAGGCGGCCCATCTCGCCCGCGTTTTTCCAGATGATCTTGATCACTCCCTTTGCCAGCGACCCGAGCGAGGGAACAAGACCGATCAGGCAGGCAAATACCCCGACCCAAACGCCAATTTCCGTATAGCGTCGATCCCAGAGCAGGGCTTTGCCATTGGCAACCAGATCGCGCGCATCGGCAACCTGATCAATGCCGGGCACGGCGGTGACAATGGCGTTCGTCACAATCTGCCCGGTGGTCATATCGTCGTTGAAATCGCCCATCGCGACGTTGCCGACCCATGCTGCACCATCGCCAACTGCGCGGCCCGCCGACACGACGCCATCGGCGGCCCATTCCAGCCAGCCCCGTTCATCCTTGACCGGCGCAGGTTCGGTAAAGGGCACGGGCTCGGTCGGATCATCAAAAAAGAAAACCTCGACCGGGCCATCGTGGCCACCCAGATCGACATGCACAAAATTGTGTGACGCACTGGGGCCGATGCTGACAACGCCTTCATGCAGGACCGTCCCGCCTGGCTTGCCGCCGTTCGGGGTCTGCACAACGAAGGTGGCATCCGTAACCGGATCGCCTTCTGTGTATTCATAGCGGACATGAACCCAGTTGCCCTCGTGGCACCGCACGCAGCCCCCGCCGACGGCCTGTCCGTGCTGCGAGGATGCTTCCGCTTGTGTGGCGGCGAATTCACCCTGGCTTCTATCAGCCATTTGCAGGGCGGTCCAGCGCGTCAGCGCGACGGTTCATCTCTGACAAAATAAAATCCTCGAAATGCGCTAACTCAGTGAACACGGATCGCATTCTGTCGTGCAATGGGTCAACCAGAAAGTGTGGCCCATAAAGACAGGCCAGAACATAATGCGCCCGAATTTTCAGCGTATCCGAGCCTAGAGCCAGCAGGCCGGCCTTGATTTGCTGGTCGTGGCACAACTGGATGAAGGCGTTGACCTGCGTCTGATTGGAAAAGCCCCAGTCCGGCCGCAGCAGCCGCCCCAACCAGACCGCAAGCGAATCCGTCGTGGCAAACGCGCCCTGCAGTGCAGAGCGTGCCTTGACGGTCCCCGCTGCACCGCTGACCAGCACGAAAAGAGGGCCGCTCGTCAGCACTTCTTCAAAACGCTTGGCGCTGACCGCATGAAAACGCGCTTTCGTGAGATGAGACTCGGCCCACCCGGAATGGCGCGGGTCGCGAAAGAGATTGGTCCCGAAGAAAAGCGCGCAGGACGCAAGGCGCGCCAGATCGCTTCGCCGCTCAAATCCATGCGGGGCAAGGTCAGACACGATCTGCCGGATCATCGCTGCGATGGGTGCCGCCTCGGAAATACCGAGTGCCGCGGCCTGCCTGGGGGCCGAAGTGATCAGGCTTTGGGCGAATTCTGCAGCAAATCTGTCTTCGACATTTGCATCGAACGCCTGCCGGTAGGCCGCGCGCAGAACGAACGGCTTGCGCTCCGGCTGTTCGGCCATGGCGTTCTTCACAACCCAGGTCTCAGAGGGTGTCGGCACGATGAAACTGTGGATTGGCGTCCCATCACGCAAGAAAAGGAACCGCGCAAGATCAGATGGATGATCAGCAAGAACACGCAAGACGGCAAGCAGGCTTTTCGGCTCCCAGAAGCGGAAATAGAACCACTTTCCCTCGGGGTCCTGCACCCGAACGAAGCTGCGGAAATGCCGGACAAGTTCGCCCGGTGATGCGCTGGTCCGCAGATAAACGGCGGGCGCGCGATCCCAATGATCCCATGCGTTGTCGCTTTGTGTCATCAGACGTTGTAAGAAACGATCATCCGGAGACAGTTGCAGAATATACGGGGCGACGTCGGAAAGCTCTGTCGCGGCCTCTCCGAAGAAAAGGCTTTCGCAGGGGGTCGGAGCCACCGATTGCGGCCCGTCAAATTGCGCGATCCTCCCGGCATCCACGATCGCATAGCAGTGAAGCGGCGGTGCCTCGATTGCGTCACCATCAGCCGGCGCTTGCGGATCGGCGCTGAACGGTCTGAAGTCTCCGAAAAGTGGAAATTCAAGTTCGACGGGAGAATAGCGTTCCGGATAGGTATCGCGTTGCTCATCCAGTGGTGCGAAAGCGTCCAGCTTTTTGAAATCCAGACTCATATGGCTGCGTCGCGCGTGATTTCTGTCAAACTTTGGTTCCGAGACTACGGCAGGATCGTGTACTGGCTGAATTTGAAAACCGGATTTGGCTACGGGTCACTTTTGAGGTTGTTTACAAAAAAACTCATGAAAGGCAATGCGCGTTTTGCCAAGGAACAGGAGGCATGGGTTAAAGTTGATGATCGCTTTTCCCGTGGCATCTTTGGCCTTCATCATGAAATGGCTTCCTTTTCGTTGGTTGACCATGCAGCCCTGTGCGGAACAGCACCATCGGGCGCAAAAAGCCATCTCTTCACACCAATTGCAGATTACCCTAGTCAGATCGGTCGGACGTTTGCGAGGACCCCTCGGACAACCCTTCTGCGGCACGCGCTGTAAAACGGTGCACCCGTTCCGGATCAACCGGGTTCCACCAGACACCGCCCACTTTCAACGACGAGGCGACAATCACCCCGTTGGTGCGCGACAGGATCGACACGATGTTGTCTTCGGTGACACCCGACCCGACCAGAACCGGCAGATGCGTCGCGGCAGCGATTTCGTCGATTTCCTCGGGGTTGGCGGAATGTCCGGTGCGCTGACCCGTCGCAATCACGCAATCCGCATCGAAGAAAGCCAGGTCGCGGGTCAGTTCTGCCACCGACCGATCTGCGACGATGGCATGGCTGCCGTGTTTGACATGCGCATCGGCAAAGATGCGCACCGTCTCGGCTCGCAACAGCGACCGATAGCGCAGCGCTTCGCCTGCGCGACCCTCCATGAAACCCTCATTGGCGACATAGGCATTGGCCCATTGATTGACCCGGATAAAGGCAGCGCCACCCGCCACCGCCGTGGCAAGGGCCGGCAAGGGGGCGTTCGCCAGCACATTGATGCCCACAGGCACGCCCGTAGCCCGCCGCACACGGTCTGTTACCACCGACAGAAAGGCAGGCGTCTCGGGCCCGATATCTTCAGGTTTCAAGAATGGAATATCGCCGTGGTTCTCGATGATCAGCCCGTGCAGGCCGCCCGCCACCAGCGCTTCGGCATCGCGCAGGCAGGCGTCATACAGGCTTTCGACGGTTGCGTCGCGATAGCGCGGTGCGCCGGGGAAGGGCGGGCAATGGATCATTCCGATCAAAACCTTTTCCCGCCCGAAGATTTCGCCTATCGCCCCTGAACTGCGGTTGGATATGGTTTGCATCAGAAGACCTTCCGGATGGAGTACGG
Source organism: Rhodobacterales bacterium (assembly GCA_038207585.1). Lineage (GTDB taxonomy): Bacteria > Pseudomonadota > Alphaproteobacteria > Rhodobacterales > Rhodobacteraceae > JBBQZP01. The sequence goes on along the minus strand of JBBQZP010000023.1, from coordinate 43,190 downwards.
CTGCACCATGCGCGCCTTTGTGATTGGAAACGTGGCACTGGACGAGGCGCTGAGTGTCGACGACCTGCCGGTGCGTGGCACGTCGATCCACGGCACAGCAAGCCAGATTGATCTGGGGGGCAAGGGGGCCAACCAGGCGATCGTGCTGGGGCGTGCGGGGTTGGACTGCCGGTTTGCCGCACCCGTGGGCACGGACAGCCGGGCAGAGGATATCCGCCGCAGGCTGGCAGCCGAACCGGTAACGGTTGATTTTGTGCCAATCGAGGGGGTGGCAAGTGATCTGTCGATCATCCTGCGCACCCCGTCAGGTGACAACGCGATCATCACTACCAATGCTGCCGCGACGGGCCTGACAGAGGCAACGGTGCACAGCGTGATGGCGGGGGCGCGCCCCGGCGATCTGCTGGTGATGCAAGGCAACCTTTCGGCTGACGCCACGCTTGCCGCGTTTCGCCGGGCGCGGGCGATGGGGATGCAGACGGCACTGAACCCCTCGCCGCTGCGTCCGTTCTTTGCGCAGCTTTGGCCGTTGGTCGATCTGGTTTTCCTGAACGAAAGCGAAGCCGCAACCCTTGGCGGTACTGCGGCACTTGGGGCGGCTGGCGTTGCGCAGATCGTGCTGACGCTGGGGTCGGCGGGGGCACACCTGATCACGCCGGATGGCAGCGTGACCGTTCCGGCGCAGCCCTGCACCGTCGTTGATACCACCGGTGCCGGTGATTGTTTCATGGCGACCGCTCTGGCGTCATCCGCGCTTCGGGGCAAGCCCATGGATGCCCGCGCCCTGCGCCATGCGGCGGCGGCGGCGGCCATTACCGTGTCACGTCCGGGCACAGGTGCGGCCCTTCCGACGCAGGCAGAACTGGCGGCCATCCTGAGCGAGCCGTGACAGCAGCTGTCAGCCACGGCCATGCGCCAGCCAGCCCAAGAGGTTTTTCCAAAGCGTGCCATAGCCGTGCCATGCGCAAAAGGCGGGTGACAGCCAGTGCGGCCCGATGTCGGATGTCCACGCCGCCGTCCGCCCCTTGCCGAACCCGCCCAGAACCAGCAGCGGATGGCCGCCCTGAGCCAGGGGTATCCGCGCAAGAACCTGCGCGCCGGGGCGGACTTCCACCTCGTTCACGCCCAGAACAAACGGCCAGTCACCATCCAGCCCCGCCATCACGGGGTGACCCGGTTCCAGCACCTCGGCCACGCTGCCTTCGGGCATTTCCACCCGGTCATCCCAAGGGTGGCAGGTGACGGGCAACACATCCTCGACCGGCGTGTTGCGCCAGCGTGCCTTGCCGTCGATGCCCTGAAAACTGAAATACCCGCCCACCATCAAAAGCCCGCCGCCACGTTCCACCCATGCCTTGATCAGGCGCAGCCGGTTTGGCACGGTCTGCGACCGAAGCCACACGGCGGGCGGCAGCAGGAACGAATTCGCCCCGATGTCGGACAGGATGATCACGTCATAGGCATCCAGGCCTTCCATCTCGAACGGGAAATTCTCGACCGCGTCATGGGCGGTCATATAGGTCAGATCGAATTCTGTTCCCTTCAGTGCTGCCACCAACGGCTCGGCGCCCAGATGGAAGGTGACGCTGCCGAACTGGTCAAAGCCCTTGTAATGAGTGGCCGAAGACACCCAGCTTTCGCCTACCAGAAGTACCTTGGTCGTCATGGCAATTCCCTTCCTCGCAACTTAAACAGCCGCATCAAAGACGCGCCGCGGATTGGTGGTCAACAGGCTGTCGCAGGACGCGGCATCCATTCCGTGCCGCGCCAGACGGGGCAGAAAGTGGCGTATCACAAAGGCATAGCCGTTTCCGCCATAGCGCGTCAGCATCATCTTGATGAACACGTCTTGCGACAACAAAATCCGGTCAAGATGCCCCGCATCGGCCAGCCGCAGGATTGCGCGCGCCACATCGTCATCGCCGGGGCATTGGACCTGCTGATCGGCATAGAAGTAATCCATCCCGATCATGTCGAATTCGATGAACGCGCCGCGTTCCGCGATGGTGCGCTGATAGTCCCAGTCATCGAACGACGGGTTCATGTGGCACAGAACGGTGTGGGCAAGATCGGCCCCCTCTGCCTCCACCATGTCCAGCACGCGGTGGCCAAGGCGGAACCAGCCCGGCAGATGCACCATCAGCGGCAGCCCGGTGCGCACCTGCGCGCGCGCAGCCCCGCGCAGCGATTTTTCCTCATCCGCCGTGAAATCAGACGACACGCCAATCTCCCCGATCAAGCCGATCTTCGCGTCGGTGCCATCCGTGCCGTGCAATGCCTCGGCCACGATCTGATCGGCAATATCATCGACCGAAAGCCGCGCCACGTCACCCGGCATCGACGAGGCAAGGTAGTAGCCCGCCCCCATCACGATGTTCAACCCCGTCCCGGCCGCGATCCGGCGCAGTTTCACCGGGTCACGCCCGATGCCACGGCAGGTCGGGTCCACCACCGTGCGCCCGCCCGCCTTGGCAAAGGCCCCGATCTCCTCGATACACAGATCCAATTCGTCCAGCGCGATGTTGTGCTTGTTCACAAACGGGTCTTGCCGCAACTCGGACAGGATTTCGATGCGCACCGGCCCCTCTGCCAGATGCTGGCGCGCGGGGTCTTTCGGCGCGTTCCACCAGCAGGAACAATCGTTTTGCAGGTGTTCGTGCATCAGCGTCACACCAAGATCGGCGCTGTTGATGGGGCCATTGACCGTCATCACCAGACCAGACCCGACATGCGCCGGTGACAGTTCCGTGGTCATTTCGGTTTCCTTCCAAAGCGAAAGCCACCGCTGAACAGTTTGGTGTTCATCCAGATCGCCAGCAGGATGATCGTCCCCGTCACGATCTGGGTGAAGAAGGGCGAGATATGAACAAGGATCAGCCCGTTGCCGATAACCGCAATGGTCATCGTGCCCAAAACGGTGCCGATCATGCTGGCCTTGCCCCCCATCAGCGACGTGCCGCCCAGAACGACGGCCGCAATGACCTGCAGTTCAAAACCGACCGCTGCGTTGGATGACCCCGACCCCAGCCGTGCCGCAATCAATAGGCCCGCAATGGCGCAGGCGACACCCGACACGATGTAGACCGATGTTACCGTCCATAACGCGGGCATGCCGACGCGCCGCGCCGCCTCCATGTTGGAGCCCACAGCCACGACCTGCCGCCCATAGCGCGTGCGCGCCATGACGACAAACCCAAAGATCGCCACCAGGATCGAGATCAGCGCGGGCACCGGAAAGCCCGCAAGCGTTCCGCGCCCCAGCCAGAAAAAGCCGGGCACATCCGTGATCGGGATCGAATAGCCTTCGGTCAGATACAGCGCATAGCCGCGCAGGATCGACAGCCCGGCAAGGGTGACGATAAAGGCCGGGATGCCCTGATAGGCGATGAACCAGCCCTGAATGGCCCCGATCACCCCGCCCAGCACCATCATCAGAACAAGAACGGTGATCCAGCCCATCCCCGACGCCAGCGCAATCGCCGCGACGGCATTGACCAGCGCCACGGTCGACCCGACCGAAAGATCGATGCCTGCCGTGGTGATCACCAGTGTCATCGCCACGGCGACGATCAGCACCGGGGCCGCCTGCCGGACGATGTTCAGCAGGTTCCCGGCGGTAAGAAAGGTGGATGTCAGCAGGCTGAACAGCACCATGCAGGCCACAAAGAACACCGCAATCGATAGCACCTGTGCGTTCTCCGAAATGAAATCAGCCAACGCAGACCCCTTGGCGCGTTCGGAATAGGCGGCCATCAGTGCGCCCCCTTGCCAACAATCAGATCGACCAGTTCTTGCAGGTTCGTCTCGCCGATCTGGCGTTCGGCGACCTTGGTGCCTTCATACATCACGGCAATCCGGTCGCAGACGCGGAACAGATCCTGCAGGCGGTGCGTGATCAGTACCACGCCCACGCCCCTGGCCTTGACCCGGTTGATCAGGGCCAAAACCGCCTCAACCTCGGCCACGGCAAGCGCCGAGGTCGGCTCGTCCATGATCAGCACGCGCGGCTGAAAACTGGCGGCCCGCGCGATGGCGATGGCCTGCCGTTGGCCCCCCGACAGCTTTTCAACCTTGGCGGTCAGGCGGGGGATGCGGATTTCCAGCGCGTCCAGCATCTGCCGCCCCTCGGTCAGCATGCGCTTCTGGTCCAGAAAAGGGCCGCGAGTCAGTTCACGCCCCAGAAAAAGATTGCCCACGACATCGACATGGTCGCACAGGCTCAGGTCTTGAAATACCATCTCGATGGCTCGGGCGCGGGCATCGGACGGGCCCGAAAATCGCACAGGTTCGCCGTCGACACGGATCGTTCCGGCATCGGGAATGTAGGTGCCCGACATCACCTTGGACAGGGTCGATTTTCCGGCTGCATTGTCGCCGATCAGGCCCAGACATTCGCCGGGCATCACATCCAGATCAACGCCCCGCAAGGCCTGATGCGACCCGAAGGTCAGGCTGATGCCCCGCAACGATACCAGCGGCACGGCCCCCCGCGTGTGCGGGAGGGGGTTGCCCCCTCCCACAGCGGGCGCTTCGGCGTGAAGCGCCGTTTCGGTCATTTGAACATGGACCGGAAGTCGTCAACATTGGCCTTGGTCACGATGGTCACGGGAACCGCGATGTTCCGTTCAACCGTGCCGCCGTCGGTGATGGTTTTAAGCGCGTCAACTGCAGCGCCGCCCATACCTGCGGGGTCTTGCTGGATCACCGCCTCGACATAACCTGCGTCAATTCCGGCCACCGCCGATGCGGTCAGATCCCAGCCAAAGACCTTGACATCGGCCTGCCGCCCCTGACTTTCGACTGCCGCCACGGCACCCAGCAGGGCCGGTTCGCCGGTGGCATAGATCGCGGTCATGTCGGGGTTCGCCGTCATCAGGTTTTCAGCCGCGGCCAGTGCGGTATCCTGCACGTTCTGGCCATCGACGGTGCCAGCCATGGTGATGCCTTCAACGCCTGTCAGAACACCCTCGAACCCATCCTTGCGCAAGTTTTGGATAAAGGAATTCAGCGCACCCACGACACCGATCTTGGCGCCGCCAGCGCCCTTTGCGTATTCGACAAAATAGGCACCAAGGTCCGCACCCGCCTTGCCGTTATCTACCCCGATCACCGCCGACTGCTTGCCGTCTTCGGGCAGGATGGCGTCAATGGCAACAACCGGAATACCCGCCGCCACCGCCTGATCGACCGCCGGCATGATGCCGTTCACATCAATCGCCACAATCGCGATGCCGTCCACACCTTCCTGAATATACGTCTCGATGGCGCTGTTCTGGGCCGCCGGATCGTTGTTGGCGTTGAAGATCACAAGGTCTACCCCGGCGGCATCCGCTGCCTTTTGCGCGCCTTCGTTCATCTGGTTGAAGAACAGGGCCTGCTGGTTGATCTGGACAAGGGCGAACGTCTTTTTGTCCTGTGCCATGCCGGGCACCGCCGCCAAAAGAACGGCCGAGCCAAGAACAAGGCCAAGGCCTCGCCGTGAAAGCGCTGTCAGTTTTGTCGTGGTCATTTTGTGTCCCATCTGTTGGAAGTTGCTATTCAGGACCGGATCAGCGGTGCAACGGAATTCCGCGTGATCAGGGTGACAGGCAGTATCTCCTCTGACGGAAGATTTGCGGGGTTGGTCCAGTCGGTATCCAGAAGCAGGGCAAGGGCACGCACGCCCAACGCCCGGACCGGCTGGCGCACCGCTGTCACGGCGGGTGCGAAAAGATGCAGCGGGCCGACATCGTCGAAACCGACAAGCGAAAGATCGTGCGGCACACGCATGCCCACGGCGTTCAGAACTTCCAGCACGCCGATCGTGATTTCATCGGAGGTTGCGAAAACTGCGGTCGGACGCTGGTCTTCGGCCAGCATGCGTTTTGCCGCCACCCGCCCGAATTCGGCCAGATACTCGCCCTCATAACGTGCGATCTGAACGTCCTGGCCCCAAACCTCGATCATCGCGCGCCGGAATCCGGCAAACCGGCGCTTGCCGCTGAGCATGGTGTCGGCTCCGCCGATGAACAGCACCCGGCGATGCCCGGCTTCGGCCAGATGCCGCCCCGCCAGATAGCCGCCCTGATCATTGTCGCAAAACAGCTTGGGAGCAGACGTTCCCGCCACATCCTCATCCAGAATCAACACCTGACCACTGGCGTTGATGGCGGCGGCAAGGGTTCCGTCATCGGGATGGTTCGTCACGAAGATCAGACCGTCAACCTGATTGCGCCGGACCGCTTGCAGATATGAAAGTTCGCGTTCCCGCCGGTTCAGGGTTGCATGCAGGGTCAATCCCAACCCGCGCCGGTCTGCCTCGGCCTCGACCGCTGCGACGAGGGTCGCAAAGAACGGCGTGGCAATATCGGGAATGACCAGACCGATCGTATCGGACCGCCCCCGACTAAGCCTGCGCGCATGGGGATTGGGCAGATAATTCAGCGTAAGGATTGCCTGCTCGACCGCCGTGCGCGTCCGCTCTGGCAGATCAAGTGACCCGTTCAGAAAGCGTGAAACCGTTGTCACGGACACACCGGCCGTTTGCGCCACATCCTTCAGGCTTGCCACTGCCATCGGCCAATCCCAACACGTGAATCGGTTTACTAAACCGCTTTACAAGATCAGCATATTGGATGTCTGCGAGTCAATGATATTTGAGAGAGTCTGAACAGCAGGGTGCAAAGAGCCCTGTAATATCACCGGACCCATCTTCTTTTGCTAATCCGCGCGCCGCACAAGGTGTGGGCAACGACGCAAGGCGACGGGTGATGCGACTGTTGCGTCAAATCGTTTCAACGGGCCAATCGGCAGCTTTGGGCCTGACCTGGTTTCACAACCAGTTCAGCCGCGCTTTCCCCGTGCCTTGGTGATCTTGTTTCCACGGGGCCCGGTCTGAACGGGAGAGTTGGCCCGGTTTTCCTCAACAAGTTTGCGCCACCGCTCAAGGCGCGCCGGGTCAAGGGTTCCAGCCGCAACCGCCGCCTGAACCGCGCAGCCCGGTTCATGGTCATGCGTGCAATCGGCAAAGCGGCAGTCCGGCGCAAGGTCGACAATCTCGGCAAAGAGGACATCCAGCCCCGCCGCCACCTCGCCGACTTGCAATGTGCGCATTCCGGGCGTGTCGATCACCCAGCCGCCGCCCTGTATGGCATGCAACGAACGCGACGTGGTGGTGTGGCGCCCCTTGGCGTCGGCCTCGCGGATGCTGCCGGTTGGTTGCATCTCATCGCCCGTCTTGGCCGAAAGCGTGTTCAGCAGGGTTGATTTCCCGACCCCTGAAGACCCGATAAGGGCAACGGTCTGCCCGGGACCGCACCATTGCGCCAAAGGCAGCGCCGCCTCAGGCGCTGTTGCATTCAGCACGACAACATCCAGACCGCGCTGAAGAGCCGCCGCCTGCTGTTGGTACGCTGTGCTGTCGGCGGTTTGGTCGGCCTTTGTCAGAACGATCACCGGGTTCGTGCCCGCCTCATTCGCAAGCGCCAGATACCGCTCCAGCCGTGCGGGGTTGAAGTCGTTGTTGCAGGACGTGACGATGAAAAGCGTATCCACATTCGCTGCGATCAGTTGCAGTGCGCGGCCGCCTTCGGTGTGGCGCTGCAAAAGGGTCTTTCGATCCAGCCGCCGCACAAGCATGTTCGTCTCAAGCTCCATAAGAGCCCAATCCCCAACCGCAAAATCCGTGGTGTTGAAAGATGCCGGAAGGTTCAGCCGCACTTGGCCGAATTCGGTTTCGCCCGTCAGTCTTGACCGATGGACGGTCGCTATGCGCGTCGGGGAAAGATGCGTCTCGTCAGGCCCGATCTGATCACCAAAATACGCCGACCAGCCAAGGGCGTCCAGGGAGAGCGGTGTCTGTTCGGATGAAGGGATCACGACACCTTGCATGGCCGCAGCATCGAAACGTTTCAACCCTTTTCGTACAGGACGCCGTCTTTGGTGATCACCGGATCGGTCGCGACTACCATTTCCGTCCCGAATGGCCGGATCTTTGTCCGCTTCCAGGTTTGTCTGGAAGACGCATGTCAACACCCCCTTCACAGCGTCGAACGGCTGCAAGGGCCGAAAGCGACCGAACACGCCGGGCCGGGTTGCGCGACCAGAGGTGCATTGACCGATGGTGGCGCAGGTTACAGGCGTCTTTTTCGGTATTTGCTGTATTGTGTGTCGGCCAGCACGCCAATCAGAATGACCGAGCCAGTGACTGCAAAGTTCAGCGACGACGGGGTGCCGAGCAGGTTCACCAGATTTTGCAGCACTTGCAACAGCACGGCACCCAGTACGACGCCGACAATCGACCCCTCGCCACCCCGCAGAGAAAATCCACCCAAGACGGCGGCGGCAATCGCGTAGAGTTCGTAAAAGTTGCCGTGCGACGACGGCGAGATGGATTTGGTGTACATCGCAAAATAGACTGCAGACAGCGAGGTCAGCAGACCGCAAATCACGTAGGCCATGACAATCACGCGCTGAGTGGGGATGCCGGAATAGCGCGCCGCCTCCTCATTCTTACCCACCGCTTGCAGATAACGGCCAAAGACCGACCGGTGCAGCACGACCCACATCACCGCGCCGATCACCAGCATGGCCATGAACGACACCGGCACCCCCGCGATGCGGCCGATGGTCATCTGTTCCAAGGTGGGAAAGGTCTGGCCAAACTTGAACCCTGCTGTGGCGTCAGCGGTGTAAAACCGCGCGGCACCACGGTAGATCAACAGGCCACACAGCGTGACGATAAAGGGTTGCAGGTCCAGCCGGGTGATCATCAATCCGTGCAACAGCCCGATCAGTGCGCCCAAGCACATGATCAGGATCAGAACCACCGGCCAGGGCAAGCCAAAGTTCACCAGCAGATCGACGAACAGCACCCCCAGCAGGCAGATGATCGAGCCGACCGACAACTCGATGCCACCGGTCATGATGACCACGGCCTGTCCTATGGCGACAATGCCGAACAGGCCAATCAGGTTAGCCGTGTTGGCAAGGTTGATCGGTGACAGGAACAGCGGGTTTTTGATGGCCACCGCAGCACTGACGATCAGGATCAACAGCAGCAGTCCGATATCCTTTTTGGTCATGTCGCCCCGTCCTCTGTTTCGCGCGAGACGGCCAGTTGCATGACCGCGTGTTCGCTGAGTTCTGTTCGTTGCAAGATGCCATTGATGCGGCCTTCGTGCATGACCGCCACCCGGTCTGATACGCCGATGACTTCCTCCATGTCGGACGAGATCATCAGGACTGCGATGCCGCTGTCAGCCAGGCGGCGCAGCATCAGGTAGATTTCCTGTTTTGCGCCCACGTCGATGCCCCGCGTCGGCTCGTCGCAGATCAGGACGCGCGGCGACAGCGACAGCCATTTGGCCAGCACGACCTTTTGCTGGTTGCCGCCGGACAAGGTGCCCGCCCGCACGGCGACATCGGCGGCGCGGATGTCGAGTTCGCCCTTCATCCGCTGACCGGTCGACTGGATGCGTCCGGCCTGCACCATCCCCGCCCGCGCATGGGCGGGAAGGCTGGCCAGAACGACATTTTCAGCAATCGGCAGATCGAGCAACAGACCGGTTTGTTTGCGATCCTCGGGCACCAGAAAGATGCCTGCGGCAATCGCCTTGGCCGGGTCTCCCGGCGGCACGGGTTGACCGTTGACCCGGACCTGACCCTGCAATGGGCGGTCAATGCCAAACAGTGCGCGGGCCAGTTCCGTTCGGCCAGAGCCGATCAGGCCGGCCAGACCCAGAATCTCGCCTTGGCGCAGGGTCAGATTGACCTGTTCTACGGGCCATGCGGCGGTGGTCAGAGCCATCGTCTCAAGCACCGGAAGGGCGCTGGCTGCGGCTCTGGGTGGAGTGTACAGCGATTTCAGGTCGCGCCCGATCATCAACTGGATCATCGCTGCCGGGCTGATGTCGGCCTTGGCCAGATGACCCGCCAGCCGACCGTCGCGCAGAGCCACGATGCGGTCGGCGCAGGCGGTCAGTTCGTTCAGGCGGTGGGTAACAAAGATCACGCAGACGCCCCGGGCCTTTAAAGTGCCGATCACCTCCAGCAAACGCTGCGTTTCGGACATGGTCAGGCTGGAGGTCGGTTCGTCCAATATCAGCAGGCGGGCGTTTTGCGACAGGGCCTTGGCGATTTCCAATATTTGCCGCGCTGCGATGGACAGCGCCGAGACTGGCGTGGTGGGGGTGAATTCTGCTCCCAGCATATCCAGAAAGGGCTGGACCATGGCAGCCATCTTTTTGCGATCCACCAACCGCAAGGGGCCACCCATCAGCGGTTCGCGACCGATAAAGACGTTGGCGGCCACATCAAGATTGTCGAACAGGTTCAGTTCCTGATGAACAAAGGCAATACCCGCCGCCATCGACTGGCCCACGTTCAAGGCGTCATGGCTTTGCCCGTCTATGGTGATGCGGCCGGAACTGGGTCGGATGACGCCGCCCAAAATCTTCATCAGCGTACTTTTGCCAGCGCCGTTTTCTCCGACCAGGCCAATGATTTCAGCGGGGGCGGCTTGCAGGGCCACGTGGTCCAGCGCTTGCACGCCGGGATAGGCTTTGCAGATGTCGGACAAGATCAGAAAGGGTTCGGCCATTGATCACCAATAAAATGAGGCCGATGCGGGAGAGCATCCCGCATCGGCCCAAGCCGCGATCAACCGCCGATCATGGCTTTCAGATCAGCCGAGAACTGGTCAACGTTGGATTTGTCGATCACCTTGGTCGGGATGATGATCAGGCCATCCGCCGGGACGCCCGATTTGTCGCCATTCAGATAGGCCGCCATCAACTTCATGCCCTGATAGCCCCATTCAAACGGCTGCTGCACGATAGTCGAGGAAAACGAACCTTCCTTGACGGCACCCAGGGTCACCGGATCTTCGTCAAAGGCGACGACGGTGATCTGGCTCAGTTTGCCTGCCGCTTGCAACGCTTCGTAGATCTTGGGTGGGTTGTAGCTGTAGAAACCCACCATGCAGGTGATCTCGGGGTTGGCGGCTAGAACGTCATCGACGTTGGACCGGGCACGCGCGAAATCGACATCATCGCCGCGCACGTCGACCAATTCGATGTTGTGCCCTTCGATAGCGGTTTTAAAGCCGGCGATCCGCTCTTTGGCGTTGTCGGCATCAAGAAAGCCGACAAAGCCCATGCATTTGCCGCCTGAAGGAAGTGCCTTGACCATCTCGGCCCCGGCTTGCTCACCGGCGAGGGTATTGGACGACCCCAGATAGGCCACGCGGTTGGATTGCGGCGCATCCGAATCGGTGGTGAACAGCGGGATCTGGGCCGCAATTCTGTTGAACGCGTCGATCGAGTTCTTGGGGTCGGCGGACGAGATCATGATGGCATCGGTGCCAGCGGCGGCAAGATCATCCATCAGGGCGTTCTGCAGTGCGGCTGTGCCTTGGGCCGGATAGCGGAACTGCAACTCGTAGCCATCGCCAAGTTCCGCCTGCGCCTTGGCGACGCCAGCTTCAGACAATTTCCAGAAGTCTGATGCCGCGTTGACGATAAAGGCGAGTTGCTTCTTTTCCTGCGCCAAGGCCTGCGTCGCCCCAAGCGCAAGCATCGCCGTAATGGCGAGACCAGCGGTCTTGTTCATTTCTGTCCTCCCAGACATATGTAGCGCGAGCTTAATTGGTCCTGGCCCTTATGCCCGCTGATAAAAGTTCACATAGTTGCTAATATTAGTCAACTCATTATCATGGGTCGCGACTTCAGGGAGCATGGACAAGTGACGACAGGACCAAAGGCGACGATGATGGATGTGGCCGCCAAGGCTGGTGTGTCGCAGGCCACGGTGTCGTTGGTGATGAACGACAGTCAGGGCGTGCGGCTATCGGACGCGACGCGCAAGCGGGTGCTCGCGGCTGCCCGGGAGCTTGGCTATGAACTGATCAGGCGCGTGCCACGGCAGGCCACAACCGACAAGACGGCCATTGGCCTAGTGGTGGACGAGTTGTCGACAGACCCGTGGATGGCGCTGGCCTTTGACGGGGTGCGCGAAAAAGCGTGGGAATTTGGGCTGACGGTTCATCTGGGAGTGACGCGGGGCGACCGAGGGATGGAAGACCATGTGCTGGGCATGATGCGCCAGCAACCCTTGCTGGGGTTGATCTATGGCACGGTTCTGACGCGGCGCGTCACCCCGGCGCAAACCCTGTTCGATCACCCGTCGGTGTTGTTGAATTGCTATGACGAAGAACGGCGTCTGCCCTCGGTTCTGCCAGCCGATCTGCTGGGCGGGCGCACCGCGACCGAACGGTTGCTGCGGGCGGGGCATCGACGCATCGGGTTGATCACCGGGCAGACCGGGGTTGAGGGGGCGAGCGAGCGTTTGCGTGGATATCGGCAGGCGCTGGCCAGCAGGGACATCGGCTTTGACCCCAAGCTGGTTTACCCAGGCAACTGGCAACCCGATTCGGGATTTTCCGGGACCAAGGTTTTGATGGCGCAGGCAGCACCACCTACGGCGATTTTTTGCGCCAATGACCTGATGGCGGTTGGCTGTCTGGAGGCGCTTCGCGAACTGGGCCTGTCGATCCCGGGGGACGTGGCGGTGATCGGTTTTGATGACCGCGAGATCGCGCAATACACCAGACCGCCGCTGACCACGATGATCCTGCCGCATTATGACATGGGCGCCACTGCGACCGAAATCCTGATCGACCGGGCCAACCGCATGTCGGCGAGGCCCGAGCAGTTGAAGGTCGAATGTCCTGTGGTAGAGCGGCAATCTGTTGGGCCGGAATTGGTGGATTAGGGGCGGTTTGCAAAGGGGAAACGATGCAGATTCTGGTAACGGGTGCGACGGGCAAGGTGGGCCGGGTCCTGATTGACGCTTTGGCACGGTTAATGCCAGAGGCGGGGATCACGGCGCTGTGCCACAACCGCATGTTGCCCGAGACAGCCAGTTTGCGGGTCTTGCGCGGATCGCTGTCTGACCGCGCGGTGTGTCGGGCTGCTGTGGAGGGGGCGACGCATGTCGTTCATCTGGCCACAGTCAAGGAAACCCTGGATGACGCGATGGATGTGGCGGTCAAGGGACTGTTCTGGCTGTTGGAAGAGTTCCGGCAAAGCCCGGATGCCCAGCGGTTCATCCTGATCGGCGGCGACGCCGGGATTGGCCATTTTGTGCATCAGCACACAGCCCCCATCACCGAAGCCGCGCCGCATATGGCCTATCCGGGCTGCTATGCGCTGTCCAAGGTGCTGGAAGAGGTGATGGTGCAGCAATTCGGGGTGCAATACGGGCTGGACTGGTGCTGTCTGCGTGCGCCCTGGATCATGGAGAAGGACGATTTCCGTCACACACTGTCATTCGGCGATGACCTTTTCGGGGGGCCGGACTGGAAAACCATGGTCCCCCCCGAGGTGGCAGCGCAGGCGCTGCGACAGGGGGCAGTACCGCTGTTGACCGATGCCGAGGGCAGACCGATCAAGCGCAATTTTGTCCATGTCGATGATCTGGTATCGGCCATCCTTCTGGCCCTGACCGCCGCAAACGCACGGCAAAAGCTGTACAACATCAGCATGGATGAGCCTGTGGATTATGGTGAACTGGCCGCCTTGCTGCTGCGGACCCGCAGCTTGCCCTCGGTCCGCATCCGCAGCGAATTTGTCAGCAACTGGCTAAGCAACGCCCGTGCCAAGTTCGACCTTGGCTGGCGGCCCACCTATGATCTGGCCAGGTTGGTCGAGGCCGCATGGACCTACCAGCGCAGCGCCGACGACCCGCGCAAGGTATGGTATGAGGGGTGAACCCTCGTCAGGTCGTGGCCGCAATCCGGGCCGTCAGGGTGGTTGGTGTGACTTTGGCTTGGGTCAGAAAGGCAAAGTCGCGTGCCACGGCGGACACCAAGGCTGGCAATGCCACCGATCTGTGCCAAAATGCGGTCTCGGAGAGAAAGGTCCCGATCAGGGTTACGGCGGGCGCATCCATTGGCAAAGCTGCCACCAGGGCCAGCGTTTCTGGACCGTCGCGCGGTGGCAACTGGTCCGCGCCGCCATGCCGCCCGACGTAAAACGCCAGCCAAGCGGCCAGCGACAGCGACAATATCGGCGGCGGCGTTCCTGCGCGCTCAGTATAGGCCAACATCCGGTCCAGATTGCGGTCGCGGAATTTCGACAGGCCGTTCAGGCTGATGTCATACCAGCGGTGCTGCAGGTAGGGGTTGGCAAAGCGGCGCAGCACATCATCCGCAAATCCATCCAGATCGGCGGGGGGCAGCGGGACGAAGGGTTTGATCTCGCGGTCCAGAACCTGCCGCAGCAAGGCTGACAGGTCGGGGTCGCGCATCGCCTCGCCCACCGTCACCACACCGGACAGCAGGGCCAACGGGCACAGGGCGGTGTGCGCACCATTCAGGATTGCCACTTTGCGCAGACGGTAAGGGGCAGCATCGTGCACCTCAATTGTTCCGACGTCATGGTCGGCCAGCCGCAGTTTGGGGCGCGGGCGACCTTTCGGCGCTTCGATGACCAGCAGGTGATACAGTTCGGCCATCGTCAGGCAGGGGTCGTGGTAGCCCAGTTTGTCCTCGATTGCCGCGGCGTCTTGGCCGGGGTGGCCAGTGACGATGCGGTCAACCAGGGTGTTGTAGAACACATTCTCGTCGGCCACCCATTCGGCAAAGCCTGCTTCTACCTCCCATTCGGTAGCGTGGCGCAGGACAATGCTGCGCAGCGTATCGCCGGCATTGTCGGTCAGTTCGCAGGGCAGAAACTGCCATCCCTGACCGCGCAGGTGACCGAGCGCGCGCCACCGTTCCAGCAAAAGCCGCGTGACCTTGGCGGGAAAACTTACGGGCGGCGCATCCTGGGGAACCGTGCCGGGTTCATAGACAATCCCCGCCTCAGTGGTGTTTGATGCGACGATCTGTACCGCTGGATCACGCGACAGGGCCAGCACCTGATCCCACTCGACAGCACACGACAACTCGCCCAGAACCGAGGCCACGATGCGGGCTTCGGACCGCACCTGCCCTTGGCCGTCGAGCCCGCGTGAGACAACGGTGTAAAGCCCGTCCTGCGCATTCAGGGCCGACCCATGAGTTGACCCGATGGACCGTAGGATGATGATACCCCAATCGCTACCGGTGGCCTCATTCAGGTGGTCGATCTTCCAATCCAGAAAGCCGCGTAGAAAGTTGCCGCCGCCGAATTGCAGAATCCGCGCCTTTGGCCGGGTGCGCCCATTCAACTGCCTGGCCGATATCCGGGCAAGGTTCATAGTCAATCCCGGGGCTGGCGTTCGATGATGATCTTGAGCGTGTTGGCCCGGTTTTCCACCCAATAGGGCAGGGCAGTGGCAGCCTCGGTAAAGGGGATGATCCGGCTGATCAGGCTGTCGTTGGCGAGACCACGGCTTTCCAGATAGCGCACAACGGCGGCAAAATCCTCGGGCAGGGCGTTGCGGGACCCCATGATATCGAGTTCCTTGAGGTTGAAAAATTTTGTGTCATAAGTCACGGGCATTTTCGAGTAACCAACATAGACGACCCTTCCGCCATAGCCGGCGGCATCAATGGCGCGGGTAAAGGTTTCGGGCAGACCCACCGCCTCGATTACGACATCTGCACCTTCACCATCTGTCAGGGCGTTGATCCGGGAAAGCACATCCTCGGTCGCGGCGTCGATGGCGTGGCGGGCGCCAAACCCAAGGGCGAATTGTGCCTTGGTGCCAAAATCGACAGCAATCACCTCGGCCCCGAGCGTTACCGAACCGGCGATGGCGCCCATGCCGATCATGCCGCAGCCCAGCACCACAACGCGGTCGGCGGCGGTGATGCGGCCGCGGGCGACGGCGTGAAAGCCAACCGACAAGGGCTCGACCAGGGCCAGATGATGGGGGGCGAGGGTGTTGTTCAGGATCAGCTTTTCATGGCCGATGACGATGCGTTCGCAAAGTCCACCATCCTGCTGTACCCCCAGCGTGCGGTTGAACCGGCAGGCGTTGGTCTTGCCTTTGCGGCAGGAGGAACAGGTGCCGCAGGCGGTATAGGGCGTTACGATGACGCGGCAGCCCGGTGCGAAACGGGCCGGAACATCAGGCCCGACTGTCAGGATCACCGCGCCAATTTCGTGCCCCGGAATGCGCGGAAAGCTGATCAGCGGGTTCTGCCCGGTGAAGGTTGCAAGGTCCGATCCACACAAACCGATGTGGCGGATGTCCAGCAAAACCTGTCCTGGCCCGGGTATGGGTTCGGGCACGCCATGCAGGGAATTGCATCCCATTTTCTCGATCACAAGGGCATCCATGGCGCATTCCTTTGACGTATTGGCCGAATGGTCGGCTGTATCGGCCGCAGCATCTGCGTGGTGGATCACCACTGGTTGCTGCAACCTGTAGTGAAAATGCTACCGCCGTTCACCGGCGGAGTCACGATGTAGTAAGCGCCAGAGGTATGGGTACTGCACCCGGCCAAGGGCCCAACCTGCTCCGGAGTCGGATCAGCGCCTATCGAGCCATCCGGGCTGACCAATTTGCGTCGGTTTGCGCCCGCCGTGCCCAGCCCGCCAGTTCGCATTCAACCCGGCCCTGATCAGGCGTCATTGTCCGGATTAAATCCCAGAAGACGAAGCGCATTGATCGTTACCAGCACCGTTGCCCCCGTATCCGCCAGAATTGCCGGCCACAGGCCCGTCAGGCCCAGCACGGTCGTCACCAGAAAGACCCCCTTGAGGCCAAGGGCAATCGTCACGTTCTGGTGGATGTTGCCCATCGTCGCACGCGCCAGCCGGATTGTGGCAGGCACGTCCGTCACCCGGTCCCGCAGGATCGCGGCATCGGCGGTTTCCAGCGCCACATCGGTGCCCGATCCCATCGCGACGCCAACCGTTGCCTGCTTCAATGCGGGCGCATCGTTAATTCCGTCGCCCACCATCATGACGCCGCCTGCCTGCGCCATGTCGCGGATCGCGGCCAACTTGTCTTCGGGCAGCATCTCGGCCCGGAACTCGGTGCCAAGACTTTGCGCGATGGCCGCTGCGGTCCGGGGATTGTCGCCGGTCAGGATGGTCGGCGTGATGCCCAATGACCGCAACTGGCGCATGGCCAAAATCGCGTCGTCGCGCGGTTGGTCCCGCAGGGCGATCAGACCATGTGCCTCGCCGCCCTCGATCAGCACGACGACCGTCTTGCCTTCCGCCTCCAGCGCCGTCGCGCGGTGAACCCAATCATCCGGCAGCGCGCCCTGTGCAGCGGCAAAGCGCGGGCTGCACACCGTCAGCTTGCGGCCCTCGACCGTCGCCGACACGCCGTTGCCGATGATCGCCCGCGCGTCCGTCGCAGGCGGCAGATCGACCCCCTCGGCCCGCCGCAGGATGGCTTGCGCCAGCGGGTGGCTTGAGGCTCCCTCCACAGCCGCGGAAAGGCGGATGACCGCCGTCTCCGACATCTCACCGATCGGGGCAACATCGGTGATCTGCGGCTTGCCATGCGTCAGCGTGCCGGTCTTGTCGAAGGCGACCGCCCTGACCGAGGCCGCCGCCTCGATCACCGCGCCGCCCTTCAGCAGAAGGCCGCGTTTGGCCCCGGCCGACAGGGCGGACGCGATGGATGCCGGAACCGAGATGACCAGCGCGCAGGGGCAGCCGATCAGCAGAAGCGTCAGGCCGCGGTAGATCCACTTGTCCCACGCGGCACCCAATGCCAGCGGCGGCACCACGATCACAAGGGCCGCAAGTGCGACGATCAGCGGCATATACCAGCGGCTGAAGCGGTCAATGAACCGCTCGGTCGGGGCGCGGGCTTCCTCTGCCTCCTCCACCAGCCGGATGATGCGGGAAATCGTGTTGTCTTCCGCAGCCATGGTCACCCGGATGCGCAGCGCGGCCTCGGTATTGATCGAACCTGCAAAGACCGGATCGCCGGGGCCTTTGGTCACCGGCATGCTTTCGCCTGTCACTGGGCTGTCATCGACCCCGCTTCTGCCGTCCACGATCTCGCCGTCCGCAGGAATTCGGTCGCCGGGGCGGGCCAGCACGATCTGGCCCACTTGCAGCGATTGCGCAGTAACCTCGCGAGTCTTGTCGGCCTCGATCAGCAAAGCCGTCTTCGGCACCAGATTGGCCAGCGCCCGGATGCCGTCGCGCGCCTTGTTCGCGGCGACCCCTTCCAGCACTTCGCCCACCGCGAACAGAAAGACGACCAGCGCCGCCTCTTCTGCCGCGCCGATGAACAGAGCGCCCAAGGCTGCAATGGTCATCAGGCTTTCGATGGTGAAAAACTGCGCCACGCGTGCTGCCGCAAGGGCGCGACGGGCCACGGGGGCGACACCGATCACACATGCGGCGACAAAGGCCCAGTATCCGATCGGGCCGGGAAACAACGCCTCGACAGCCCATGCCGCGCCCAGCAGAAGGCCGGTAAGGATCACCAGCCTGCCCTTGGCGGTCTTATACCACCGTTTGTCCCGATCCGCCGGATTGTCATGGATATGGCCCGTGCTGCCATGCCTGGGGTCGTCACGGACTGTCTGGGGATGGTCGTGTCCGTTGTGGTCAGAATTATCGTGGCCGTCATTCCCTGTCCGCGTCGGGGCATCGGGCAGGATGAACTCCTTCTTCGAAGGCTGCGGCTTTGCCGTTCCCGTGCTGCGCGGGGCCACGCCATAACCCAGCGATTTCACCACCGCCTCGACCTTATCGCGCGGTGTTTGTTCCGCATCCAGCGTCACGCGCAGCCGCTCGCCCATGATCGTGACGCTGACATCGGACGCACCCGGAAGCCGCCCAACCGCGTCCCTGACCTTGGTCGCACAAGAAGCGCAATCCATGCCGGTAACGGTCCATTCGCAAAGTTCGGTGGTTTGGGTGGTCATGCTTGCCTCATTTTCTGCCGGGTCTGGACCGGATTGATTCGATACCTTAATGTCTCTAGTGACTATAGCTTCAAGAGGCTTCTCATGCTGACCATCGGAAAACTTGGCGCATCGGCGGGGGTCAAGGTGCCGACCATCCGATATTACGAACAGATCGGCCTGCTGCCGCACCCGGATCGTAGTGCTGGTAACCAGCGATTATATCCCAAGGCCGCCCTCGACCGGCTTGCTTTCATCCGACACGCGCGGGAGTTGGGTTTTCCGCTTGAAGCCATTCGCGATCTGCTGAGCCTGTCGGACCGGCCGGATCAGTCTTGCGCCGCCGTCGATATGATCGCCAATGCCCAGCTTGCCGCCACCCGTGCCCGCATCACCCGCCTGCGTGCGCTGGAGGCAGAGCTGGAGCGGATGCTTGACCAATGCGCCTGCGGGAAGATTTCGGACTGCCGGGTGATCGAGGTGCTGAGCAATCACATGCTGTGCGCCGATGACCATCATATTGTGAACACCCCATGACACCGGGCGCAAACCTGAGGGAAACTTGTGGCGACGGCCTGCAATGAAACCGAATGATGCCATGCGCCCTTGCACTGACGACCGAGCGTGCAAGCGTCGCCGCTGTGTTCAATAAAGAAGGGCTGAAAACCCGGTCAGACGGAAAAGTAAAATTCCCCAACAAATAGCGGATATTCACCGTCAAGCATCGCGCGTGCCGTCGATCACCAGCGTTCGGGAATCTATGCCCCGTTTCTCTGCGCTGGTCCGAACCGCGTCGCGCAGCGCCGAACTGCGCCCCAAAAGGGATCGGAACCGCGTTTCGTCCAGCACCAGAAGGGTCGAGGGGGCGATGGCCTGAACCTCTACCCTGCGCGCCTTGCGCATCAGGATAGCCATCTGGCCAAACATCTCGCCCCGGCCCAGACGCCATGTCTGGTTCGCACTTCCCAGTTCGACCGCCCCGGACGCAATGAAGAAAACGCTTTTCGCCTGGCTGTCCTTGCTCAGGATGACCCGGCCCGCATCGACGTAGAGCGTCTTCAGCACCCGCCCCAGTTGCTTCAACGCAAGATCGTCGAGGTCTGCAAACAGCGGGAACTGCCGGACAAGGTCGATCCGCTGCACAGCAATATCAAGGCGCGGACGTGCTTCGACCGAACGGCGGCGGGTCGAAAGGTTCTGCATCAGGGTCGTGTAGACTTCGGCACCGATCAAACCATCCTCGCGGATGGCGGTGTATTCCCGCTCTTCCAGTCGCAGGGCCGTGCGGCGGATGAACCGGCGCTCCAGTTCTTCGGCGTAGCCGGGGTATTGCAGGCGCAGCCCCTCCAGTGCGGTTCCCACAGATTCGATCCGCCGCGCCAGCAACTCGTGCAAAAGATCCGCGACACGCCGCCCGTGAATCCGCCGGATGCGCCCGTCAATGAAGGTGTCAAGATCCCGCAGGATCAGTTGCTGCGACAGCAGTCGCTCGAACCGGTCGGCGGTCATGCGCACCAGAGGCGCAGATATGCGCAATCTGCTGTGAAGCACGACTGCGGCCCGGAACGCCCGCCCATAGGCAACGGACAGGCGGGCGGCACGCTGATACCCGCTGCGCCCGGCCGAGCGCGCCCCTTCGATCAACTGGTCCGCGTCGGAGAGGATCTTGTCCGCCATCCTGGCCGAGATCGTCCGCTCCCGCACCCGTGCGAGGATAGTGTCGCGCTCGAACCCCGCCAGCGCGATCAGACCCAGCGTGACCCGGTCGCGGTCAAGGATTTCGGCGCTGTCCTCGGCGGCCGTGATCGCCGCGTCCAGCCGCTCGCCGAAAATCTTGGCCTCTGACCGCACGATGTCGTGGGTCAGGTTGTAGGCGTCGGTTGTGTGGGCCACATCCTCGCGCACGGTCTGAAGTGCTACCGCGACGACCTGGCGCGACATCGCCTCGTCTATGGGCGACAGTCGGTCAAGGCCCAGCCACCCGATGACCGGTCGAAGTGTCGTGCCCTGAACAAGCAGCGTGAACAATGTGAATCCGGTGGCCAGAATACCGACCAGACGCTTGACCTCGACCGGTACGCGAAAGCTTTCGGTAACGGCAAGGGCAAGGGCAAGCGTCACGGCCCCGCGCAATCCGCCCCACAGGATTGCGGTCCGGTACGGACGTTCCACCGCAGGCGAGATGCGCAGCAGCGTCAGCAACGGCAGCAACCCGTAAAGGACAATCGCACGCGCGCCGATTGCGGCAAGAATGACCACCGCGATCAGCGCGAAATCACTGAACCTGACATCCTCAAGCAGCCGGGGGATCAGAAGGGCGGCAAGAATGAAAATCAGCGCACCCGACCAATGTGCCAGCAGGTTCCAGACATCGCGCAAATTGGCCCAAGCCTGCGGTGGCAAACGCCCGGGCCCGGTCAGGTTAAGGGTGAGACCGGCGGCCACGACGGCGATCACGCCCGACGCCCCGACCATCTGTTCCGCCCCGATGTAGGCAAGGTAGGGCAACGCGACCGAGACCGATATCAGGGCAAGCTCATGGCGACCGAACAGCGCCATGATCCAGACCGCAATGCGCGCAGCCAGCCATCCCGTCACTGCGCCGCCTCCGATCAACACCGGAAATCGGGCCAGCGCCTCGCCCAGTTTCGGGTCCGGTGTGCCCAGCATCACGAAGCCCATGAACAGGCCGAACAGGGCAATGGCGGCGGCATCATTCAGCAGGCTTTCGCCCTCGATGATCCGGGCAAGCCGTCTTGGGGCCGAAATCGACCGGAAGATCGAAACCACCGCCGACGGGTCGGTCGTCGATACGATCGCTCCGATCAGCAGGCAGGCGGCCAGAGGCAAGGCGCTGGCCCATGCCAAAGCCAAACCGACACTCAGCGTCGCCACCACCACCGCAACCACCGCAAGAACCAGAATGGGCACCCAGTCGTCCAGCATCCGGCGCAGGTTCATCCCCAGCGTTGCCTGAAACAGCAGTGTCGGCAGAAAAACATACATGAAAACGTTCGACCGGATCGGCAAGCCAAGGATCGCCTCGGCCACCGGATTAAGGGCATCTGTCAGGTTTGTGCGCAGGAAAAATGCGGCACCTGCTCCGATCAGAATGCCCAGAACCGCCAGGATCACACTGTAAGGCAAGCGCAGACGTGCGGCGAGCGGCTCTGCCGCGCCGATGACCAGAAAAAGAGATGCAATGACCGCCGTGACCAGAACGATGTCCATCCTCTGCGAATATCACGTTCAAATGGTCTGAAACATTACAATAAGGGTGCCATTCAGTGTCATGGTGAAGCACGGGTGATCATCACCTGAACCCAAGGGCAAGCCTCGGCGGTGGACGGCGTCAGTATCGGCGCAGGGGGTGGGGTTCGCCGCGCCTGCCTTGAATCAGGGCGCGGCCCGTTCCAGCGTTGCTTGGCGGCGGTGGCTTGCTTCTTGGCGCCGGGGCGTCGTGCAATCCGTCGGGACAGGCCCTGCGGGAAATACGTCAATGCATGCTTTAGGGGGCGAAGGCCGGATCAATCGGCGTGCATGCCAAGTGATTGACATAGTTCGAGAAGGCCATGCGCATTATTGCAAGGATGATCCCCAGAACCTGTTGCTCGCCGTATCCTGCTGCAAGGAAAGCATCGAGTGTCGCTTTGGTCGGATTGCCGCGGGCTTCGACCATCAGTTGAGCAAAGGCGGAAAGTGATTGCAGCTTGCCATCGGGCAAAATCCGACCCTCCCGAAGGGCTTGCAGCACATCCGGGGCGACGCCCGACATCTTGTCGGCGATCATCGAATGGGCGGCATGCAATATGTGCAGCCATTGGTGCGGCTGATGGTCAGGAACACCACTTCCTGTTCCGCAGGCTCAAAGCCCGCCGTCTTGCGAAAGCTGTCATAGGCGGACAGATATCCCATCAGAACCCCGGACAGCTTGCCAATGTAGCCATACATGTTCGGCACAAATCCCAGCTTCGCCTTGGTGGCCTCCAGTGCGGCCTTGACCTCGCCCGTGGCCGTTTCGATTGTTTCGGGCACCATCTTCAGGATTGGAGTTCTCGTCACGTCAGTCTAATAAATAAAAGAATGATTGTTCTATAAATTGACTCGTGGCTCGGCGCCACCCATTTTCGGAACGATGGTTTCAAAAAGAAGTGATGTAATGCCAGAATTTGGGCTAACGGAACCGCGCATTCGTGGGCGGCCAAGGGGGTTTGAAGCGGTCGATGCCATTCAGGCCGCCACCCGCCTTTTCTGGGCCGTGGGCTATGTGGCCGCATCGGTTGATCAATTGTGCAAGACGATGCAGATGCCGCGCGCTACGCTTTACAGCGCCTTTGGTGGCAAAGAGCGGCTATTTCTGGCGGCGATCGACCACTATGCGAAAACGCGCTTGGTGCCATTGGCTGCTGCCCTTGGTCCCAAAGGCACGCTGGCGCAGGATCTGGCGGATTTTTTCGATCATGCGGTCGTTCTCGCCACGCAGGATGCCACCACACCCGGATGCCTGATTTCCTGCGTGTTGTCGGATGCGGCAGGGGCAAACCCGATATTCCGCGCTGAACTCGACAGCCGGTATGCCGCGCTGGAGCATCAGATTGCTGTACGCCTGCGCATGTCGCAAGACGCCATGCCGACGCCGCCCGAGGTACTGGCCGTGTTGCTGGCGTCCGTCGCGCGCGGACTGATGTTGCGGGCGCGTTCCGGGGCCACGACAGCAAACCTGCAACCGGTCGCTGCCGCAGCCGCGCAGGTCTTTGGTCAGCCAAGCGGCGTCTGACCTTTGGAGATGGTTCTCCACAGATGCGTGTAGCGATAGTTGCGGCGCATCTCGTGAGTCATTTCCATGACGCGCATCTGTTTCTTGATCCCGGCCCCTTCAAGGATGCGGTTCATGAAATAGCAAAGCGAAGTCATTGAGATGATGTCAAACAGCCCCTCTTCGAAGAACCTCACGTCATAGACAGCTTGCGCATTGGCAATGCCCACCGCCGCTGGATCGACGGTCAGTCGGCGCACATAGGCCAACACCGGGCGCATTCGCTCGGGACCGCCGGGATGATCAAGATCAACCTGCACTTTTCCGAACACCTCAGCCAGCATGCTCCATGCCTTGGCGTGAACGTGATGCGCCGAAAAGCGATAAAGGGAGCCGTTGAATTATGACACACAGGCTACAATCGGCTCGCGTTCAGCAACGGTCAGTTCGCTTTCGTTGCGCACAATGGCATCGTGATACTCCAAAAGCGGCAAGATGCCCCTCTCCGGGAATTTCTTGAACAAGGCAAGAAGTTCAAGATTCTGGATTGATGGAAAATGTGACATGCGACGCTCCCGAAATTCTTGTTCTGATCAGCAAACGCGATCGGTCATTGGAGCGCAAGGAGCTTACATCTGACGGATGTTTGAACCATTTTTCGGACATCTCCTGTACGGCAAGCCCCGGCATGATCCCCGCGCCGGTCTTGCCCAGGGATAGCATGATAAACACCATCTGGACCGGTTCGGATGTGCCAACCAAAGCCGCAATCACCAGCATCGACAGCGCCATCATGATGGTCTGGTTGACGCCAAGGATCAGCGTCGGCATCGCGGCGGGCAAGCCCTCCATCCCGTAGCGCGCACCAAGGGCATAGCCTGCCACCGCAATCAGCGCCGCGAAATCGCCATTGCGAAACAGCATCACCGCGGGCGACAGTTACACAAGTGCTGGCAAGGTTTGAAGCGTGTCCAGCACAAGTCGCGCGGGTTCGGCCAACCGAGGCCGCCCGGCCAGCCCAAGACCCAGCGGAAAGCCAAGGATCAGTGCAACCGTTAGTGCGGCAAGCAGGGCGTCGCGCAGCGGAAACATGATCCACAGCAACCAAAGGGTGCTCTGGAATTCAAGCGGGGCGTAAAGGGTCACATTGATCCAGCTGACCAGATCATTCCGGACAGGGGCATTGGTGGTGAGCAGCGCCTTAGTCCAGCGCGCAAGTTCCGGCATCATCAGGCCAAGCATGGCGGGCAGCGCGACCAGCGCCAGAAGCCACCACAGATCGCGCCGCTGTCAGATGCGCCGCCCGGTGGCACTGTTGCGGTCGGCGGCCTGCATCAGCCTGTCCAGCACGACTGTCAGATAGCCCCGCCTTCAACGCTGCCCTGATATCGAGCTTGCGCAGGGCGGTCGGCACGTCAAACCCCAAGCCACCGGCGCCGATCATCGACGCGATGATCACCATGTTCAGCGACATCATCACCACTTGGTTCAACCTGATGGCCAGTTTTGGCAGGGCAACCGACAGCTCCACTTGCCACGGCGCCTGCCGTCGGGTGCAGCCCAAGAGCGCTGCCAAATCGTGCATTTCGGACGGCAACGAGCGCTGGGCCAACACGGCTGCATGCACCATGGGCGGCAAGGTTTCCGACTTTATTGCCATCCATGGTGAAGTTGCGCACGATTTCATACGCGCAAGGCCATTTCGCCTCGCCCTCTGCCCAGGACATCTTCTTGATCCAACCCTCGGGCCTGCCGCAATCATAAAGTGCATCTGGGTTCACACCCCAGTCCGGGTCTTCATAGCAGGCGGCCTCATATTTCGGGAATTCGACATATTCGCCCTCGAACACCGAAGGGGCCCAATGCGGCTTGTAGATCCACAAAAGGATGGGTCTCTTGCGTTCAGAGGCGGATTTCAGTTTGGCATCCCAACCACCCCAGGCCATGGAACCCGAAAGTTAGCGCCGTTGCGGCGAGGTTTCGGGGGTGGAAAACAGCTCGGCACAGCCTTTCAACCACTCCCATGCCTGAAGACCGCGGCATTGCTCTTTCATGTAGATCGGATACCACCACTCTTCCTTGGCCTTGGTGCCAGTTTCGCCGATGTCCAGCACCTTGCCGGTCGCGACCGAGGCGGTAAACGCCGATTTCTGCGTGGTCTGCCAGGTTTCCAGCGCGATGTGCAGATCGCCCACCTCAAAGTCGGGATACCGCGCACTGTCGTCTGCGATGACCTTTTCCACGTTGTAGCCCGCCGTGGACAGGATGATGTTCAGGGACTCAGCATGGACCTGCATTGATGGCCAGTCCGCGATCATGACCTCGATCGGATCGGTGGACTCCACCTCGAATGTCAGCGAGGCTTAAAGCGGTTGCGTCAATCAGTTACTGAGCGATATTCATGGTGCTCTTTCCGTTGGTGTTCAGCCTTTGGCATTCCAGCCGTTGTCGACGTAAAGGGGCGTTCCGTTGATGAAGCTGGCCTCGTCAGATGCGAGAAATATTGCGGCTGCGGCAACGTCTTCGGGTTCGCAGATTCGGCCCTTTGCGGCGGCCAGATCTGACTCGTTCCACTGTTGGTCCAGCCCGTCCAATTCCTTGATTTCCCGCAACCCGTGATCGGTTTTCACAAATGCCGGACACACCGCATTGGCGCGGATGACCCGGTCGCGGTATTTGGCCGCGATGGAACGGGCCAGTTGCAGGACGGCACCTTTGGTCATGCAATACAGGCTTTCCAGCGCAAAGCCCTTCTCGCCACCGATGGACGAGGCGATGACAATCGACCCGCCGCCATCGTCCAGCATATGCGCCACGACCTCGCGGCCGGTGACGAAAGCTGACCTGACGTTGATCGCCATGAGTCGGTCACAATCCGCATTGGTCGTCTCATGCAGCGGTTTCACGATGTTGCTGCCCGCATGGTTGAACAACATGTCGATCCGCCCCCAACGATCCGCAACCCCGGCGACTGCGGCATGAACTGCGCCTGTATCTGAGGCGTCGCTGCCCATGAAGTTCGCCTTACCACCGGTCGCCGCGACTTCCTGCCCGGCTGCGCGGCCCATGCCGACGGTCCCGCCCGTGCAGGAATGGCTCTATCGTGTAGGGCCGAAATAGATCGGCCAAGGCATCGTCTTCGGCCCACGAAAACATCGGGTTATGGCTTGCGTCGCCCAAGGTGAAGTGAGGTGAAGTGAAGTGAAAATAGCTTTCCGCTTGTTTCAAAAGCACC
The DNA here is from genome assembly GCA_038207585.1 of Rhodobacterales bacterium. Classification (GTDB taxonomy): domain Bacteria; phylum Pseudomonadota; class Alphaproteobacteria; order Rhodobacterales; family Rhodobacteraceae; genus JBBQZP01. The sequence goes on along the minus strand of JBBQZP010000023.1, from coordinate 16,409 downwards.
AGCGTTTCCGCCATGTGCATCAACGCAATCGCATGCCGTATCTGTTTCAGTTCCGGCAGGCCGCGCCTTCGTTGTCCAGGAATTGTAGGCGAGATTTTATCGGGCACTACAGCCATCGCGTGCAACAGTCCCATTAATATAACACGCCTGCCGCTTATCAAGTGATGGGAACCGCAGCAGATTTCCACAAGACAGGCTGTCATGAATTTGTTACATACCAACGGCGGCAGATGCCTCTCAGCCCTCGCACGACAAACTTGCGAGGCGAAAATCGTAGCGAGAACATGATGTTGGTCTTTCTTTTGAACGTCGCAGCTGCGGCGGCTTTACTTGTTTACGCAGTTCGCATGGTCCGAACCGGCGTCGAGCGGGCCTTTGCTGTGCAGCTTCGACGCTGGCTGCGCGCTTCGGCGGAAAATCGGATTGTTGCGGCGGGGAGCGGGGCCATTGTCGCACTGTTGCTGCAAAGTGCGACGGCGCTTGCGGTCATGGCTTCGGGATTCATCACCACGGGGGCAATTTCGGCTGGTGTCGGTCTTTCCATGCTGCTCGGGGCTGATATCGGATCGGCGATGGTCGTTCAGGCTCTGGTTCTGCGCCCATCTTGGCTGGCGCCATTGCTGTTGCTGGCCGGGGTCGCCACGTTCCTGCGGTCGCAGGAAAAGCCCGGACGGCAGATCGGACGGATCCTGATCGGCCTCGCGTTGGTCTTCGTCGCGCTTGGAATGATTGCCGAGGCAAGCGGCCCGATCCGCGAATTCTCGGGGTTGCAGACCGTCGCCGTTTACCTGCAGCGCGATCCTGTGTCGGCGTTCGTGCTGGGCGCGCTGCTGGCCTGGGTCGTCCATTCCTCGGTCGCGGCGATCCTTCTGGTAATGACCTTTGCCGCACAGGGCATTCTGTCGGTTCCGGTGGCAGCGGCGGTCGTACTGGGGGCCAATCTGGGAGGCAGTTTCATCGCGATCACGCTGACGCTGGGCGCGGCTGCGGGGGCCCGGCAGATGGTTTGGTCGAATGCGATACTGCGCGGCGGCGGTGCGGCTGCCTGCCTGACCGCGCTGATCCTGGCACCGCACGACTGGTCTTGGCTGGGCTCTTCGGCGGGTCAGCAGGTGATCAACCTGCATCTGATCTTCAACGTGGCCGTCGCGATTGTGGGTTTACCGCTAATCGCACCGTTGCAGCGCGCGGTCGCCATGGTGATCCGCGAACCTGTCGCCGGAACAACCGAAGAGCGGCCAAGCGCGCTTGATCCTGCTGCCCTTGACAATCCCCAACGGGCGCTGGCATGCGCCGCGCGCGAGGTGCTTCACATGGGCGAGCTGGCCGAGTCGATGCTGCGTCCGGTTATGCCGCTTTTCACGAAATGGGACCCGACCGTCGCGGCGAGCTTGTCGGAAACCGAAATGCGGCTGGACCAGATGTACAGCGCCACCAAGACCTATCTTGCCCAACTGGATGTGCGCGGTGTGGATCAGGACCTGACGCGACAGGTGAACGAGCTTCTGGATCAGGCCGCGCTCTACGAATCTGCCGGAGATTCGGTCGTCCGCTTGACCCTGGGCCTTGCCAAGAAGCTGAACGCCGAGGGGCTGAACTTTTCGGACCGGGGATATGACGATCTGTCGGAGTTCCATGACTTTGTGCTGACCAACGCGCAGGCGGCGCTGCATGTGCAGATGTCGGGCAATCCCGCAGCGGCTCTTGAATTGGTGCGCCAGAAAGAGCGTGCGCGTCAGCTGGAGCGATTCTATCAGCACGCACATCTTGATCGCTTGCGGGACGGCAATCCGGAAACCTCGACCACGTCAAACATCCATCTGGAGACGTTGCGCGAATTGAAGCAGATCAACACATGCTTTATCACGGTCGCCTACCCGATCCTGACTGAAAGCGGCGAGCTGCTGGAAACGCGGTTGAAGCGGATTCCCGTCTGACGCAGTCAGGCCCGGATAGAAAGCCGTTTGCCGGTGTCGGGTGCAAAGAAATGCAGCCGGTCGGCTATGGGGGCGACGTGCAGGCGGTCGCCGCGCGCGATAGCGGTATTGCCCGACAGACGCAGGGTCACAAGCTCGTCGGACCCTTCGATGACGCCGTAGCCGAAGGAGTCTGCGCCCAGCCACTCGACCGACCGCAGCACGACCGGGATAGCAGGCGTGGCGGCGTCCACCAGTTCCAGATCCTCGGGGCGCAGTCCAAGGCGGTAGTCCCCGTTGGCGGGAAGACCCGAAAGCGGCAGGCGGTGCCCGCCCGGCAGAACCGCAAAGCCGCCGTCGACGCGGACGGTGAAGATGTTCATGGCCGGCGACCCGATGAAGCTGGCGACGAATTCGCTGGCCGGGTTCATGTAAACCTCGTGCGGGGTGGCGATCTGCTCGGCTACGCCCTTGTTGATCACGATCAGACGGTCGGCCAGCGTCATCGCCTCGACCTGATCGTGGGTCACATAAAGCGTCGTCTGCCCGGTCCGCAAATGCAACTCCTTGATCTGCAAGCGCATCTGCACACGCAGCTTGGCATCAAGGTTTGACAGAGGCTCGTCCAGCAGAAAAGCCGACGGTTCGCGCACAAGGGCCCGGCCCATCGCAACCCGCTGACGCTGCCCCCCCGACAGATCGCGCGGCCTGCGGTCGAGATAGGGCTCAAGTTCCAGCATCGCGGCCACGCGGGCGACGGAATCCTGAATCTCGGCCTTGGACAGCTTTGCGATCTTCAGCCCATATGCCATGTTTTCGCGCACGCTCATATGGGGATAAAGCGCGTAGTTCTGGAACACCATCGCGATGTCACGCTGGCGCGGTTCAAGATCGTTCACCACCTTGTCGTTGATCTTGATGGTGCCCGAGGTGATGCTTTCCAGCCCCGCGACCATACGCAACAGCGTGGACTTGCCGCAGCCGGATGGCCCGACGATCACCACGAATTCGCCATTCGGGATGTCCATGGTGATGCCGTGGATCACCTGTTGTCCGCCATAACTTTTCCGCAGATCGTTCAGCAGGATACGCGCCATTTACTTCTCCGTCTCGACAAGGCCCTTCACGAACCACCGCTGCATCACCACGACCACAAGGATCGGCGGCAGGATGGCCAGCACGGAAGTCACCATGACAAGGTTCCAGGGGGTATCGGCATCGGCAAAAGAGATCATCTTCTTCAGCGCGATGACGATGGTGTTCATCTCGTTGGAATTGGTGACCAACAGCGGCCACAAGTATTGCGTCCAGCCATAGATGAACTGGATCACGAAGATCGCCGCCACATTGGTCAGCGACAGCGGCCACAGGATATCCTTGAAAAACCGCCACGGCCCCGCACCATCGACCCGCGCGGCCTCCAGCAGTTCATCCGGTATGGTCATGAAAAACTGCCGGAACAGCAGCGTGGCGGTTGCAGACGCGATCAGCGGCAGGATCAGACCGGCATAGGTGTCGATCAGGCCCAGATCGACCATCACCTTGTAGGTCGGCTGGATCCGCACCTCGACCGGCAACATCAGGGTGATGAAGATCAACCAGAAGCAGGCCATCCGCAGGGGAAAGCGGAAAAAGACAATGGCATAGGCCGACGCCATCGAGATCGCGATCTTCCCCAGCGCAATGCCCATCGCGATCAGCGTCGTGTTACCCAGCAGTCGCCACAGGCTGACCCCGCCGATCCGGCCTATCCCACCGGAAAACGCCTCGTCATAGTTCTGGAATGCTTCCGGCCCCGGCAGCAAAGGCAGGGGCGGGCGCAGGATGGTCTGGGTCGAATGGGTCGAGGCGATCACGACGTAATAAATCGGAAAGGCCACGATGATCACGCCAAGAATCATCCACAAATGCGCCATCATCCGCGCCGGTCCGCGCGCGGCGAGGGGCGTGTGCGCGGCGTTATCCATAATGCACCCGTCTTTCGATAAAGCGGAACTGGAAGGCGGTCAACGTGATGACAATCACCATCAGGATCACCGATTGCGCCGCGGAATCGCCCATGATCAGGTTCACGAAACCGTCGTTGTAAACCTTGTAGACCAAAGTTTCAGTCGCTTTTCCCGGCCCGCCGCTGGTCACGGCGTGGATGATGCCAAAGGTGTCGAACAGCGCATAAACCGTGTTTACCACCAGCAGGAAAAAGGTGGTCGGTGCCAGCAGCGGAAAGACGATGGTCCGGAACGCATGCCCGCGGCTCGCGCCGTCGATTGCCGCGGCCTCAAGCAGGGATTTGGGAATCGCCTGAAGTCCGGCTATGAAGAACAGGAAGTTGTAGCTGATCTGCTTCCACGTCGCCGCCGCCACCACCAATGCCATCGCCTGTTCGCTGTCCAGCAGCGGGTTCCAGGCAATCCCCATCTGACGCAGCGGCCAGGCCAGGGTGCCGAATGACGGGTTGAACATGAAAAGCCACAGCATTCCCGCTATGGCCGGGGCAACCGCATAGGGCCAGATCATCAGGGTGCGGTAGAACCCCTTGCCACGCACGATCTTTTCCGCCTGTACGGCCAGAAACAGCGCGACAGCCAGCGCACAAAACGCCACCAGGATCGAAAAGACAGCCGTGACCTTGATCGAGTTCAGATAGCTGGGATCGCTCAGCACCTTGCGGAAATTGGCCAGCCCGACAAAAGTGCTGCTTAGCCCGAACGGGTCTTCCCGCAGCACCGATTGCCGGAACGCCTGCGCGGCGGGCCAGTAAAAGAAGATAATCGTGATTGCCAACTGGGGTGCCAGCAAGAGCCAAGGCAGAACCTTGTGCGGAAAAACTGTCCGTCGCATAGATAATCCTTGCCTTGCAGGCCATCAAAAAGCGCGCACCGTTAGCCGCCGGTGCGCGCCATCGCTAGATGGTTCAGCCGCCCGATGCTTCCTTGATCGCGGCGTTGCCACGCTCGGCTGCGGCCTTCAGGGCCTGCTCGGCGGTCTGCTCGCCAGCGAGCATCTTCTCGTACTCCTCGTTCTGGATGTCACGCAGCTGCGGCAGGTTCGGCGCCCGCACCCCCTTGGAGTTTTCGGTCGGCGTCTTGCCGGACATCTGCAGGATCGGCACTTCACGCGCGGGGTTCGTATCGTAGAAGCCCGAGGCCTTGGTCGCCTCGTAGGCGGCCGTGGTCACCGGCAGATAACCCGACTGTTCGTGCAGGAACTGCTGCACCGGGGTCTGCGACAGATAGTTGAAGAAAGTGCCGACGCCCTTGTAAACCTCGTCCGACTTGCCCCCCATCACCCAGAGCGAGGCCCCGCCCGGTGTGGTGTTCTGTGGCGCACCTTCGGCGGTTTCATCATAGGGCAGCTGGCCGATGCCGTAGTTGATGCCCGACTTGACGATGTCGCCCAAACCGCCCGAGCTTTCGGTCAGGATGCCACATTCACCCGAGGTGAAGTTCTGCTTGGCCTCGGAGGTGCGCCCGCCGTAGACGAAGACGCCTTCCTTGCCCAGATCGGCAAGTTCCTGAAAATGCTTGACGAACAGCGGCCCGTCGATCGCCAGTTCCGGCGTGCCTGCCAGACCGTTCTCGTTGCTGGCCCACGAGACATTGTTCCACGCCGCAAAATTCTCGGTGTGAATCCAGGTCAGCCAGGTCGAGGTGTAGCCGCAGGTGGCGGCCCCGCTGGATTTGATCTGGCGGGCAGCGGCCCAGACTTCGGCCCAGGTCTTGGGCGGGGCGTTCACGTCCAGCCCGGCCTTCTCGAAGATATCCTTGTTGTAGTAAAGGATCGGCGAGGAAGAGTTGTAGGGAAACGACAGCATCTCGCCTTCGGGGCTGGAGTAATAGCCGACAATCCCCGGCAGATACGCGCTTTTGTCAAAGGTGAAGCCCGCATCGCTCAGCACTTCGGCGACCGGCTTGATCGCGCCTTGCGCGCCCATCATCACACCGGTGCCCACATCGAACACCTGAATGATGTCAGGGGCCTGGCCCGCGCGGAACGCAGCGATGCCCGCGTTCAGCGTTTCGGGATAGGTGCCCTTGAACACGGGCTTGACCACATATTCGGTCTGGCTTGCGTTGAAATCGCTGGCGATTTTGTCCACGACCTCGGAGTTCGCGCCCGTCATGGCATGCCACCAGGAAATCTCGGTCTGGGCCTGCGCCGCAAACGGCAGCAGTGCCATCCCGACGGCCCACAGGTTCACAATCTTCATCTTGGTCTCCTCCCAGAATTTTATCACGCCGGGCAGCAAAGCGTCGCTGTTTGCCGACAATTTCCGCAGCCCTGCCCCAATAGGGTGCTTTCGGGCCGTCGAGTCAATTCGATAGGTATGCGCCCGTTCTTCGCCGACAAGACCTGTGCACAACAAGGGCGTAGACTATCGGGTTTGCACTCCCGGCCGGGGGCCGCTCGCGCCGTGCGATTTTTTATTGTCACAGTCGGGATGTTGGGCCTATGATTTCTAACAAAAATATGGCGGGTCATTCAAGAGCCGCGTCACATCGATATTCTGGGAGGAATACCATGACCAAATCCGCTTGGGCTGCGGCTGCTTTCGTTACGGGGGCCGGCCTTTCCGGTACGGCTGCCATGGCCGATCTGAATCTCTACTGCTCGGCACAGGAGGAGTGGTGCCAGATCATGGAGAAAAGCTTTGAAGAGGCGACCGGCATTGACGTCGCGATGACCCGCAAATCAAGCGGTGAAACCTTCGCGCAAATTCAGGCCGAAGCCAGCAATCCCAAGGGCGATGTCTGGTGGGGCGGCACGGGCGATCCGCATCTGCAGGCGGCCGAAGAAGACCTGACCGAAGCCTATGTCAGCCCGATGCGTGAGCAACTGCACCCCTGGGCCATCGCGCAAGCTACCAGTGCCAACGACAAGACGATCGGCATCTATTCCGGCGCGCTGGGGTTTGGCTACAACAGTGACATGCTGGCAAAGGCTGGCCTGCCCGCGCCCGCCTGCTGGGAAGACCTGACCAAGCCGGAATACAAGGGCATGGTGCAGATGGCGAACCCGAACTCCTCGGGGACCGCTTACACGACGCTGGCCTCGATGGTGCAGATGTTCGGCGAGGATGGTGGCTTTGACTACATGAAGCGCCTTCATGCCAATATCAACCAGTATACCAAATCCGGTTCTGCCCCGATCAAGGCTGCCGGCACCGGCGAGACGCTGATCGGCATCGTTTTCATGCATGACGCTGTGGCGCAGGCGGTCGCGGGTTTCCCGATCGTTACCGTCGCCCCCTGCGAAGGCACCGGCTATGAGATCGGTTCGATGTCGATCATCAAGGGCGCGCGCAACCCGGACGAGGCGAAGCAGTTCTACGACTGGGCACTAAGCGTCGAGGCGCAGAATCTCGCGCTTCAGGTCAACGCGTTTCAGGTGATGTCGAATGTCGGCGCGACGAAATCTGACAAGGCGCCCGACCTCGCGACGGTGAAACTGATCGACTACGACTTCAAGAAGTATGGCTCGTCGGACGAGCGCAAACGCCTGCTGTCGAAGTGGGACACCGAAGTCTCGACTCTGCCGCAGTAACCCTTGCGCACAATCAGCCTTGAACGCACCACCCATCCGGATCTGATCTTCTGGATCACGGCCGGATGGATCGGTTATTGCCTTCTGCCCTGGTACGGGGTGGAAAAATTCTGGTCGCTGGAATGGCTGCTGGAGGGCTGGCCCTTTGATGCGGATTTTGCCCCCGCAGCCATGCTGATTGCGACGGGACAAAAGCTGTGGCTTGCCCCGATGGTGCTGGCGCTGATTGCGCCCCTTGCCGTGCTGGGGCGTCGCAAATCCGACCCGTGGTTTGCCAGGGTGCTGATCCTGGCGGGGGGGTTCGGATTTTCATGGCTGGTGGCGCAAGGTCTGGGCATCGGTTTGCGAGGCTTCAACGCGGACTGGCTGACAGCACTGTTCGGGCCGCTGGAGGACCGGCAGTTCGGCATGGGCTATGGCGCGATGATCACCGCCTCGGCCTTCCTGTTCCTGTTCACCCAAGGGATTGCAGCGCGGGGGGCGGTGAACGGCGATGTCTTTGTGACCGCAGCAATCGGCGGAGTGATCGCGGTTGTCACGATCTTTGTGTTCTTTCCGATCGCCAAGATGTTGCTGGCAGCCTTCGCCACCGATGACGGCGGCTATTCGATCCTTGGCTTCTTTCCCAAGCTGTTTGACTATCGCATCTGGGGTCTGGGCTGCCTGACCGGGGGGCGCTGCGGTGTGGCGTGGAATTCGCTGGTGCTGGCGATTGCTGTCGGCGTGCTGACCACGCTCTTGGGGTTGGCCTTCGCGCTGGTCCTGACCCGGTCCGGCTTTCGCTACAAACGGCTGCTGCGGGCGCTGTCGGTGCTGCCGATCATCACACCGCCCTTCGTGATCGGCCTTGCCATCATTCTGCTGTTCGGCCTGTCCGGCACCGTCACCACATCCGTTGCGGCCTTTCTGGGCGTCGAGACGTCGCGCTGGATCTACGGTATGCCCGGCGTGCTGATCGCACAGGTTCTTGCCTTTACCCCCATCGCCTTTCTGGTGCTGATCGGGGTGGTCGAAGGTGTCAGCCCCAGCATGGAAGAGGCCGCGCAGACCCTGCGCGCCAATCGCTGGCAGACCTTCCGCACCGTCAGCTGGCCACTGATGCGCCCTGGTCTGGCGAATGCGTTCCTGCTGGGTTTCATCGAAAGCATGGCCGATTTCGGCAACCCGCTGGTGCTGGGAGGCAACTTCGACCTGCTGTCGACCGAGATCTTCTTTGCCATCGTCGGCGCGCAATATGACCAAAGCCGCGCGGCCATTCTGGCGATGGTGCTGTTGGGCTTTACCCTAGGCGCGTTTTATCTTCAGCGGTTCTGGCTGGGCAAGAAAAGCTATACCACCGTCACCGGCAAGGGCGACAGCGGCGTTCACCCGCCGATGCCGCGCGGCCTCGCGATTCCGGTCTATGTGGTGGTGGCATTGTGGTCGACCTTTACGGTCGTGGTCTATGGCATGATCCTTTACGGGTCGGTGGTGCAGCTTTGGGGCGTCGATGACACGCTGACGTTCAAGCATTACATTACCGCCTTCCGAATTGAGTGGGGCGAAAACGGGCTGCGCTGGACAGGTTCCGCCTGGTCCAGTTTCTGGACCACGATCTTGATCGCCACCCTGGCCGCACCGCTGACCGCCGCAATCGGGCTGATCACCGCCTATCTGCTGACCCGTCAGAGCTTTGCGGGCAAACGCGCGTTCGAATTTGGCACCATGCTGTCGTTCGCCATTCCCGGCACGGTCATCGGGGTCGCCTACATTCTGGCGTTCAACGTCCCACCGATCGAGATCACCGGAACCGGCCTGATCCTTGTCATCAGCTTTATCTTCCGCAACATGCCGGTCGGTGTGCGGGCTGGCATCGCGTCGATGAGCCAGCTGGACAAATCGCTGGATGAATCCTCGCTGACGCTGGGCGCGAACAGCTGGCAGACCTTCCGGGCGGTGATCCTGCCGCTGCTGCGCCCCGCCATTCTGGCAGCCCTTGTCTACAGTTTTGTCCGGGCCATGACGGCGATTTCGGCAGTGATCTTTCTTGTGTCGGCCCGCTATGACATGGCGACAAGCTACATCATCGGCAGGGTTGAAAACAACGACTACGGGCTGGCCATCGCCTATTCAACCGCGCTGATCTTCGTGATGCTGGCCGCCGTTGGCCTGCTGCAAGTGCTGGTCGGGCGCACACGGATCGGTCGGCGCACCAGCCATGCTGAGGGACATTGAATGACAGTCATCAACGCCAAGGCCGCCTCGGTCCGGTTCGAAAATGTATCCAAGGTCTATGGTGCCAAAGTCACTGCCGTGGACAACATCAATCTTGAGGTGGCAGCGGGAACACTCGTCACCCTGCTGGGCCCGTCCGGATGCGGCAAGACCACCACCCTGAGGATGATCGCCGGGCTTGAAATGGCGACCAAGGGACGGATCTTCATCGGCGACAAGGACGTGACCAAGCTGCCCGCCACCGACCGGGACGTGTCGATGGTGTTTCAGAGCTATGCATTGTTCCCGCATATGACCGTGATGGAAAATGTCGGCTATGGGCTGAAGTTTTCGGGGTTCGACAAGGCTGAGGCTCGGTCAAAGGCGCTGGCCGGGCTTGAGTTGGTGGGTCTGACGGGTTACGGCGACCGGCTTCCGTCAGAGCTGTCCGGCGGTCAGCAGCAGCGTGTCGCCGTGGCGCGGGCCCTAGTGTTGGAACCGCAGGTTCTTCTGTTCGATGAACCTCTGTCCAACCTTGACGCGAAACTGCGCCGTCAGGTCCGCGAAGAAATCCGCGACATCCAGAAGACCCTTGGTCTGACCGTGGTCTATGTCACCCACGATCAGGAAGAAGCGCTTGCCGTTTCCGATGAAATCGTCGTGATGCGCAACGCCGCGATCGCACAGAAGGGCACGCCCCGCGATCTTTACGAGGCCCCCGCAGATGCCTTCGTGGCCGATTTCATCGGCGAGGCAAACCTGATCCCGGTGGAAATCACCGCACTTGACGGCGACATCGCCACGGTGCGGATTGCCGATTATACCCATCGCCTGCCCTCGCGCGGGTTGTCGCAGGGCCCGGCAAAGCTGGCCGTGCGCCCTTCGCGGATGCGTCTGGTGGCAGGCTCGGGCGACGGGGTGGTCGCGGTGATCGACAAGGCCACCTATGTAGGAAGCCGGATGGAATACACCGTCACCGCCGCCTTTGGCACGGTGTTTGCCGTGCTGGACGATGTGGTGACGCCGTTCCGGGTGGGCGACGGCGTCACCATCTCTTTCGCGGCCTCCGGCCCTGTGCTGATCCCCGCCGATCAGGCGTCGTAGGCGGCCTTGGCCAGCGCCGCCACTGCGTCGAACACCCCCGCCCCGGAAACGACAACCCGCCCGCCATGCGCAATCGCCTCGTCGGCATTAACGGGTTCCACTTGCCCTCCCGCTTCGGACACGATCAGATGACCGGCCAGAAAATCCCACGCGTTCATGTGTTCCTCGACATAACCAAGGATGCGGCCCGTCGCCACATAGGCCAGCGAAAGCCCGCCAGAGCCGTTGCGCCAGAACACGGTCCCCGCATCGCACGACAGGCTGACCAGCCGCTTTATCCCCTCCAGATGCGTGCGGCCGGAAAATCCCACGCCCAGCGACCCCGCGCGCAGGCTTGTCTTGTCCGAACATCGGATGGCCCGGTCATTGCAGAACGCGCCACCGCCCAGCACGGCGTGATGCAGTTCGTCATGCACCGGGTCATGAACGACACCGATCACCGTCTGCCCCTGATGCACACAGGCAAGGATCACGCACCATTGTGGAATGCCGTTGATGAAGTTCGTCGTGCCGTCGATCGGGTCGATCACCCATGTATATCCGCTGGTGCCCGACGTCGGCGCACCCTCCTCGCCCACGATACTGTCATCGGGAAAAGCCGCAGCCAGCGCCGCGCGCACGGCCAGTTCGACATTGCGGTCCGCTTCCGAGACGAAATCCTGATGACCTTTCACGTCGATGGTCAGCGTGTCCCACTTGCGGAAATAATCCAGCGCCATCGCCCCCACATCAACGGCTATACGGCGGGCGGCGGCGTGTCGGGCGGCAAGATCAGTCATGGGATGTCCTTCTGGAGTTTCAACAGCCTTATCAGGGCCAGCAGGCAAATGGAATTCAGCGCATGAAACTAAGCGATTACAAGGCGGCAATCTTCGATCTGGACGGCACGCTCGTCCTGTCAGAGCCCGCATGGGAAGAGGCCAAGCGGCGGGTGCTGCGCCGTCTTGATATCACCGTCCCGCAGGCGGTCTATGATGCTTTCGTTGGCCGGGGCGTGCGCAGCTTTCTGAATGAAGTGATGGGTCCGGATCTTTCGGACATCCGGCGCGCCGATCTGGCCTACCAGATCGGTGCCGAAGCGGATATTCTGCTGCCTCAGATGCGCAAGATTATGCCCGGCGCGTCAGAGTTCGTTAAAAGTCTCGCGAAGTCCGGCCTTGGCATCGCCGTTTGTTCGTCCTCACCCTCCCGGCACATCGTCGCGGCTATGGATCAACTGGGCCTGTCCGCTTTTGTTTCGACACTCGTCTCGGGCGCCGACCTGCCGCGCGGCAAACCCGACCCCTTGCCCTATCTGGAAACGCTGCGCCGCCTGAAACTTGGCCCCGAAGAGGCCTTTGCTGTTGAGGATGCGTTGCCCGGCGTCCGATCCGCCCATGCGGCGGGTCTGGCCGTGATCGCAATAGGGCATGACGCGCAGGCGCAGGAATTCGAGGAGTTCTGCCGGTTTCGTGTGTCGAACTACGGGGAACTGAGCAGGGTTCTTGATTTGCCATGAACAACAAAGCCAAACCGGACCTCCCGAAGTGACACCGACCGGCGTGGAAAATCAAACGTATCATGCGCGAGATTTTGGAGCGCGACGGCGGGCAGGTGCGCGCCCGCGCCTACCCGTATGCCCTGCCCGAGGATCAAAACGAAAAGGTTCTGCCGCGAACGTGAACCTGCCGATGACCTCATCGGTGAACCTGAGCCAAGGACATGCGCACAAGCGGTTCACGCCGCCCAGCCTTGCCTGCCATTGCCCCTCGCCATTGTGGCGGGTCTAGTGCCGCTGGTCTGATCGGGAGGCTGCGCAAGGTGGCGATCCGTGGCCGGGGGGCGATGTGCTGGTGGCCACGGGTCAAACCGCCATGCTCAACGCGCCATTGCCGGAAAAGGTGCGGCTGGATGAAAACAGCGGGAATCGGTCCGACAAGATCTGCCTGCCGTAAAAGCCGTTCACCAGCACCAGCCCGTAGATATAGGCGATTTCGTCACTGGTTCCGGAATGCTACTGCAACTTGAACCTGCCCGATGTGGGGCCGGGGCGATCATCTATTTTCCGGTCAGATAGCAGTGGTCCAGACCGTGCTGCTTTGGCGGGGCCTGCCCGTCAAGGCACTCTGGTGCTTGCAAGCATGGCTTTCACGGTGCAGGCTGCGATCTGGTTTCCTAGCATTGGACGGACATTTCAGGGGGGGTTATCATGCCAGACGGCAGCAACACACCATCACGCCGCAGTGTCATGGTATCGGAATTCACCAACAGCGTGCTTGATCCGGACGCCCCCATGCTGGGGCCGGTGGAAAACGGCGGCACCATCATCGCCAATACCGCGCCGGGTTGCTGGGGGCCGATGATTACCCCATCCTTGCGCGGCGGGCATGAGGTGACACGCCCGGTGTTCGTCGAGGGGGCCGAAGTGGGCGACGGCGTGGCCATACGCATCCGTGACATCACGGTCACATCGATTGCCACCGCGTCGGGGCACGATTCCTCGCCCGACGGGTTCTGCCTTGGTGACCCCTATGTCGCGGCGCGGTGCCCGGTCTGCGATACCGTCTGGCCCGAAACGCATGTCGAGGGCATCGGGCAGGATGCGGTCAAGTGCAACATCTGCGGCAATGCGGTGACGCCCTTTGCGATCGTGCATGGCTATACGGTGACCTTTGACGAAACCCGCTCGGTCGGGCTTACGCTGCCAAAGTCGGCGGCAGAAACCATTGCGCGCGACGCCAACCATTATTCGGCGCTGCCAGACCAAAGCCGCCAGCATTCGATCCTGACCTTTGCTCCCTCGGATATGCCAGGCACTCTGGTGCGGATGCGGCCCTTCATGGGCCAGCTTGGCACCTGCCCGTCGATGGCGATGCCCGACAGTCACAACGCGGGTGATTTCGGGTCGTTCCTTGTCGGCGCTCCGCATCAATACGCGATCACCGCCGAGCAGTTGGTGCAGCACAAGACCGATGGGCACATGGATATTGATGCCGTCCGCGCCGGTGCCATCATCGTTTGCCCGGTCAAGGTGCGGGGCGCTGGGGTTTACATGGGCGACATGCATGCAGGACAGGGCGACGGCGAGATTGCAGGTCATACAATGGATGTGTCGGGCAGCGTTACCCTGCAGATCGAGGTGGTGAAGAACTATCCGCTGGACGGGCCGGTCCTGTTTCCGCTGGAAGAAGACCTGCCGCCGATGGCGCGGCCGTTTACCGCCGCCGAGCAGGCCAAAGGGCAACGGCTGGCTGCAAAATGGGGCGTGGCGCAAATTGAACCGCTGGCTCCGATTTCGGTGATCGGCACAGCTTCCAACCTGAACCTTGCCATAGAAAACGGCCTTGAACGTGCGGCGAAACTGCTGGGCATGACCGTGGCCGAGGTGCGCAACCGCGCAACCGTGAACGGCGCTATCGAGATCGGCCGCGCACCGGGGGTCATTCAGGTGACGTTCCTTGCGCCGCTTGCCAAACTCGACGCCGTAGGGCTGGGAGATTACGCGCGCGAACAATACAGTCTGTAAAATCTTGCGCGGGCCATAGGGCCCGCGTATCCGATCTGCGGCCAGTGCTTCCCGGTTCCATCGAGGCTGCCGACCTGCGTTCCCGCGCAGCGGGGAGTGGCTCAAAGATCAGCTTGAAAGACTGCCGGAAAGATCACCAGCCCTAGAAAGAAAAGCAGGCAAGGGCGTTGGTACAATATGCAGCTTCGTCCACCCGGAAAGCCGGCGTCTGCCTGCCATGAACGTCGTACCAGCACTCTGCGGCATTGGAAAAAGACCTTAACGGGCAGCAAACTCCGCTTCGGAATTCCATAGGTTCGGAACGACTGCTTTGGGCCGAAGACGCCCGAACCCGGCGGAGTTCCGCGCCGGGCCTTGGGGTGGCACAATTCTTTTCGGAACGGGATAGTGTCGCAGCGGTCGACCGGCTCAGGGTTTTCAGTCTCGGCCAATTTCGGGGGCTCATGAAATCGGCCTTCGCGGCGATGATCGCGCAGCCGTAGCGGTCGCCGCACGGCAAACAGCCCGGCTCGATTGCGGATGTCTGGGCCGATGAACAGGCAGCGCTGATGCCACTGCCCGTGGCTTTTGACGGCTTTGTCGAGTTGAGCAAACGCTTGTCGCCGACATGTCTGATCAGCTTTGAGCGCAATCGCTACAGCGTTCCGGCATCCTTCGCCAATCGCCCGGTCAGCCTTCGGATCTATCCAGACCGACCGGTCGTGGCGGCCGAAGGCAACATCCTGTGCGAACATACGCGCGAGATTCAGCGCAGCCATCACCTTCCAGCAAAGACGATCTACGACTGGCGGCACTATCTGTCGGTCGTGCAAAGGAAGCCGGGGGCTCTTCGCAATGGGGCACCCTTCCTGGAATTACCGCTTGCCTTCAGACAGTTGCAGGACTGCATGCTGCGCAAGCCCGGCGGCGATCGAGAGATGGTCGATATCCTCGCCCTCGTTCTGCATCACGATGAACAAGCCATTCTCACCGCGGTGGAACTGGCGCTGACCGAGGGCGTGCCCACCAAAACCCATGTGCTGAACCTCTTGCACAGCCTGATCGACGGCAAGGTGGTGGGCGGTCCCCCATTGGACACGCCGCCGGCACTGGCCCTGCACCGTGAACCCAAGGCCAATGTCGAACGCTATGACGATCTGCTTTCCCAGATCGTGGAGGGCCGCCATGCGTCATGATCCAGCCGCCGGCGCCATCGTCATCATGCTGCGCAGCCTGAAGATGTACGGCATCTCGCTGCAACTGTTTGGATCTGGCGCGCCGAGCAAAACGCGGCAAACCACGGAGCGAACCTCGCTGTACTTCGGGCCGCTGTCGTAAGCGTTCTGGACCACAGCATATCGAAGCCCGTCAGGCGCAACTGTTCTGACCGTGATGGGTGGCGTTGTCGCGAAGTTGTTGCGCTTCGAAAAAGTCATACGCATCACCAATCACAACAAATAATGGTGCCGCTTAGGTGACTCGAACACCTGACCCCCGCATTACGAATGCGATGCTCTACCAGCTGAGCTAAAGCGGCACACCGGGAAGCGTTTAGACGGTCGGAGTAAATCGCGCAAGGTCAAAACCGCTTCACGCTGCCGCTTCGGTAAGCTTTCGATTTACTTGTTCTTGGAGCCGACAGAAGTAGACTGACAGCTTCAGGACAAGCATGTAACAGACTGTTTTGCTGAGAATAAACATCTTTTCACGGTCACCGCTGCCTACGTGCGCAGCGACTGGCATCGAGTGGGCTTCATCGAGCCGGGCAACGTAATCTTCGGTGAGCGTGCCGCTTGCGGGCAGGTAGAACTCGTTAGTGGTTTTCTGTGCCTTGATTGCAGCGATCTTCGCTTCGATCCTCGCTCCATCAATCTGAGCTCCCCCCCCGAAGATCGGACAGTGACGGAAGCTACGATCTGAGGTCTGCTGATCCCCAATCAGAGGAGATCAGAACATGTCGAAACGCAGGAACCATGACCACCGCAAGATACAGGAACCCCTCATGTGTGCGGATGTAGGTGATATTTGTGACCCAGAACTGGTCCGGAGCATCCACATCGAACTCTCGATTCTGGGTGTTATCTGCCACGAGGGCCGGGCTGCCTCCATAAGAGCCTGGCTTCTTTTTGTAACCAATCTGCGCCCTTATGCCCGCCAGACGGGCTAAA
>JBBQZP010000022.1:0-74630 GCA_038207585.1 Rhodobacterales bacterium | reverse complement strand
CTGTTCGATGTGCAACTCCAGCATGGCGTGGATGTGCCGCGCGCCGACCGCTTCATCGCCGACCCAGCCGATGCGGGCGAGTTCGTCGCCAAAGCGTTTGCCCTCGGCATCCACCCGCCCGTAGGCGTAGTCCTGCGAATGAATGCCCGCGAAAACACCGCTGGCCAGCATTGCGGGCGCAAACCGCGCGCCTTCCTCATTCGTCCAATTCGTCACCACGATGGGGTGGCGGGTCTGCACGCCCGCATCGTTCATCGCGCGGATCACCTCCAACGCGCCCAGAACGCCAAGAACGCCGTCATAGCGACCGCCGGTGGGCTGGGTATCCAGATGGCTGCCCATATAAACCGGGGCCAGATCTTCGGTGCCTGCCCGCGTGGCGAACATGTTGCCCATCGTATCGACGCCCATCGTCATGCCAGCGTCGGCACACCAGCGCGCGAACAGATGCCGGCCCGCACTGTCGGCGTCGGTCAGCGTCTGGCGGTTGTTGCCGCCTGCGATGCCGGGGCCGATTTCGGCCATCTGCATCAGGCTGTCCCAAAGACGTGCGGAATCGATGCGCAGATTGCTGCCCTGTGCGGCCATTTGAAACTCCCTGTCCGGGGTCTTTGCCCCTTGGCGGACCTGTTGGTGCGGTGTTCTGACGTGGTGTTCTGACGTGGTTTTCTGACCCGGCGGTCAGAATTCAACGCTACCTCACCTGCCCCGCCGGTCAAGGCCTATCAGGGCCCTTGGCGCGCGAAGGGTTTGCCAACCCGCACTTTTGCCGCTTTTTGCAGCGCGCAGGCCCTCACGCCCGATCAAACCCGCGCGCCTTTGATTTCAGGCCTTTTACTTGGGGCTGACAAAGGCTTAACCTGCCCCGTCCGATCAGAGTGAAAGCGTGGCCGACGTGTATCAATCGTTCTTTCCCAAACCGCGCCTGTTTCTGATCACCGGGATACTCTGGGTGGCCCTTGCGGCAGCACTTTGGTACTCGGTCGGGGCCGACATCGGAGCCGCACTTGGCTTTGCGCCCGAAGCGGCGGATGCCGAACCCATTGTCGGCCTTGGGTTTTTCACGACCCCGACGTTCCTGTTTTTTTACCTGTATGTCGCGGTGTTCACGGCAGCTTTCGCCGCCGCCTGGATGATCCTGTCGCCGCACCCCTATCAATGGTGGTCCATTGTCGGCACGGCGCTGATCCTGTTTTCGACATATTTCAGTGTGCAGGTTTCTGTCGCGCTGAACAACTGGCGCAGGCCGTTTTTCGATGATGTGCAGGCGGCGCTGTCCAGCCCTGGCACGGTCACTGCGGGGCGGCTTTACGAGTTGATCCTAATCTTTGCCCAGATCGCATTCATCTGGATCGCCGTCTTTGTCGCCACACGTTTTTTCGTCAGCCACTATGTTTTTCGCTGGCGCACCGCGATGAACGATTATTACATGAGCCGCTGGCCCGAGGTGCGGGGCATCGAAGGCGCGTCGCAGCGCGTTCAGGAAGACACGATGCGCTTTGCCACGATCATGGAGGATCTGGGATCATCTGTGGTCGAAGCGGTGATGACTCTGTTCGCTTTTCTGCCGGTTCTTGCGGCTCTGTCGATCCATGTTGCGGAGCTGCCGGTGGTGGGCGCGATTGCGCAGCCGCTTTTGTTTGCCTCGATAGCCTGGTCGGTGTTCGGCACGCTTTTGCTGGCCATCGCCGGGATCAAACTGCCGGGCTTGAATTTCCGCAATCAACGGGTTGAGGCAAGTTATCGCAAGGAGCTTGTTTACGGCGAGGATGATGCGAACCGCGCCGATCCGATGACCGTGCGGGACCTCTTTTCGCATGTCCGCACGAACTATTTCCGGCTGTACTTTCATTATGCGTATTTCAACGTGTTTCGCGGACTCTACATTCAAGCCGACAATATCTTTGCCTATCTGATCCTTGTGCCGACCATCGCGGCGGGAAAGATCACCTTCGGCATCCTGCAACAGATACTGACGGCCTTCGGGCAGGTGTCGAACTCGTTTCAGTATCTGGTCAATTCATGGACCCAGATCATCGAGCTTCTGTCGATCCAGAAACGCCTCGCGGCCTTCGAGGCGGCGTTTGACGGGCAGCGACTGGACCCGATCGAACTTGAGTCGCCGGTTGATCCGGTCTGATCCGCGCCGCGGTGTTCAGTCTGTGCCACGCGCGAGGGTCAGAATATCCTGCGACCGGATACCGGCATCAACTGCGCCTTCGTCGACAAGGCGCTGCGCTGCACGCAAAGCGTGACGCGTCACTTCAATTCCACCTCGACAAATCGCATCGGATGATCGCCACCGTTGACCACATTGTGATGCACCCCGGCGGCCCGGCGGTAGGCCGTGCCCGCAGGCACCAGAACCGTGCGCGACGTGCCATCCGGGTCTTCGATCAGCATCGCGCAATCGGTGACGGCGGTTATGACATACTCCATCCCGTGCCGGTGCCAGCCCGTCTCGGCCCCCGGTTCAAAATCAAAGCGCGTGGCGCGCACGCGGTCGTCGTCGATCAGAACGGTGGCGCTGCACGCTGGTCGTGTCATCGGGCAATCCTCCGGGCTATGGGACGCGGTTTTTCGGACTGCCATGCACTCCACCCTCATCAGGCACGCAACCGTGCTGGTTTGCAACCCCGTCGGTTTTGCGCCAAAAAGGCAAAGCCCCTTGCAGGATAGGCCCATGGCACCGCGCACCCGTATTCAGGCCAAGAACCACGAAGCCATTCTGGAGGCCGCCCTTGATGTCTTTTCGCAAGCGGGGTTTCGCGGTGCGACGCTGGATCAGATTGCCGAGGTGGCGGGGCTGTCAAAGCCGAACCTGCTTTACTATTTTGCCTCGAAGGAGGCGATCCACATGGCGCTTTTATCCGACCTTCTGGACACCTGGCTTGACCCGTTGCGCGCGCTTGATCCGTCGGGCGACCCGGTGGAAGAAATCGTGGCATACATCCGCCGCAAAATGGAGTTGAGCCGCGACTACCCGCGCGAAAGCCGCCTTTTCGCCAATGAAATCCTGCAAGGTGCGCCGCGTATTCAGGCGGCTTTCAGTGATGATCTGAAACCTTTGGTCGATGCGAAGGCCAGCGTGATCCGGGGCTGGATCGCGCAGGGGCGGCTGATGGCGACCGACCCCTATCACTTGATCTTCTCGATCTGGGCCACGACCCAGCATTACGCGGATTTTGATGTGCAGGTGCGTGCCGTTCTGGGCGCGCCGGACGGCGGGCATTACACCGCAGCCGAGGCGTTTCTTGAGGACCATTATCGCCGCGCGCTGACCCCCTGACACAGATGCCGCGCGTCAGTTGGCATAGGACAGCGCCGTGATCTCTGCCCGAAAGAATGGCACATAATCGGGCGTGCCGAACAGGTTTCCAACCTCCATCCGGCCCGGCACGGTAAAGCCCTGCGCCGATGTCTCGCCCTCCAGCCGCCCGCCAAAGGGTTGCAGGCGCCACTGGCCATCGGCGTTAGCGTTGCTCCAGCGTTGGGTCACAATCTCGGTGATACGGCCGTCTGCATCCAGCGTAAGATCAACGGGTTCTGCTCCGATCAGCGCGGGAAAGCTGATGCGGGCGCGGTCGGGGCCGGTCTGTGACCAGACGGCCCCGGCTTCGGGCAACAGTGATGCGGGGCTAAAGATACGCTCCAGCGCCAGCCTGCCGGTTGCAGCGCGCAGATGATCGGGTGTGCCGCCCTGCGTCACCATTGGCACCAGATCCCAGCCGCTGAACCGGGTCCAGCTTTCGCCCGTGCGCAACCCGTCCGACCCCGCCATCTGCAACCACCCCGCGCCGCCAACCTGCGCCCGCCACACAAAACCGCAGCCGGGCACGATGATTTCATCGGCCGTCATCGGCAAGGGTTTGCCCAGCAGGATGAACGTGCCGCGCGTCGCCAATGTCGCCTTCGACAAAAGCGGCGTTCCGGGCGCAATCGCATGCGCGAAATACCGCTGCGCAACCGGCGGCAGATCGGCGGTCATTCGCGCGGAATACCGCTCGGCCATCGGCAATGCGAGGCGCTCCAGCACCTGCCATGCCGCATCAGCCCGCGCCACGTCGCGCCGATTCTGGACGGCAAGCCATACGGTTACAGCCAGAAGTGCAACCAGAATCCACAGCCATAACCGTCGTTTTTGACGCTTCGCCAAAATCGCCTCCGCTTGCAAGAAGCGTCAGGCTATCCCATGCGCCGGGGGGTTCCCACCCGACCGGCCTACACGTTTTGCGTGAGCGGCATCATTCCGCCGCTACGGACGGATTGTTGGGATGCGTGGTCCAGTTGGCGTAATCGCCGACCTGTGTGCCGGTGCGCGGATCGACCTCGCCCTTGGGCAGTTCGACCATTGTGATGCAGTTTTCCACCGGGCAGACATTGACGCACAGATTGCAGGCGACACATTCTTCGTCTTTCACCGTGAAAACCCTGTCCGCCGACATCGCAATCGCCTGATGCGAGGTATCCTCGCAGGCCGCATAGCAGCGCCCGCATTTGATGCAATCGTCTTGGCTGATATGCGCCTTGGTCACATAATTCAGGTTCAGATACTGCCAGTCGGTCACATTGGGCACCGCGCGCCCCACAAGGTCTGGCAGCGTCATGCCCTTGTCGTCCAGATAATCCGACAGGCCCGAGATCATCTCTTGCACGATCTTGAAGCCGTAGGTCATCGCCGCCGTGCAGACCTGCACATTGCCCGCGCCCAGCGCCATGAATTCCGCCGCATTGCGCCATGTCGTCACCCCGCCGATGCCGCTGATCGGCAGGCCGTGCGTTTCGGGATGCCGCGCAATCTCGCTGACCATGCTCAGCGCAATCGGCTTCACCGCAGGCCCGCAATAGCCGCCGTGTGCGCCCTTGCCGTCGATCATCGGTTCGGGGCTGAAACTGTCAAGGTTGACCGAGGTGATGGAATTGATCGTGTTGATCAGGGAAACCGCATCCGCCCCGCCCCGCTTTGCCGCCGCCGCCGGTTTGCGGATGTCGGCGATGTTGGGGGTCAGTTTCACGATGCAGGGCATTCGTGAATGTTGTTTGACCCAGCGTGTGACCATTTCGATGTATTCGGGCACCTGCCCCACGGCAGAGCCCATGCCACGCTCGCTCATCCCATGCGGGCAGCCGAAGTTCAGTTCGACCCCGTCGGCCTCGGTATCCTCGACATGGGCAAGGATGTCTTTCCACGATTGCTCGTCACAGGGCACCATCAGCGACACGATCATCGCGCGGTCGGGGTAATCGCGTTTCACCACCTTGATCTCGCGCAGGTTCACCTCAAGCGGGCGGTCGGTGATCAACTCGATGTTGTTCAGGCCCAGAAGGCGGCGATCCGCGCCCCAAATGGCGCCGTATCGGGGGCCGTTCACGTTGACGACGGGCAGGCCTTCGGAGCCGAGGGTTTTCCACACAACCCCGCCCCAGCCCGCCTCGAAGGCGCGACGCACGTTCACTTCTTTGTCGGTTGGGGGGGCCGAGGCGAGCCAGAAGGGGTTAGGGCTTTTAATGCCGATGAAGGTGTTGGAAAGATCGGCCATGTCGCGCCTCCGCTATTCGTGTGTCGTGTTTCGTATTTCGTGGCCCCGGATCAGGTTCGGGGCTGCGTCATGCTTTTGTCAGCGTGGCGTGAATATCTTCTGCCGCATCGCGCCCTTCGGCGACCGCCGTCACCGTCAGATCATCGCCGCCCAAAGCGCAATCACCGCCCGCCCAGATGCCGGGCACCGAGGTGCGGCCAGCGCCTGAGACAAGGATTTTGCGATCTTCGAACGCCATGCCGGGGGGGATGGTGCCGATGGTCTGGCCGATGGCCTTGAAAAGTTGATCGGCTTTAAGGGTGAACGTCTCTCCTGCGGGCATCAGACCTTCGGGTGATTCAACGGTATAGGCAAATTCCACAGCCTCTACCGCGCCCCTGCCATGCACGGCGACCGGCATCGCATGGGTCACGATGCGCACACCGGCACTGGTCGCGTGTTCCTGCTCATAGCGGCTGGCACTCATCCGGTCTTGTCCGCGACGATAGACGATGGTGACATTTTCCGCGCCCAGAAGTTTCGATTGCACGGCGGCGTCAACGGCAGTCATGCCCCCGCCGATTACCACCACATCACGGCCCACGGGCAGCGTGGACTTGTCGGACGCTTGCCGAAGGTCTTCAATGAAATCAACTGCATCCCGCACGTTATCAAGGTTTTCCCCTGCCGCACCCAAAGCGTTCACGTCGCCCAGACCGATGCCCAGAAACACCGCATCATGTTCGGCACGCAGCGTAGCAAGATCCAGATCCTGCCCCAGCGCCTTGCCATGCACCAGACGGATGCCGCCGATCTGCAACAGCCACGCCACCTCGGCCTGCGCGAAATCATCCGCCGCTTTATACGCTGCAATCCCGAATTCGTTCAGCCCGCCGGGTTTGGGGCGCGCGTCATAAACCACAACCTCATGCCCCCGCAGCGCCAGACGGTGCGCGCACGACAGGCCCGCAGGCCCTGCCCCCACCACGGCCACGGTCTTGCCTGTGGCCGCCGCGCGCGTGAACGGATGCACCACCTTGGCCATCAATCCATCGGTCGCAAAGCGTTGCAGACGCCCGATTTCCACCGGTTTTCCCTCGGCCGCCTCGCGCACACATGCCTCTTCACACAGGGTTTCCGTCGGGCAGACGCGGGCGCACATGCCGCCCATGATGTTTTGCGCAAAGATCGTTTTCGCCGCCGCATCCGGCGTGCCGGTTGCGATCTGGCGGATGAAAAGCGGGATGTCGATGCCCGTCGGGCAGGCCGTGATGCAGGGCGCATCATGGCAGAAATAGCAGCGATCAGCGGCAACCCGCGCCTCATGTTCCTCAAGCCTCGGGGCGATATCGGCAAATTGCGCGGTATAGGCGGCGGGGGCAAGTCGCCCTGCGGCGACACCGGGGGTAAGCGGGCTGTTGGACATGGCGGACCCTTCGCAAAGGCTTTTCTTCAGTAAAAATCTGGCACGGGATTGATTTTTTATCAAACGGTAAATTTTGAAATGCGCTAAAGACCCGTGTCCAACGCCGCAATCGCCCGAAAAACCGGCAAATGCGCCCGCAACTGGTGCTTTTCACCCCCGCCCCCGTCGCGTATAAGCGGGGCCAACGCGGCGTGCCCTTTGGGGCAGATCGCCGGATCAACGCAGATGAGGATGGGATGAGCAAACAATCGACCGAAGCGGATGTCGCCTTCATTCAGGCCCTTGCCGAGCTTTTGAACAAGAACAACCTTACCGAAGTGTCGGTCAAGCGCGACTATGCGGCGGATGACAGTCTTGAAGTCCGCGTCGTCAAACAAGCAAATATCGTGACCACGCAAACTGCGGCCCCCGTGATGGTCGCGGCCAGCGCAGCACCTGCCGCCGCCGCAGCCCCCATTGTCGAAGACCCCGCACAGCATCCGGGTGCTGTGACCTCACCCATGGTCGGCACCGTGTATCTGTCTGCCGAACCGGGTGCAGCGGCATTTGTGACAGTGGGTGCCACCGTGACCGAAGGCCAGACCGTGCTGATCATCGAGGCGATGAAGACGATGAACCACATCCCCGCTCCCCGCGCCGGGGTCGTCAAGCGGATCGTGGTTGCCGACGGATCGCCGGTTGAATTCGGCGCGCCTTTGATGATCATCGAGTAACGCGTATGTTTGAAAAAATCCTGATCGCCAACCGGGGCGAGATTGCGCTGCGCGTCATCCGTGCCTGCCGCGAGATGGGCATCAGATCGGTCGCCGTCCATTCCACCGCCGACGCGGATGCGATGCATGTGCGCATGGCCGACGAATCCGTTTGCATCGGCCCGGCCTCGTCTGCCGACAGCTATCTGAGCAAGGCCGCGATCATTTCGGCCTGCGAGATTACGGGAGCGCAGGCCGTGCATCCGGGTTACGGGTTTCTGAGCGAGAACGAGGCGTTCGCGCAGGCGCTGGAAGATCACGGGATCACCTTCATCGGCCCCTCTGCCGAACACATCCGCATCATGGGCGACAAGATCACCGCCAAGGAAACCGCAAAAGCGCTGGGAATTCCGGTGGTTCCGGGGTCCGAAGGCGGCGTGCCTGATTTTGAGACGGCGATTGGTGTTGCAGAAAGCATCGGCTTTCCGGTCATCATCAAGGCCACGGCAGGGGGTGGCGGGCGCGGCATGAAGGTCGCAAAGAACGCGACCGAGCTTGAGATTGCCTTTCGCACCGCGCGCTCCGAGGCCAAAGCAGCCTTCGGCAACGACGAAGTCTACATCGAGAAATACCTGCAAAAACCGCGCCATATCGAAATTCAGGTGTTCGGCGATGGCAAGGGCAAGGCCGTGCATCTGGGCGAGCGCGATTGCAGCCTGCAACGCCGCCACCAGAAGGTGTTCGAAGAAGCCCCCGGCCCCGCCATCACCCCCGAATTGCGCGCGAAAATCGGCAAGGTCTGCGCCGATGCCTGTGCCGCGATCAAATATATCGGCGCAGGAACGATCGAGTTTTTGTACGAGGACGGCGAGTTCTTCTTCATCGAGATGAACACGCGCCTGCAGGTTGAACACCCCGTTACCGAGGCGATTTTCGGCATCGACCTTGTGCGCGAACAGATCCGAGTGGCGTCGGGCATGGACATGTCGTTCGGTCAGGATGATCTGGTGATCAACGGCCACGCCATCGAAGTGCGCATCAACGCCGAAAAACTTCCGAATTTCACCCCATGCCCCGGCAAGGTGCGGATGTTCCACGCGCCGGGGGGCCTTGGCGTACGGATGGATTCGGCACTCTATTCCGGCTATTCGATCCCGCCCTATTACGACAGCCTGATCGGCAAGCTGATCGTGCATGGCCGCGACCGCCCCGAGGCTTTGGCAAGGCTGCGCCGCGCCTTGGGCGAGTTGATCATCGACGGGATCGACACCTCGATGCCGCTGTTTGACGCGCTGCTGGATGAGCCCGATATCCAGTCGGGCAATTACAACATCCACTGGCTGGAAAAGTGGCTTGCCGAGAAATTCGGCGGATAATCCGAAGGCCCGGTAATGCGGCCAACCTCGCCCCCCGTGATCACCCCCGACCTGTTGCTGCGCGCCTATGCGGCAGGGGTGTTTCCGATGGCGCAATCGCGTGACAGCGATGCGATCCATTGGGTGGACCCACGGTTGCGCGGCATTCTGCCCTTGGATAAATTCCACATTTCGCGCAGCCTTAGGCACCATATAGCCCGCGATCCTTTCCATATTCGAACAGATTCGGATTTTCACGGCGTTCTGACCCTGTGCGCCGACCGCCCCGAGACATGGATCAATCCGCAGATTTTCAACCTTTATCTTGACCTTCACCGCCTCGGTCATGCCCACAGTCTTGAGGTATGGGACGGCCCCGATCTGGTAGGCGGCGTTTACGGTGTGGTGCTGGGGTCTGCGTTCTTTGGCGAAAGCATGTTCTCACGCCGCACCGATGCGTCGAAGATTGCCCTCGCCTATCTGGTGCACCGCCTGAACGCCGGTGGATTCACCCTGTTTGACACGCAGTTCCTGACGCCGCATCTGGCCTCATTGGGCGGCGTTGAAATCCCGCGCCATGACTACCGGGCACGGCTTGCTGCGGCGCTGCAGCGGGCCGCAACTTTTGATCCGCCTGGCTATACCCCCGGTTACTGAACCGGCGGCACGTCCTCGATCGGGGCATCTTCGCCGGTGTCAGGCGTTGGCGCTGTTACCTCGGGGGCATCCGCACCAGTCACACAGCGCAAAACCCACACGTCATAGCGCGGATGATCCAGTGACGACAGCGCGGGGCTTGCCGCGATCATCCAGCCGTTGAACACCGGGCCTTCCCGGCGCGCATCGGTGATGGTCAGATGCGCAAAGGCGTTTGATGCGGGGTCGGCGCTGGGAAAACGACATTCATCCATGCGGATCGTCAACTGCCCGCTGACCGCCGATTGACCGGGGGCCAGTTCGATATCGGCCGTCTCGCCCGACACCTTGTCAAGCCAGCGCAACAGGGCACCCTGCCCCTTGGAATAGTCTTGCGCCACTGCCGGAGTGGCCAGCAGCAGGGCCGACAAAAGCAGCCGTTTCATGGCGTGGTGGTTCCGGCGTCGGGTGACGCGCCATCGGGGCTTTGCCCGTCGGTTACGGCCGTTTTTGCACCGTTGCCGACGAATTTCATCAGAAGACCGATCAGGCTGACCGCGCCTTGGGTATCTTCGATCTCATCACCAGGGGCCAGATTGTCGGGCGATCCGCCGGGGATCAATTCAACGAAATTGCCGCCCAAAAGCCCCTCGGACGAGATCAGGATCGCGCTGTCCTCCGGGATTTCGATGCCGTTTTTAAGATTGATCGTCGCATCGGCGAAATAGGTTTTCGGGTTCAGATCAAGGCTGGTGATGGTGCCCACCTTGACGCCCGCAAGTTTCACATCGGTGCCCACCGCCACGCCCTCAACCGACCGGAAGCTGGCTTTGAGCATATAGCCGCCGCTGTCGCCCGTCAGCCCGGCGCTTTGGCCGGCATAGAACAGAAATCCAACGGCCACGGCCAGAACCGCGCCGCCGGCGACCACTTCAGAGATATTTTCAGCCATTATTCGGGTTTCCACGCCTCATAGTCGCTGCGCGCGACCGGCGTTGGTTTGAGGATGGAGCCTGCGGGCACATAGGCAGCGGCAGTTCCGGTCAGGTTTTCAAGATGCGGCTTTTCCCAGGCTTTTCGCGGCAGCGGGGCCTTGGTCGGCGGCTCGTCCCAGGTGAAATGCAGCCAGCCGTGCCATTCGGGCGAGACGCGGCTTGCCTCCATCTCGCCATTGTAGATGATCCAGCGTTTCTTGCCATCGGCCGTCTGGTAATAGGCGTTCCCCTGCCCGTCTTCGCCGACCTTCTGGCCCTTGCGCCAGGTGAACAACTGGGTGCCCAGCGTCTGGCTGTTCCACCAGGTCAGAAGTCGTTTCAGGAAATACATCGCCGCCTCCGGGTTCTGGGGCATGATATGGCTGATCAGCGCGGGCAGGTCCAGAGGTTAGTGCCACCGTAGCCGATGCCGACGGATTTTGGCCGGTATCTGCGCGCATGAAAAAGGCCGCAGCACGAGTTTGTGCGGCGGCCCTTGTTCCGTTCGGCGGATTGGTCAGACGGCTGCGGCCGCAGCACCCTTTTTCTTGGTGTCGGCATGCACCAGCAAGGGTTGGGCACCGTTGTTCACGGCCTCTTCCTTGACGATCACTTCGGTCACGTCATTCATGCCGGGCAGTTCGAACATGCTGTCCAGAAGGATATCTTCCATGATCGACCGCAAGCCCCGCGCGCCGGTTTTCCGCTTGATCGCGCGTTTGGCAATGGCGACCAAGGCATCGGGCGTGAAGGTCAGGCCGACGCCTTCGATATCGAACAGGCGCTGGTATTGCTTGACCAGAGCGTTCTTGGGTTCGGTCAGAATCGTGACCAAAGCCGCTTCGTCCAGATCGGTCAGCGTGGCGATCACCGGCAGACGGCCGACGAATTCCGGGATCAGACCAAATTTCAGCAGGTCTTCCGGCTCCAGCTCCTTGAACATCTCGCCCACGCCACGATCGTCGTTGTTCTTGACAGCGGCACCAAAGCCGATGGCCGAGCCCTTGTTGCGCTGTGCGATGATCTTTTCCAGACCCGCAAACGCACCGCCACAGATGAACAGGATGTTGGTCGTATCAACCTGCAGGAATTCCTGCTGCGGATGCTTGCGCCCGCCCTGCGGTGGAACGCTGGCAACGGTGCCTTCCATGATCTTCAGAAGCGCCTGCTGCACGCCCTCGCCCGACACATCGCGGGTGATCGACGGGTTGTCGGACTTGCGGGTGATCTTGTCGACCTCGTCGATGTAGACGATGCCGCGCTGCGCGCGTTCAACATTATATTCGCTGGCCTGAAGCAATTTCAGGATGATGTTTTCCACATCTTCGCCGACGTAACCCGCTTCGGTCAGCGTCGTCGCATCGGCCATTGTGAACGGCACATCCAGAATGCGCGCAAGGGTCTGAGCCAGCAACGTCTTGCCGCAGCCGGTGGGGCCGATCAGCAGGATGTTGGATTTGGAAAGCTCGATATCGGTCTTGGACGAATGGTTCAGGCGTTTGTAGTGGTTGTGCACCGCCACCGACAACACCCGCTTCGCATGTTCCTGCCCGATCACATAATCGTCCAGCACCTTGCAGATGTCGCGCGGCGTCGGCACGCCATCGGTGACTTTCAGACCCGAAGACTTGGTTTCCTCGCGAATGATGTCCATGCACAACTCGACGCATTCGTCGCAGATGAACACGGTCGGTCCTGCAATCAGCTTTCGCACCTCATGCTGGCTTTTGCCGCAGAACGAGCAATAAAGGGTATTTTTGCTGTCGCCGCCGGAATTGTTCGCCATCGTGATCCTCTGCCGTGCGCCCGCTCGGCGGGCCGTTTTGAAAGTCTAGGCCAAGGCCCGCGCCTTCACAATGTCAAATCGCCCCCGATCGGCCGTGCCAACCGGGGGCAACCGCTCACTTCGATGTGTCTTCGGCCTTGCCACGGTTTTCCGTGATCTGGTCGATCAGACCCCAGGCTTGCGCATCTTCGGCGGACATGAAGTTGTCCCGCTCCAGTGCGGCCTCGACGGTGTCGTAATCATTTCCGGTGTGTTTGACGTAGATTTCGTTCAACCGGCGCTTCAGCTTTTCGGTTTCGCGGGCGTGGATCATGATGTCCGTCGCCTGCCCCTGATAGCCGCCCGACGGCTGGTGAACCATCACGCGGGAATTGGGCAGGCTGAACCGCATGCCCTTTTCGCCCGCCGTCAGCAAAAGTGACCCCATCGAGGCCGCCTGCCCGATCACCAGCGTCGACACCTTGGGTTTGATGTATTGCATCGTGTCATAGATCGAAAGACCGGACGTCACCACGCCGCCGGGGCTGTTGATATACATCGCGATTTCTTTCGACGGATTTTCCGCCTCAAGAAACAGAAGCTGCGCACAGATCAGCGACGACATGCCGTCATGCACCGGGCCGGACAGAAAGATGATCCGTTCCTTCAGCATCCGGCTGAAGATATCATAGGCGCGTTCGCCCCGGCTGGTCTGTTCGACCACCATGGGCACAAGGGTATTCATATAGTGATCAACCGGGTCTTTCATGATGCGCCTCTGCCTCGTGTCTTCGGATGTGGGTTATCGTAAATGGGTTAGCCAAGTCTTAGTGCCGCGGGCCAGCAGTCGCAAGGGCACCCCATACATTCCGCGGGGCGCGCGGGATTGACGGCAACGGTGCGGGCGTTAGCTGGGACGATATGAGTGATCCGCATTTCATCCCCACGCGCGCGGCCGGGCTGGACCGGCTGACCCGGTTTCTTCCGCGCGCAGGGCGGGACTATGCGCAATGGCGCAACCACGATGCGCCGGGGCAGCCGCATGTGTCGGGCCTGTCGCCCTATCTGCGGCACCGGCTGATCCTCGAATCCGAAGTCATCGCCGCCGCCACTGCGGCACATGGCCGCGATGCGGACAAGTTTGTGACCGAGGTCTGGTGGCGCGTTTACTGGAAAGGCTGGCTGGAACAGCGCCCCGGCATCTGGCTCCGCTACCGCCATGGCGTGCAGGCCGGGCTGAACCGGGTTGCCACCGAAGGCGGTCTGCGCGCGGATTGGGAGGCCGCCTGTGCCGGCACCACCGGCATCGACGGGTTCGATCAATGGGCGCAGGATCTGGTCGCAACGGGCTATCTGCACAATCACGCGCGGATGTGGTTCGCGTCAATCTGGATCTTCACGCTGCGCCTGCCGTGGGAACTGGGCGCGGATTTCTTTATGCGCCATCTTATTGACGGTGATGCGGCGTCAAACACGCTAAGCTGGCGTTGGGTGGCAGGGTTGCAGACGGCGGGCAAGACCTATCTGGCACAACCTGACATCATTGCGCGTTGCACGGGCGGGCGATTCCATCCGAAGGGACTTGCGACCCATGCCACGGCCCTGACAGAACCGCCCCTAGGTGACCGCCGCCCGCTGGGCTGCGTGCAAAAGTGGCGGCCCAACGTCGCTTCGGCCCTGCTGCTGCACGATGATGATCTGTGCCCCGAGGGTTTGCTGGAAACAGGATTGCGCCCCGTCGCCACGATCCGGCTGAACGCGGCAAACGCCCGCTCGCCGCTTGTCGTCGCCCCCCCGGTTCAGGATTTTGCCGCAGGCGCCCTAACCGATGCCAGCACCCGGTTGACCGACACGGCCGGAACCGCCTCTTGCGTGTTCGACAGCACGGACTTGCAGGATCTGGCGGATTGGGCAAAGGCGCAGGGCGCAGGCCAGATCGTATCACCCTACGCGTCGGTCGGTCCGGTGGCCGAAACACTATCGCAGTTGCGCCCCCTGTTGCAGGCCCACACCATTGATCTGTGCGAGGTCATGCGCCTTGAGGACCGCGAGGCCTGGCCGCACGCCACGCACGGCTTTTTCCCATTCCGCAAAGTCGTGATGGGCGAATAGCAGCGCGGTTGGCGTCAACCACCAAGCCGTTTCCCGCCAGAGCAACCCAGAGGCCACGAAAGAGCCGCTTTCTCCTCTCGCCTTTGCCGCAATCTTCGGTTGTAAAGCGGGATATCCCGCAGCTTTACCGGAGGCAAAAGATGCCGCGTCACAGCAAAAGACATAGGTTCGCATTGCGCGGCCTAGCGCTTGTGGCCGGGCTGTTGATCGCAACGCCGGTTCTGTCTGCACCGTGCAAAACGTCGGCCCGCGCAAAAGCCGAAGTCACGGCGACCATTCAGGCAATGAACACGCAGCGGCGCGCGGCAGGCCTGCCGCAATTGCACCAATCCGCCAAACTTTCACGCGTGGCGTTGTCACACGCCTGCGACAATGCCGCGCGGGGCGTTTACAGCCATGTCGGATCGGACGGATCAGACCTGCGCACAAGACTGCACCGCGTGGGCTATACCCTGCGCACTGCCGCCGAAAACACCGGCATCGGTTTTGCCACCTATGACCGTGCTGTCAGTTTCTGGATGCATTCACCGCACCACCGCAACAATATCCTGAACGCATCGGTCACCGAAGTGGGAGTGGCCCTTGTGGATGGCGCGCGGCCCAACTGGGTTGTCGTGTTCGGGCGGCCCCGGTAACGCGCGTCACCGCGCCAGAACAAGTTCGGCCTTCAATCCGCCCAACGCGTCGCTGACGCCGAGCCGCAGAACGCCGCCATGACTGCGCGCGATATCGGCGGCGATGGACAGGCCAAGCCCCGCGCCACCGCCCCTATTGGGGTCGCGCGCGCCATCCAGCCGGACAAAGGGCAACACCGCCTCGTCAAGCTGATCTTTCGGAATGCCGGGGCCGGCATCCTCGACGGTGAACTTCACCGCCCGCTCGGTTACAACAACCGACACCACGACGCGTTTGCCATGCCGCACGCCGTTGCCGACAAGGTTTTCAACTGCCCGCGTCACCGCCGCCGGGCGAAGCCGCGCCACCGCCTCGCCCGACATCTCGCCAAGGCGCACATTCTGCCCCATGCGCTGTGAATTCTCCACCACGCGGGACAGAAGCATCCTCACATCGGCATCTTCGGTTTCGTCGAGCGCATCGCCGCGCGCAAAAGCCAGAAATTCGTCAACCAGCCGCTGCATATCGGCCACGTCGCCCAGCAAAGCGCGGCTTTCCTCATCTTCGGGCAGCATGGAAAGGCCCAGCCGAAGCCGGGTCAGGGGTGTGCGCAGATCGTGGCTGACCCCCGAAAGCATCAGCGTGCGCTGTTCGATCTGGCGTTCAATTCTGGCGCGCATGTCAAGGAATGCGCTGCCCGCCGCCCGCACCTCTTGCGCGCCACCGGGTTTGTAGGGCACATGCCGCCCCCGCCCGAATGCCTCGGCCGCGCGGGCAAGACGGCGGATCGGGCGCAACTGGTTGCGCAGGAACTGATAGGCGATCAAGGTCATCAGAAGCGAGGTAAAGATCATCAGCACCAAAAGCTGGTGCGGGTTGGTGGCCGACATGCGGCGGCGATCCATCGTCACCTCCAGCGGGCCGCGCGGGGTGTCGAACCAAAGCCGCACCTCGCCCGTGTCGCTGCGCAGATCGGCCACCCGCAACGACGGAAGCTCTGCGCGCAACGTCTCGATCACCACCCGTCCCGACAGATCCCAAGGCAGGCGCGCATCCGCATCAATGGCGGGCTGCGCTGGCAAAACAAGGCGCATCTGCAACGCCTGGGCCAGGGCTTCGCCGCGCGTGGCAACCTCGGCCTCGGGTGCCGCCGACAATTCATCCAGCACATAGCGCAGTTCGATTCCGACCCCGTCTGTCATCTGCCGCGTCACCTTTTCAAAGTGCCGCTGGATGAAAGCAATGGACACGACAAGCTGGATCGTGACGATGGGCAGAATAAGGATAAGCGCCGCCCGGCCGTAAAGGCTGCGGGGCATCAGGGTTTTGAGGCGCGCGAACATGAGGCCAAGCCTAGCGCGCGATGGTCAGCAGCGAAAGGGCCTGACGGATGGAGCGACCGACCCCGGGCCTGTGTCGCCAGCTTGAACCCGGGCTGCGGGCCGTGCTGGCACCCAACCCATCGCCGATGACGGGCTGGGGCACGGATACGTTTGTGCTGGGAACCGGCGAAGTGGCCGTTATCGACCCGGGCCCCGACCTGCCTGCGCATCTTGCCGCCGTGCTGGCAGCCCTTCGCCCGGGCGAGCGTATTTCGTACATTCTGGTCACCCATCCGCATCTGGATCACAGCGCTCTTGCCCCCGCTCTGTCGGCCCGCACCGGTGCGCCGGTCTGCGGCTTTGGCCCGGCCGGTGCCGGCCGCAGCGCCCGGATGCAGTCGCTCGCCGCTGCCGGTTTTGCGGGCGGTGGCGAAGGCGTGGACACCGGCTTTGCCCCCGATCATTGCCTGACCGACGGCGACCGCGTCTCCGGCCCCGACTGGCATTTGACAGCACTGCACACGCCCGGACATTTCGCGGGACATCTGAGTTTCGCGTGGCATGACCGCCTGTTTTGCGGCGACGTGGCGATGGGCTGGTCCACCAGCCTTGTCTCGCCCCCAGATGGCGATATGGCGGCCTATATGGCCAGCCTTGCGCGGCTGATGGCGATGGACTGGCGCATTGCCTATCCGACCCACGGCGCGCCGATTGAGGATGTGGCCGGGCGGCTTTCTGACCTTGCGGCGCACCGCCGCGGACGTGAAGCCGAAATCCTTGCTACGCTGGCGTCAGGTTCCGCGACCCTGCCCGAGCTGACGACGCTCATCTATGCCGATACACCCATCGCCCTGCATCCCGCCGCATCCCGCAACATCTTTGCCCATCTTGTTGATCTGCATGACAGATCCATGATTTCCGCCATGCCGACACTGGCCCCTTCCTCGCAATTTTTTTGCCTGTGATGCCCGCAAACACTCCACCGCAGATTTGTGACGATAGCCACTGGACGCCCCCCACCCCACTTGCTATATCGCCCCCGTGTTCCGGCGTAGCTCAGCGGTAGAGCAGTTGACTGTTAATCAATTGGTCGTAGGTTCGATCCCTACCGCCGGAGCCAAAATAACTAAACATCTACAATGCGTTAGCAGGCCGTCCTTCGGGGCGGCCTTCGCGTTTTCGACACTTTCTGCAACATCTCTGCAACAATTTGGTTCGCCCGTTTAAACGCGATGATCGGTCGCGCACCGTTGCCACTCTTGCGCCAAAGTCCTGCCACATAAGGGATTTACGCCGAATGAGAGCAAAGGGGGCAGCGCATTGGGCGTTACGTTTGAGTTTCCGATCTATGGTCAGCACTCCGCGCCTTCGTTCAACGAGGGCGAATGGGTTGCTGTGCCTCCGATTATGGAAAAACTCAAAGCGGCAAAGCTCTTCTTCAACAAGGCTCCCTTTTCGCAGCGGGAAGAATTCCTTCGCTTCGTCCACTTGATAAATGGCCGAATCTACGCCTGCACGGGTCTGACGGCAGTTGAGTTCATGGTCGGGCAGACTGGGCTTTCCGGGATCGCCCTCACGCCCGCAGACGTCGCCGTGTTGGCCGCGTTCCGGCAGGAGGTCACCCATATCTCGATCAGTGAGGAGCGCGTCGTCTTCCGGTTCGCGTCCGGCGAGAAGTATGAGGCCGCGCTGATCTCCTATCCAGCCCACCGCTTCGAGCGCGAGTTCGTCAAGCACTGGCGGATGGGGAACGACCTGTTCGATGCGACAGCTTGCCGGAAGGAGTTCGTCGAGCTGTTCTCGGCGCTTCCAGTTAACTCCCGCATTGAGGTTCAACCTCGCGGCTTCGTCGGCTACCCTGACGATGCACCCGGCTACAAAACCATTCTGGAGGCGGACACCCGCGCAACCGAAACGCTGCTATTCAAGTTGCCCGAGTTACTGTTGTCCATGAAGATCGCACACAAGATCGACTTCACGGGCGGGGATGCGACTTTCACGCTGCCCGAAGGCCGAGGCTTCACCGCCAGCTTGACGGTGCCCAAATGACAGGTCTACGCGACGGCATCTTTGCACACCAAGAAGGCGCGAACCCGCGTAATGTCGTCGAGCGCCTGCTCGATGGCCGCGTGAACCCGCGTCTCGACAACCCCTTCGCCATGACCTTCGAGGAACTGACCAACCGGATCGCGAAAGCAAATAAGCAGAAGTTCGACGCAGAGCATAAGGTGCGCGCGCTCGCAAACGAGATCACCCGCCTCGAAAAACAACAGCGCGACCTTGTTGATGCGCAGCGGCGGTTCATTGACACTGGCGAGATTGACCCGTCGCTGATCCCCGAATGTGACCATGTAGTCGCACAGCAGACAAGCGAGCGGAACGGCATCGCCTGCAAAGCTGCCCGCGCCGTGATCGAGGACACGGTAAAGGCCGAAGGCTGGCAGGTCGAGCGGACCCATGCGGACGATCAGTTCGTCTATGTGACGATCAAGCGCCGCCGTGAGGAGTTCGACACGGTTGATGAGCCGCAAAAGGAGCGGATCGTTGCCCGCGTCCGTGAGGCCATCGAATCCCGCAAGGATGCCTTCCGGCAGTTCCTTGCACCCATGCGCCGTCGCGCTTCGACGGCCCCAGTGAACCCGGCTGCACCATGATCACAATCGAAGACGAGCACGACCTCTGGAAACTGTTCTCGGACGCCCCAGACCAACCCGGAAACCGCGTTCGGACCTTTGGCAACGAACTGAACATCGTTCTCAAGTCGAAGATTAAGCTGACCGACACGACGAGGTTTTATCACCTTTTCCCCTGTGGGTTGTCCGTGCCTAATTATGCGCTGTGGAGTGGAACTGGATCGAGTGCGCAAGCTATCGTGACGCAGGCGAACCTGCGGACGGTTGGCCTTGCGATGGTGCGAAGGTTCACAGACGTTGCTGTCCAATATCTCGGACCCCTGCCGGGTCACGAGAAGTCGTCAAAGCATCGCAAGGCCGAGGAATTGGCGGCTGCTGGCTACTCAATCCGCATCATCCGCGAAACCGACTTCAGGCAGTTGGTGGCGACTGTTTAAGAACGCCCCGGTTGACGTACCGCCGGAAAGGCGTCCAGATGTAATGGCCTCATCAACGGAGGCCCGCAAATGTTCATCACCCGACGCAAACCCGCTTTACCACCGCGTGAATTTCCCCTTGTCCTTCGGCGCGAATGGCGTTGTGATCAGCCAAATCCGCGACTGGGTCGCCTGCGCGCCCTCGCATTGATCGCCGCGCGTCCGAAGATGCCACGCCCCGCGCCATACAGGTTTGCCACCGAATGACCTATGACGACACAGAGGAGGGGGTTCGCATGATGTTCTCGCACATCCTCGACCTACCCGACGTCGCCCGCGTCGTGCGGATGCGCAAAGGCGTTTGGCGCGTGTTCTTCGGCGATGGGTCCGAGGCAACGGCCTATCCGCGAACGGGTCGGTTCAACGAAGACCCGGCCACAGTTAAGCACCGCAGATTTGAAGATTATAGGTGACACCTGACTTCATGGTTTGAGAATGAGCGGGCATCGTCGATTGTTGCCCAAAGCAACGGAGGCGCTTGTGAGCGACGATTTCGGTGACGATCTTTTTCTTGGACCTGATCGGGCCAACCCGGACGCAATCTTGGACGCGATGATGCGCGTTCGCGGCGGCAGCGTTAAGCGGCCCGGTTTCATCCTTCATTGGATTGAAGAAGTTGGAGCGGGCGCTGCATTCTGGCCTATCGTGACGCGGGCGTGGTCCGGCTTCGACCGAATCCCGCACGAGGAGTTTGCAGAGTGGTTTCACATCTTCCGTCGCTGGAGGCCCCCGGTCACAGAACTGCCAAAACGCATGACGGTCTATCGCGGGCAAGACGCCAGCGCACCGTTAGGATTGTCATGGACCCGCAACCGCAAAGTGGCCGAGGAATTTGCGCGTGGGCATCGCATCTATTTCAACCCTAACCCCATTGTGCATGAACTGGTAATTACACCGGGCAAGGTTGCCTTCATCTGCAATGATCGCGATGAAGAAGAAATTGTGCTTCGCGCCATCCCAGCAGCGCCCGTCTAAGGCGGTGTGCGACTTCACGGGCATCGTTGCGCCCGAAAGCGCGGCACACCGCCTGCTGCGCGATTTTTCGGGGGTCTCTGGCGCGGTTGCGCGTCACCAGTAACCTTTCAGCGGCGTCTGCCCGATGAACGCGCCGACTGAACGGTGATCGGACAGCGCGAAGGACATGGCAGCGGCCATCGCAATGTCCGCGTGTCCTGCCTTCGTGCCGCCTTCAATGCGGACGCGCCCTGCATCCGTCATGGTCATCTCGAACGATTCCAACTCATGGCGCAGATCATCGCGACCGGGGAAATTGCCGATCACGAGATCGCCCGTATGCAGCGCCGAGTTCAGATTGCCGAGCAGCATATTCTTGCCCACATTCCAGAACGTCGTCGCCCGTTCCTTCGTTTCGTTCTCATTGTCGCCGCCGACAATCTGCATCCGCTGGTGCAGGACGCCGCGTGCGTTCAGCAGATCGCAAAAGCTTCTGCCCGGACCGCCCGCGTCCACCACAAGATGGGCGCGGCCCGCAAGCGCTGGATCAGCCATCAGGTTTTTCACGACCTGCGCCAATTTGGTGTAATCCATCTGGGGGATGCGTTCCGCCCGCACGATGGTCCGCGTCCGTGGTTTCAGGTATTGCGCATACTCGCCCCAAGCTGGTTCGCGCACATCTTCGATGATCGCAAAGGCGTTCTGGTCGATGCTCTGAGCAATATCGAGGCCGACGAGGAAACGGCGATACCCGCGCACCTTGGTCACGACGGGATCAGGGCAAGGCAGAAACAGGTCTTCGCCTTTGGTGATGATTTCAGAGGCCTGCATAGATGTTCCCCAGTTCAAGTTGCGGTCGCGCGACGAAGGCGTTGGCGATGGTCGTAGAGTCGAAAAACGGCGTTCCGCCTGCACCCATCCATGCAAGGTCATGTTCAACGGCAAACTTGACGGGCGGCATGTACTTGCGGTCGAAGGCCACCTTTTCGGCCATGCGCGGGAGTTCGGTCGAACGGGCGGTGATCTTTTCCACGTCGTCGTTTTCGGTCCAGAAGCGGTGCGCCACACCGCCTTTGCGCCCTGGTGTCGTGATGATCAAAATTCTGCCACCATCCTCGCGGATCGGCAGCGTGGCGTCGTAAACGGCATCAGCCAAGAACGCGCCTTCCTCATAGACAAGGATGCCGCCGTTTTTGACGCCATGCCCGCGCGCAGATTCGCCGTCCTGCCCCGCCGGAACGCAGACGATCTGTGACCCGTTTTCGAGTTCGAGTGCGGTCTGGGTCGCGCGGACAGCTTTGACAGGCAACGCCATCTTTGACCAAGCAAGCAGGCATTTCTTGAACAGCAGTTGCGACTGCGACAGCGTGGTCGAAAGGATCAGCACGGTCCGGTCAGGTTCGGCAACGGTCTGCGCCGCGAGAACGCCCGTCGTCTGCGACTTTCCGATACGGCGCGAGGCGAGGCACATGACGAAGGGTGACGTCGTGGTCAGCAGCTTTTTCTGCCACGGGTCCGCAGGCGCGCCAACGACACGCTCAAGCAGGTGCGTCGGGTCAACCCGTTCCTCCAAAGTGCGCAAAAAGAAATCAAGTTCATTCAAGGCGCAGACGCTCCTGCCGTGCCATGCGCTGGAAATCGTCGAAGGCGTCGGGATGGTTTGCGAACACGGCGCGCAGCACGTTTTGCAGGCGTGACCATTCCGGGTTTTCGTTGATCGACAGCACGATGGTCGTCCGCTCTTTAAGGGCGGTGTAGGATTTCAGCAGCCGCTCATAGGTTGCCGCCTGATCCCGCAAACCTATCAGCGCGCCGCCAAGGTCTTCGTTGTCCTTCAAGGTGGCGATGATCGCCTTTTGCTCCGCGATGATCGACCGCAGGCCCGATTGAATCTCGTCCTGGCCTTCGTTGATCGCAGTGTCGATGAAGGCCGCTTCTGCTTTCTGATCCTCGACAAGGACAATCTTTCTGACTTCATCGGTGATGAACCGCTTGCGGAAACGGACGAGCGTTTCGACGTCAACGGCGCAGCGTTTTGCGATTTCAAGAAACGGGCGGCGGTTGAGGACACAATCCACAACCACCTCGGCCACGTCGGAACGCATCCGAATGGTAGAGCGGCGACCCTGACCGCCCTCCTTTGGCAATGCCCGTTTGATGCGTTCCATGTCCATGTTGGGTCTATCCTTCGATCTCGGTCGGATCGGCCATCATCGCCGTGTTATCGTCAGCCGTGTAGAAAGCGACCCGCACGCGCAGGCGCTGCCACTCACCAACGGAGAGACCCGACAAATGATCGTTGACCTTATTTGCCAACAATTCCCCAATGTCAGTCGCGAGCAGATCATCGCGAATCTGCGCAAGATCGACGCCGCGCAAGTGCGTCTGCATCGCCTTTGCGACAAGGTGGATCAGCACGTCGTAGGGGTGGCTGCTTGACGGCTCGACGCGCTCGACGCCCGCATGGGTCGCGATGGTGATGCCGTCGCGGCAGACATAAAGTTCATCTTCGACCCCTATACCGACAACCATGCGGTAGGCGAAGTCGAGGCAAGCGCGGGTTTCAGGACTCGACATTTGCGCCCTCCACATCGGCCAGTGTCCGCACGGGCTGGAAAGTCAGATGCTCCCGCTCTGCCTGCGCGCGCAGGCGCTTATAGGTGGCCGTGTCCCGCATCGCGGCAGACGTGACATAAAGGTGGGTTTCCGTCGCATGGTGGGTGCGGGTGTCGTCGTTTTGGGCAGCGTTCGGCGCGCCAATCTGCATCGGAACACCGCGCTTCGCCGCTTCCGCCTGTGCCGCGAGATATTTCTGACGATCCCGCGCATCCGCTTTCGAGATGATCACAGGGGCGGTCGCATCGGGCTTGGGTTTCTTTGGGTCCATCATGTCGGTAAGCTGCTTCGTGTCGGCCAGTGACTTTTCGTGATCGGCCAGCAGTTTTGCGAAGTCGTCCTTCTGCGCCTTTTCGGTCGCAAGTTTGGCAAGCAGATCGTCGTTTTTCGCGACGACGCCTTTGATCTGCGCCTCGACCGCTTCCGTCAGTTGCGGAAGCAGAGCTTCTGTCAGTTTGGGCAGTATCGCGTCGATCAAGCGCTGTGCTGCATCGTCGTTATTGGGCATGAGTGGCTCCTAGATGTTGAACGAGGCAGGCCATTTCTGACCTGCCCCATGTGCGTTCAACACCTGAGCCAAAGCCTTACTTTGTCTGCATGATGATCATAAGCGGTTAGCAACAGACGCTAAACCAAGATCGCAGGTGGAGATCAGGCCGCAGACTTGCGCGCGTCGAGGGCATCGAGGATGCGTTCTGACCGCGCGCGGATAGACTCGATGGGTTCTGGTTCAAAAGCAGCGATGCGGTTCTCGGGTTCGGGGACGATGCGCCGGATGGTGGGTGCGCGGCGGTTCGCCCAAAGCTCTTGAGCGATTGCGACGTTACGAGCAGCGAGGGATTCTTTGACCTTACCAGCGCCTTTCCAATGCGGCCGTTTAAACGCGGTAGTGCCTTCAAGAAACTCGACGATCTTCTGGCGCAGGCGGTCGGGGTCTATGTCGATGATCGCGCAGATGGCGACACGGGATTTACACCACGGGCCGGAAGTGTCGGTCAGGAAAGACATAGCCTCCTGCCTGTTGCACTCGGTCTGACTCAGCACGTCCGACCGAGGGAAAAACAGGTCTTCCAAAGTGCCGTAGACAACGGCGGAGTAGAGGCTGACGGTCGGGTCGTCGGCCACGTTATGCTACCGGCTTGAGGATTGGCACGATCTGGCTCAGATCGCCGCCTTCCTCGTCGATCATGTCGGCCTCGTCCTGGTACGAGCGGTCAGCGCGGGCGATTTCGCCCTGTTGCAGGTTTTCATAGAGCGTCTGGCGGCTGATCGCGCCCGCCTGCCACAGCTTCATCTGGGCAAGGATGCCTGCGGGGTCCATCGTCACTTCGATAAAGTCACGCGAGAATGTCACCGACACATCGTCGGGCTGCTCGCCCGTCCAATCAGCAGCGAGGCGCAGCAGGCGCGTCAACGCCGCCTCGCACATCACCACAACCGATTGCAGCAGAGACAGTTCAGAGCGGGCGCGCTGCGTCGCTGTTGAGGTCGTCTCGTTGCGGTTCATTGATGCCGACAACATGCGCGCGCCAAGCGATGCCATTTGGTCGAGTTTTTCGCCCATCAATTCTTTGAAGGCAGTCATGGACGGGCCCTGGAATTCGAGCATCCCGACCTGTGTGCCTTCGGGCAGGTTCCAGACCGTGCCGCTGCCGATGGAGGTCGGCATTTTGTCGATAGGCACGTTCCCTGCAATCCAAGGTGTCGGGGTGGCCGTCAAGAACATGGCATGTTCGCGGTCGGCTGAGTTGCGGTAATGGCCGAGGTTCAGGTTGCACAAGTCGAGCAGGGGCGGTTTTTCATCGTTCGGGTTCAAGTTCTTATCCGAGACGAAGATGAACGGGATGAAGTTGAGGGGTTTGCCTTTCACGGTCGGAATGATTTCTTCTTCTACGTCCGCGCGCGCCTTGTTCGCGCCCTGCTCAATGTAGCGGCGGATGCGATAGATGCCGTCCTCAAGGCACAGATCGAGGAAAATCTGATCGCCGTCGAGGCTTTCATCCGAGGCCAGGATCACCTGCGTCAGTTCAAGCTGGCCGTCGATATACTGCACCTTGAAGTCTTCGATGGTTTCCGCCGTCCACGTCACAAAATGCGGCGGGGTCAGCACGGATGCGGTTTGACGGGGAAAGTCGAGCATCAGCCCGAACCGCCCCATCGCCATGACTTCGCGCACCATCTGTTCGATCATGACCGACAGCGGGGAACGATCATTGGTTGCGCTGTTGCGCAGCGGTTCAAGGCGTGGCGGCAGTTTGATCACGGGGGCCTTGCGCAGCGCGAGGCCGACAAGGGCGCGCAGGGTCGATTCCGCTGCGCCGTAGAACTGCGCGCGTTCCTTATAGGCGAGATAGTTTTGCGCGGTCATAGCGTCGGGGCGCTTAAGGTAGAGTTGCCCTTGATCCTTGACCTGATCTTCGCCTTCAAGGCAATCGCGGATTTTCTGATATTGGGCGAGGCGTTGGTCTCGACGTTTAAGCATGATGGTGAGTGACCTTTTTGCTCAGGATTTCGGCGGCGAACGCCTTTTCCGCTTCTGTTGGGGGCGACGACCAAGTGATGCAGTCGTCCACGACCCCTTTGACTTGCAGCCCGCGCACCAGAAGCTTCTCAAAGTCCGTCTGCGTCATGTCGAGCGCAGGTTTTGGGACGCGGCGTGTTGGGAGTTTCATGCGGGCAAGCCTTCGATTGACCACAGCATCGACCAAGGAAGGCTGAACTGACCCGACGACGTGCGCAGGTCGATGCCGCCAGGGGTGCGAAAGGCAGTCACGCCGCCGTGGGAGGTCTCGATCTTCTCGGGGTCTTGGCAGATGGTGGCGATCAACGCGGACACGTCGGACGCTTTGATCGGGAGGGGCAAGTCGTAGGCATGGGTCAGGGTCTTGGCTGCGATGATGCTGCCTGCGCCTGTGGTGTGGAGGGTGATCTTCATGGGTTAGTCCTTATGTTGCGCCGCACGGATAGGACTCGCCACCCAAGTAGCGGTTGAGGTCCGTGCGGCGCTGTTTTGGCAAATCCCTCAACACTCATTTTATCGCACAATTTTAGGGCGAGTTGTTCAACAAATCGAGGTCCAAGTGATGGAAATCGTTGGGTTATGCTGTGCGCTGTCACCTGACTTCTTTTCCGAAGTGGCGGATCGCTGTGTCGAAGTCACGGGCGCACGTTTGCATGTAGGAAGGCAGAAGCGCCTTGCACAATTCAATGTGCTCGGGGGAATTCTGCTCGACACCGAAAAGATCGCCAATGTACTCGTGGCCGCGATCCATGTAGCAGTCGGCGGTGTGTGCGGCTTGTCGAATAAGGTCTTGGGCGGAAAGCATCATCAGGCTCCATGAGTGTTGAACTTGGGGCGATGATCGGTGGTAGGGGCGGTGGCGTTCAAGTGCAGTCCAAGGTGTCACCTGCGATTGGGCGGGGTAGTGAAAAGTTCTGCCAAGATATTTCCGAACTCGGTGCAGGGGTTCTGTCTGCTGGGAGAGGGGGTCCACCAATAGCAGCGCGTGCGTGACGGGCGGTGTTGTTCGCGGGGATACGGGTAGGGCGCGACCCCGAGACGCCTCAAGCCACGAGGGCTGCTGTGGTGGCGCTGCGCTGTGCCGAGTTGTTTCCGCGTGTTCGACTGGGTTGTGAGGACTATAAGTGACCTTTTTGCTAACCCTATATGCGGAATAAGTGACCACGTTTGTCAGAAATGTGCCTTGCGGTCGCTTGTTGCAGAGAATGTTGCAAACTTGTGTGCGATTTCGGCAATCTTGCTTAGATCAGAATCGGTTGGCGGATCGCAGGCGTTGATTGATGATCAAGTGGTCTGAAATGACTGTGCAGCGCTGCACAGCAGCAGGTGGAGATCGAGGAGCGAACTCGGTTCGCTGCACACCAACCATTGGCACGATGCACCGCCAAGAATGCAGGCATTACAGTTATTACAGGGGGCTGCATGTAGAGGGTTTTTTATTAGTTGGTTGGTTGGAAAACACGTCGCCAACCAACCAACTAATTATTTTACCGCTACATGCAGCACCCTGTAATCCATGTGAATGCCTGTAATCCGACCCAAACGGTCACTTATTCACCATCGCCATCAACTGCTCTTCGCTGGGATCAGACGGCGGAACGATCAGCCACTTCCGTGACTTCTTCTCAACCGTCCAGCCACGCTTGCGCAGCGCAGGCTTCAACTGGTTCATCTCCCGGCTGAGTGTCGCCGCTGTCATGGGCAACCGCGCAATGTTCAAGCCACGCGTCTCAGCAGCCTGCTTCATCATCAGCAGCAATTCCTGCGTCTCGCCCCAGAATTTGCCTTGCCGCGCTACCGGCTCCTGCATCGCCTCAAGCGCCTGCATCGTCATTGAGTCGTCTGCCG
Source organism: Rhodobacterales bacterium (assembly GCA_038207585.1). Lineage (GTDB taxonomy): Bacteria > Pseudomonadota > Alphaproteobacteria > Rhodobacterales > Rhodobacteraceae > JBBQZP01. The sequence continues at coordinate 47,166 of JBBQZP010000022.1, read as the reverse complement.
CCTCGTCCTGCGCCTCGCTCTGCATTTCCATCATTACCTCAATGAACCACATCGGCTCTTTGCCCATGACCCTCGCAACAGCCTCCCCGACGGCACCGAACTCGGCCAGCCTGATATTGTCCGCGAACTCGTGCGGGTCGATCTCGGGCAGCACCTTCAACACCTCGACCACGAGGCGCGCGATCCCCCCGAACATCTTGGGTGCCGACGCGACAAGCGCAGCCTCGAACTCGGATTCGAGCATCCGCTTTTCCGGTTTCTCAAGGGTGATGCCAACGATCCGCGAAATCAGGTCCGCTGCATACTTTGAAGGGTCGATGCCGTTCACAACGACTGCCCGCCTGACGTAGATCGAGAACAGATCGCCATTGGTGAACAACTGGCGCACCTCGAACCCCATGCCCGTGCAGATGCCGCAGAGGGTGTCCGAGTAGGGCGTCAGGTCAGACATGTTCTCAAGGGTCAGGACATAGTTGTGCCAAGACCGGATGAGCAGGTCGTCCTCGTTCTTGGTCGCCTTCGCAACCATCGCCGTCACAGGATCAATCAGCGACCGCATGACGCGGGTGGTTGAGGTCTTTGCCGATCCGTATTCGCCCGTCAGGTTGACGATGGGCGACGGGGTGTCTGGGAAGAACATTTTAACGGCACAGGCCATGAAGATGGTGAACTGATCATCATCCATGTTCACCAACGCCCGAATGTCGTCGAGACCACCCTCGGCGTAGCGCAAAGGAAGTTGCTTTGAGCGGCGGAACACGACGGGGCACACCTCATCCCCCTCGATGAACCGTGCGCCCTGAGCAGAAAGCATGAGAACACGGTCGTCCGCATCGCACAGATCGACGAAGATCTCGCCCCCCACCTTCGCAACCCGCAGATGCACGTCTTCGATATTGTCATAGGCGTGTGCCCTTGCTGTTGCGACAACAAGGCTGATCTGTTCCTGACTCGGTGTCGTGCCACTCTCATAGGCCGCGCGCCGCAGCCAATCCGAGAACTCAAGGGAGTCGATCCGTAGCACCCGCCGCGGCCCAACCTTTGCGTAGGCCGTTCCATCGCCATCACGGAACAGCTTGAGCGACCCGACCACGTCGTCGAGGATCACCTTGGTCGTGTTGCTTTTCGCGAGTGCAATCCCGTCAGGCAAGCCGCCCGTGTAACCGCCATTGCGCGCATAGGCCCAGAACGCCTCCTTCGGGCACTTGGTCGCATCCGGTGCACAGATGTCTTTTTCCCATTTCTTCCGCACATCATCATCCGACACGAAGCCATCGGACTCGCGGGACCATTCGATGAGCATGTCGAGGCCATCTTCACCGAACCCGGCGCGGAGCATGAAGCCGCAGTCCAGCCATTTCTTGTAGCCGTCGAGCGATCCCCGCAGCTTCTTCACGGCGGCGAAGGCTGCACCAACATCAACTTCCTTGGTCGATGCGGTCTTTGGTCCCGGCGCGCGCTTCTTTGCGAGCACAAGGTCAACCGTTTCCGGTGCGGTGTGTTCGGTCAGAGCGGCGATGCCGTTAGCGTCGATCCGCTCGACCATCATCAAGACGGACTTCTGCGCCAATGGCAGAGCAACGTTGCACGTTCCCCTCCCTTTCGGCAGCACCTCGATCCGGTGCTCGACCTTGTTGATATTCTCCCGCTTGTTCTTGGAATGCAGCTTGCCTGTGTCGATGAACATGCCCGCCTTCTCGCCATCAAGTTCGGCACAGAAGGTTTCATTAGGCCAGAACTGGTGCAGGATGGTGTTCGCAACCTTTAGCAGACTTTCCGCGCGCCCAAGGATTGAGTCAGCCCGCGCCGCTTGCTCATACACCACCCAGATGTGGTATCCTTTGCCGCCGCCAGAGCGGGCACAAAGATACGGCACTTTTTCCCTCTCAAGCGCACCGACAACGATGCCGACACGGGCGCGCATGACGTCCGGGTCTTGCGTTCCGTCGTGATCGTCAAAGTCGAAGACGAGAAAGTGCGTCTGCGGCCCGGCGTCTGATGGACGGTTCATGTTGATGCCGATGGGCTGCGCTGCGAGGTGCCCAGCAAGGACAGCGTCGTCGATCACGCCCTTGTCTTTGTAGGCGTAAGCCTTGCGGCCATCTTTGAAGTAAAGGTCGAAGCGGCCGGGGCCTGCATACTCGACTATCTGTTTCAGAACTTTCATTTCCATATCTCTCAACGAGAGATTGGTTCCTCATACTCCGGTTCAGGATCGCCGTGAAAACCACTATAAGTTGGTTATTCACTTTGCGCAGACAATCCCGATGGGGGCGAGAACCAATCTCGCCCCTTTCACTTGTTGACACGGCGCTCGCGCGCCCATGCGACCACGTCATCCCGATCATATCGGATCGTGCGGTCGGTGATGTGCAACCACGGCGGACCTTGCGTGGCCGAACCGGGGCGCTTGCGCCAGTCGAACAGCACGCTTTCCGACACGCTAAGGAATTCCGCACACTCGGCGGGGGTCATGAGTTTCGGGGCGTGAGAAATTTTCTCAACGGTTTCGCGCAGCGCGCGGATTTCTTCTGCGAGGTCCATAGGGCTACCCTCAGTTTCGCGTGTGAGGGGTGGACGGGGGCACTGTGCCGTGACCCATGGCGATTGGCTGGTGTTTGTCCTCAACGGGAGCCGCTAATCCAGCCGCGACGCTCCTGCATAGTGCCCACGGTCGATTACATGTCGCCGTGCCTTGAAGTTAAGACCCATTCCCAAGGCGTTCAACTACAGTTTGAGAAGTGAAGTTGTTTGAGGTCACAATCTCATCGGCGATTGCGTTGACGTGGGCATGTGTCCCCGCCCGTGTCAGGTAATGCCCAACCATCTTCTGTTGATCCGAACTAATCTTGTCGCCGCGCAGGTGCGCAACCACGTAGTCAGGCAGCAGCACGTTCGCACCTGCGGCGGTGAACAGACGCCGTGTATCGTGCTGACGAAGCACTTTGGTTTCGACCCGCTTGCAATCCACTTTCTCGACCTTGCTCAGAGCGGCAAGCGAGTAGACGTGCCCGGTGCGGGAGTCGGCGGGGAACACCCAACCATCGCGATGCGGTAGCACAGACAAAGCCGTCACGAGCAAGTCGGAAATCGGGAACGTCCTGTCGAGACCGTTCTTCATCTTCCGCAGCGTGACCGTCTTGGCGGCAAGATCGACCTGATCCCAGTTCAAGGTGATGACGGACAGCGAGCGCATCCCAGTGAGCAGCATGGTCAGCCATGCCGTCCGATGCACGAGGCTAGACATGTCGAGGATCAGACCCAGCGCGGGCGACTCCTTGCTTTCATCGAAAAGGATCTTCGGGGTCTTCCGCTCCACCCCTTTCACCTTCAAGTTCAGCGAGCGGTTCGGCAGGTTCTCCCGCGACTGACATGCACGGCGGAAGGCCATCTTGAGCAACGTGGCGCAATGCTGTGCCGTCGATTTCTTCCCCTCCGTCTTCAAACTGGTCAGTAGGTCATTCATCACGTCGAAGGTGACGCGCTCCACGGGCATGTCGAAGATCGGGTCGAGATGGTTCTTCACTTGCATGCGGTAGTTTTCTTCGGTCTTGGGCTTGAGGGTGCCATCAGCGCGGCTCTCTCGGCAATGGGCGTCGAAGGCATCGCGCAGCGTCGCAATCTTGGTCGTTGCGGCATCCGTGCCCGTCGTCAGCTCGCGCAGTTTGCTTTCCGCGACCTTCCACGCCTCATTGCCTGACGGCAGGTCGGGCCAGTGGCCGAGGGTGATCGACTTGACCGATGCCCCTACCCGCTTAGACAGTATCCACGTCTTTCTGCGCGCTCCGACGGCAAGGCGCAGGCCGGGAAAGGAGTCGCCTTTGTGGGAGAAGAAGGTCGTTCCAGTGTCGGGGTTCTTGATCGCTTCGATCTTCGGACGCGACCGGAGGTCAGCTTGGTTCGCCATGTTCTGCAACATCCTCTGCAACATTCAGTTGCGACAACATACGATCAGACACGACTATGACCAACTCATTTTTGTTGCAAACCATTTAAAAACAAGGACTATCACGGTCAAACACGATGAAGCACGACCCAGACAAGGCGTCTGTTAATCAATTGGTCGTAGGTTCGATCCCTACCGCCGGAGCCAATTTTCAACCTACCGCGTTGAAGATGAAAGCTAAGTCAGGCTTTGGCTTTGCCTGCCAGGTTTTTCGTATGGCCACCCTTTCCCGTGCTGGCGCGCGGGTCAGCGCGGCGGAACGTCAGGCATTTCACGTGGCGGTCCAGTTCGAACACTCTGCGTGATGAAAGCCCCCCCTCTCAAACCTGCGGTGCGTGCTTAGAACGCTCTTGATCACAAGCCCGCTTGATCCTAGGGTCCGACCGCCGTCCGATGCTGCCAAAGAGGTAGGCAAAATGAGAAATGCAGGTCCGCGACCGTATGGCCAGAACCATGACTGCTCTGGTCAAACCAAGATCGCGATCGGATTGCTACGGCACAAAGGGACACAGATTGGCTGAACCTATATTTGTCACCGGCCGGATGCGGTCTGGCACCACCATGCTTGCAAGTTTCCTGAACGCCCAGCGTGGCATCCGCGTGATGTCGGACACCCTTCGCATACCGACAGCGTCGCTGAATGCCTTTCAGACCCGTGTCGATTACGCGACCGTCCTCGCGGCAAGTTCGCGCGAGTTGCTCTGGAAAACCTTCATCGGGATGGTCGGTCGCGATGAGTCGGACGAAAATCACGAGAAGGCATTGATCCGGCCTTATCTCGAGATGGATGTCTATCCGAATTTCGACACGCATATCGACCTTTACCTGCGTTTGCAGGGCGAGTTGGAAAAGATACTGCAGCTTCCCGCCGATACGGACTATTTCGGAGTGAAAGCCACCCGTGGGGAAAGTCTGGCACAGGGGCTTGGTCAGCGCGGCCACAAGGCCATCATCATTCTGCGCGACCCGCGGGCCGCCTTTACATCGACGGTTCTGCGCGCAAGGCAGGATCAGTTCACAACGATTGATATAGATGATTTCATCGGCCAATGGCGCCACAGCTATTCGCATTTTGTCCGGGCCGGAACAGGGGTTCTGGCCATACGATATGAAGACTTTCTGCAGGACCCGGCGATTTGCGACAAGATTTCAGACTATCTGGGGCGACGGATTGATCCTGATGTGCGGATAACATCCAAGAACAGCTCTTTTGATGACAAGATGACAGGAAAGCGGCGGCTTGAACCCATCGACCGATGGAAGACGTTTGACGATCAGGCGGCCATCGAGAAAATCGAAGCGGGCCTGCGAAACGAAATGACAACCGTGGGTTACCTTGAACCGGTGCCCGTGCCGCCGATTGAACCCTTATCCGCGTAAGGGTAATATCGGTGTTCGCGCTCCAATAGCAGACTGGCGACGCAGGCTGGCGCGGCGCTTTGCGGGGTGCGCGGCGTAAGCTTTGGTTTCGGGGTGAAAAGGTCAGCCACCGCATGAACGGCGGCCCGCCTGTGCGCTGGTTCGCGGAAGCATGTAACGTCAAAGGCCGCGCGCGTCGGCCAACTCGCGCTGCAATCGACGTTCTTCTTCGGCCTTGGGCGTCGAAAATCCGGCCAGAAGCAGATAGGCAACCGGCGTCAGAAACAGCGTGGCCACGGTTGCAAGACCCAACCCGCCCACAATCACCCACCCTAGAGCAGAACGCGCTTCGGCCCCGGCCCCTGACGACAAGATCAGGGGCAGCCCGCCCAACACGGTAGATGTCATGGTCATCATCACCGGGCGAAGACGGATGGTCGCGGCATCGAACACCGCCTCGCGCACGCTGGCCCCTTCATCGCGCAAATGGTTCGCGAATTCGACGATAAGGATGCCGTTCTTGGCCATGATCCCGATCAGCATGACCAATCCGATCTGGCTGTAGACATTCAGGCTTTGACCCGACAACAAAAGTGCGACCACCGCGCAGGCAAGGCCAAGCGGCACAGTCGCCATGACGATCACCGCGGAAATCAGGCTTTCGAATTGTGCCGAAAGCACCAGAAACACGATCAGGATCGCAAAGCCGAAGGTCACGAACAGGCCTGACGAGGTTTGACTAAGCGCCGCCGCTTCGCCCAGAGGCACGATTCCGTTGCCTTCGGGCAGGGTTTCGCTGGCCACCCGTTCCACCTCGGCAAAAGCCCCGCCAATGGCGATTTGCGGGGTCAGGGTGGCTGACACCTCAACGGATCGTTTCTGCGTCTCGCGGTCAAGTTCGGGGGCGACAGCGCGTTCTTCCAGCGTCACGAAACTGGACATCGGGATCATCTGGCCGTCGCGCGCCTTGACGAAGATGTTTTCCAGATCGCCGGGGTCATTGACCGGCTGGGCCGTCGACAAAAGCTGCACATCGACGCTGGTATCATCAACAAACACCGACCCCACGCGACGCCCGTCCAGCACCGCCAGAAGTGCGTCGCCAAGACCCGTGATCTCCACTCCCAGATCCGAGGCGCGGGTGCGGTCGATCTGAATGAAAAGCTGCGGCTGCGTGGTTTCATATTCCAGCCGCACATCGCCAAGCGCGGGGTTTTGCTGCAGTTTCTCGACCAGCGCAGCACCGGTATCGGCCAGCCTGTCGTAACTGTCGCCCGTCACCGCAAAGGTAAGCCCGCGCCCGGCCCCCCGGATGCCCAGCGAATTGGGCTGGATCGCAAAGGCCCGCACACCGACGATCTGGCGCAGGTTTGCGTTGATCTCGGCCACGATTTCCTGCTGGCTGCGGGTGCGGTCGGCCCAGGGGGCAAGGGTCATCACCATGAAGCCCGAATTCTTGGACCCGCCCGATCCCGCGATGGAAAAGACATTCTGAATTTCGCCCGAGTCGCGCAGTGGTTTCAGGCCATCTTCGATCTGCAGCATCTTGGCCGCCGTATAATCCAGTGACGCGCCCTGCGGGGTGGAGACCGACAACAGCGCCACCGATCGGTCCTCGGGCGGGGTCAGTTCCTGCCGTATACCGCCTGCGATCAGCACCGCCGTGGCGGCAAAAAGGCCCGCCACCAAAAGCACGATGAAGGGTGCGGCCAGACAGGCGCGCAATGCCCCGGCGTAAAGCGCGCCCAACCGGGCACCCAGCCAGATCATCGGGCCGCGCGGAGGGGTCTTGGGCGGATCGGCCGTCAGCAGGCGGCTGGCCAGCACCGGGCACAGGGTAAGGGCTACAACCGACGACAGCAGCACCGACATCGCCAGCGTGAAACCGAACTCGCGGAACAGACCCCCGGCCTGACCGGGCAGGAACGACAAGGGCACGAACACAGCCGCCAGAGTCGCCGTGGTGGCGATCACCGCAAAGAACACCTCTTGCGTGCCCAACACCGCCGCGGCGCGCGCGCCCATGCCCTGCGCACGGCGGCGCACGATGTTTTCAAGCACCACGATGGCATCATCCACCACCATCCCCGTCGCAAGAACCAGCGCCAGAAGCGTCAGGATATTGACCGAAAACCCCGCCAGATACACCGCCGCCAGCGTGCCGATCAATGATACCGGCAGCGTCAGCGCCGGGATGATCGTCGCCCGCACGCTGCGCAGAAACACAAAGATCACCGTAACCACGATCAGCGTCGACAGGATCAGAGATCGGATCACCTCATCAATCGCGCCCTGAACGAACAGGGCATCATCCGAGGTAACAAAAATGCTGACATCCGCCGGCAGCGTCCGGGCCAGATCGGCGACCACTGCCCGCACCCCGGCCGAGATTTGCAGCGTGTTGCTTGTCGCCTGCCGGATTGCGCCCAGCCCGATGCCGGTCTGACAGTTCGCGCGCTTTTGGGTCTGGTCGGGGGCTGGCCCCAGCGTCACGGATGCCACGTCGCCCAGTAGAACATTGTCGCTGAGCTGCAACGCCTCGAAGGCCGCCGCGTTCTGCAAGGCGGCGGTTGTGCGCACGTTGATCGCCTGAGTGCTGCCCGACAGATCGCCCGCAGGCGCATCATAGGCCACATCCGATAGCGCCGACGCAACATCAGCCAGCGAAAGACCCCGGCTGGCAAGTTCGGTCTGGTTCACATCGACTCGAAAGATCGGCTCACGGTCGCCATAAATCTGCAAGTCTGCAACACCGGGGATCGACACAAGCCGGTCCTCGATCTGGTCCGTGACGATCTGCGTCAGTTCCTGCGGAGAGCGGGTGCTGGAGGTGACGGCCACCCGGATGATCGGCTGCGCATTGGCGTCGGCCTTTACCACCCTTGGATCTTCAGCCAGATCCGGCAAGGCATTGCTGACCCGCGCCACCGCATCGCGGGTATCGGTCGCGGCCACGTCAAGATCTACCGAATCTCCGAATTCCACCGTGATGCGACTGCGCCCGTAGGTGGAGCTGGATGAAATCGACTGCACCCCGGCCACCCGGCCCACGGCATCTTCGATCTGGCCCGTCAACTCCTGGTCCACGGTTTCGGGCGATGCGCCGGGGAATTGGGTGGTGATGGTGATCACCGGGCGGTCGACGTTAGGAAGTTCGCGGATTTCCACGCCGAAAAGTGCTGCAAGCCCCGCCAGCACGATCAGCGCGCTGATCACAAAGGCAAGGATCGGGCGGCGCACGAACAGGGCGGTGCCGCCGGTGTTGCCCGGTGCGGGTGTGGTGTCCGGCATATGTCGTTTCCCGCCTTCGGTCATAGGTTTTCGGTGCTGGTGCCGGCGGTGGGGGCTGCCGCATCCAGCGGCGCGCCTGTCTCGGGCACGGCTTCCACAGCCGCTCCGGCCCGCAGCGACTGCACGCCTTCGACGATCACCATTTCATCGGGTTCAACCTCTGCCTCGATCAGCACGCTGTCGGCATTGCGTTGGCGGATCACCGCATCGACGCGCACCGCCTTGCCCTCGCGAACGATCCAGACGAATGACCCCTGACTGGACCATTGCACGGCAAGCGGCGGCACCGAGGGCAATGTGTTGCCGACAAATTCCAGATCGACCTGAAACGCCATGCCGGGACGCAGGCTGTCATCGGTGTTTTCCACCCTCGCCTGCACCCGCAGCGATCGGCTGGCGCGGTCCACGATATTGTCGATGGCGCTGATCACGCCGGGGCGAGGCCGGTCGGGGCTGGCGAGGGACACAACCTGCACCGGATCGCCGATTGCCAGATCGTTGATCACCCGCTCCGGCACCGAAAAGTCGATCAGAATTTCGGACCGGTCGGCGATGACGGTGATCGGGTCCTGCGCCTGAATGCGGTCGCCCGGCTCTACCTCGGCCAGCCCGATCCAGCCCGAAATGGGGGCCAGGACGACGCGTTGTGTCAGCTTCAGTTCGGCGTCTTGCAAACCAAGCTGTGCCGTGCGCAATTCAAGCTGGGCGGCCTGCACTGCAACGGCAGTCGTGGCCCCGCTGCCTTTCAGCTGCGACAGCCGGTCAACATCATCCTGCGCATTCTTCAGGATGATCCGGGCGCGTTCCACAGCAATCTTCTCGACCTCGTCATCCAGAGCCAGAACCTGCGCCCCCTCTTTGACAAAGCTGCCCGACACGGCATCCACAGCAACGATCTTGCCCGCCGCATCCGCCGTCAGCGTGACGGAACGGGTCGCGCGGCCGTCACCGATGGCGGTGATCCGGTTGTTCAGCGCCCCCGACTGCACCGCCGCCGCAACCACGCGCGTGGGCCCCGCCTGTCGCTGAGGTTGTTGCGTCGCATCCGTGGCCTGCGCGGGAACCCCCAGCAGATCAAGCACGCCGAGGCGTTGCAGCACGGGAAGGGAAGAAGGGATAAAAACGACCCAGATCGCCCCGGTCGCAACAACAATGGCAACCGCGAGTGCCGATTTGATCAGGCTTGAACGCATCCGTATCTTTCCCGCTTCAGGTGTTTCGACCATGTAGTGCCACGCATCAGAATGACACGCCATTTGTAGCTTAATTATCGACACATTGCTGCGAGTGCATCTTTGACGAGGCCCACGCGCGCTACTTTACCTCGAAATCCCCGGTTTGTTTCGTTTTCACGCGGAAATGTCATTGGACCTCGCATCGCCGTGATCCAAGTATGACGCAAAGTTCATCCTCCGACCGCCGCGCGCTGTCTGACCAACCCGAGAAACCCGTTGTGATGTCAATTCCACCAGCCTTTGCACCTCATACCAACAGCGGCACCGTAGCACAGCGGGTTCCGGTTCGGGTGCGGCGGGCGTTGATGCTGGTGCTGAATATGGTGACCATTCTGGCACTGTTGCTGGCGATGTGGGCGCTGCTGTTGCCCGGTGGCGTGATTTGGGGCGAATGGCTGATGCTGGCGGCCTACGGGTTGACGCTGCCTTGGCTTTCGATCGGGTTCTGGAACAGCGTGGCGGGGTTCGTGCTGGACCGTGTCTATGGGCAGGCTGCGGCTGCTCAGGTCACGCCCGCGCTGCTGCGGGCTGACCCGGACGCGCCGATCCGCTTGCGCGTGGCCGTCGTGATGCCCTTGCGCAACGAAGACCCCGATGCCTCGATCGCCCGCCTGCGCCGGTTGGAGCGTGATCTGGCGAGGGGTCCCTTCGCAGGTCGTTTCGCCTTTCATGTGCTCAGCGATACCGACAGACCCGGCATCGCCCAGCGCGAACAGGCGCTGATGGCCGAATGGACGGATCAGCGCCCCGATACTGTCATCCTATACCGCCGCCGCACTGATAACGCGGGTTACAAGGCGGGCAATATCGCCGAATTCGTGCATCGCTTCGGCGAGGAGTATGACCTGTTCCTGCCGCTGGATGCCGATAGCGAAATGGGTGCGCAGACGGTGCTGCGGATGGTGCGGGTGATGCAGGCAAGCCCTGAAATCGGCATGCTGCAAAGTCTGGTCACGGGCCTTCCGTCGCGCACCTTCTTTACCCGCGTGTTTCAGTTCGGCATGCGCCACGGCATGCGGTCTTATACTTTGGGGTCGGCATGGTGGCAGGCCGATTGCGGGCCGAACTGGGGCCATAATCTGCTGATCCGCATGATCCCGTTCCGCGATGCCTGCATGCTGCCGGAGTTGCCGGGGCGCGGCCCGTTGTCGGGCCATATCCTGAGCCATGATCAGGTCGAGGCCGTGCTGATGCGCACGACCGGGCTTGAGGTGCGCGTCATGGCCGAGGAATCCGAAAGCCGCGAGGAGAACCCGCCCAGTCTGGTCGATTTTATCCGCCGGGAATTGCGCTGGATGAACGGCAATCTGCAATATCTGCGGCTTCTGGGTCTGCCGGGACTGCGTCCGGTCAGCCGTTTGCAATTGCTGCTCGCGATCCAGATGTATGTCGCGGCTCCGGCGTGGATGGCGTTTATCGTTTTGGGGGCCGCAATGGCGGCGCGTCAGGACCAGATCGAAGGCGTATCAGTCTGGGCCGGGCTTGGCCTTTTTGCTTTGCTGATGACGCTCAATCTGATGCCCAAGATCATGGGTCTGGCCCAGGTCCTGGCCGTGCCAGCACGGGCGGCGGCGTACGGTGGGCGCAGGCGGGTGGTGCTCGGCGGGCTGGCCGAGATTGTGTTTTCGATGCTGACCACCCCGGTTGTGGCGGTGGCGCTGTCGATCTTTCTGGTCGGCCTGTGCTTTGGCCGCCGTGTCGGCTGGGATGCGCAACAACGCAGCCGCGCGCGGTTAGGCTGGGATGAGGCGACGCGCGTTCTGTGGCCGCAAACCGTGATGGGCACGGCGCTGGCGCTTTGGCTTGGGTTCATGGCGCCCTGGGCCCTGCCCTTTGCCGCACCGATGATGCTGGCGCTGATCGGCGCAATACCGCTGGCCGTGGTGGCAACCTTGCCCTCTGTCAGCCGCTGGTCGCTGAACGCGGGCCTGTTCGACATTCCCGAAGACCGTGCGGCCTTGCGCCCCGATGATCCGGCCGATGATCCGATGGTGGGGCTTTCCCCCGCCGCGACCCTTGCAAAGGAGTAACCTGATGATCCGTTTTCCCGCCGTTTTCAGTGCCGCCGTCGTTTCCCTTGCCGCAACGCAAGCCACGGCAGCCCCCGCCACATGGAAAATTGACCCCGAACACACCGTCGTCGTCTTTACCGTGATGCACGCCGGATATGCCCGCGTTCTGGGCCGGTTCTCCGATGTGTCGGGCGAATTCGTCTATGATCCCGAAACCCGCACGCTTGGCAAGGTAGCCGCCACTATCGGGGCTGCGAGCGTGGACACCGCCCTTGCCGAACGTGATACGCATGTAAAATCCGCCGATTTTCTGGATGCGGAAGCGAACCCGCAGATCACCTTTGCGGCCGATGGTGGCACGCCCCTGACCGATACCACGGGCACCGTGACCGGTGATCTGACCCTGCGCGGGGTCACAAAACCGGTGACGCTGGATGTCACACTTAATCAACTGGCGGTCTATCCGTGCTGTCACGGCGGCGAAACGGTTGGCATTTCGGCGACCACGTCTCTGCTGCGGTCCGATTTCGGCAGCACCTATGCGCTGCCCATGTTTGTGGGTGACGAAGTCCGCATCACGCTTGAATTCGAGGCGATCCGGCAGGAATGACGCGCCCGCGCCCCGGATGGCCCGATTTCTGTTGCCTCGCCGTGTGCCGCCTCTAGATCGAAAAAGACACTTGAAAGGAACACGATGCGACAGCCAAATCCGAACCGCCGTCAGGCATTGACATTGGCAGGCGGTGCATTTGCCGCTGCCGGTCTTGGGATTGCCCCGCTGCGTGCCAAGGCACAGACAGCCGTTGGTCTGCAACTGTCGTGGCTGCACTCGGTCCAGTTCGCGGGAAGCTATATCGCGCAGGATCGCGGTTTCTGGCGGGATGCCGGGCTTGAGGTGGCACTGATGCAGGGCGGCCCGAACGCCCCGGTTGAGCCGCCCGTGGTATCGGGCACGGCGTTGGTGGGCATTTCGGCGGCTGACTATACTGCCGCTGCGGTCGCCGAAGGTGCGCCGTTCCGCATCATTGCCGTGGCGATGCAGAAAAACCCGTTCGTCATTGCATCCCTGCCCGCGAACCCGGTCAACAGCCCCTCCGATCTGGTGGGCAAGCGTATCGGCATGGCGCTGGCGAACACGCCGGTGCTTGCGGCGCTGTGCAAGCTGAACAACGTCGATATTGCAGGCATCGAAGTGGTGCCGACGCAATACGCGGCCCAGCCGCTGCTTGCGGGCGACGTGGATTGTCTGCTGTGCTGGGAAACCGATCTGCCGGTGGCGATGGCCGTGCAAGGCATTGAAAGCGTGACGATGCTGCTGGCCGATCATGGCTATTCGGTTCATTCGCAGACCTATATTGCCACCGAAGACAGCCTTGCCAACCGCCGCGATCAGGTGCGCGCCCTGATCGCGGGCGAGGTGCTGGGATGGCAGGCCTACCGCGCCGATACCGATGCGGCGGCAGAACTGACCCTTGCAAGCTATCCCGATGCAGGGTTGGATCTTCCCACGCAAAAGCTGCAGGCGGCGCGGCAGGTTCCGCTGATGTTTTCCGATCTGACCGACAAGAACGGCTTTGGCTGGTGGACGGATGAAACCGTGCAGGCCAATATTGCAACGCTGGCGCTGCTGGGCCGCACGGTCACGCCCGATCTTTGGGACCGCTCTATCCTTGACGAGATTCATGGCACCTGAACCCGCCTTTGATATTCGGTGCACGGGCCTCGCGCACCGGTTTGGCACAACGCAAGTGCTGGCGCCCTTGGATGTGACACTTGCCGCCGGTCAGACAACCGCGCTTGTTGGCCCGTCAGGCTGCGGCAAATCCACGTTGTTGCGGCTGGTTGCGGGGTTGGAGTCGCCAACGGCGGGCGACATCACGATTAGTGGCCTGTCACCGACCGAACAAGCGGCGGCGGGGCGTCTTTCAATGGCGTTTCAGGACCCGTCGCTGTTGCCATGGCGCAGTCTGCGCGGCAATGTAGCGCTGGCGCTGAAGCTGGCGCGGCGTCCGGTGGACGAGGCCGCGATTGCCCGTTTGATCTCACTCGTCGGGTTGGACGGTTTTGCCGACACCCGACCGGCGGCTTTGTCAGGCGGTATGCGCCAGCGCGCGGCAATCGCCCGCGCCATGATCACCGAACCGGCAGTGCTTTTGCTGGATGAACCCTTTGGTGCGGTTGACGAGTTGACGCGCCTGCAACTGGCCGAAGATCTGCCGCCCCTGTGGGAGGCGCGCGCGACAACCACCCTGCTTGTGACCCATTCGATCAGCGAGGCGGTGCTGCTGGCCGACCGTATTTTGGTATTCTCGCCCCGCCCGGCGCGCGTCGTGGCCGATATCGCCGTGCCGCTGGATCGCCCGCGCCTGTCGGGCATGGCGTCAACCGATGCGTTCCGCGCTGTGGCCCATGCGGTGGGTGCAGCCTTGATGCAGGGCATGGCGCAGGGTCAGCCGCGCCTCGCCGCGCAATGACCAGCGCCGCTCTGCGCCCGTCTCCTGCAACCCCAATCGCAACCGCCGGGGCGGTTCTGCCGACGATCCTTGCGACGCTGTTGTTTTTTGCAGGGTGGGAACTGGCAGCGCAGGCGCTTTCGGGCACGCGGATGCTGGTCGGCCCCGTGGCTGTGGCCGAATACACGCTGACGAACAGCGGGGTGCTGAGCCGTGCCCTTGGCGAAACCCTTACCAACGCGGGCATCGGATTTGCGGCGGGCAACATTGCCGCCGCAGCACTTGCCATGATCGCCATTCTGCTGCCGAAGTCCGAGCGGGTCGTATCGGGGCTGGCGCTGTTGGTCTTTTGCCTGCCGCTGGTCGCCACCGGGCCGATCCTGCGTGTGCTGTTCGGCGCAGGGGCCGGGCCGCAGATTACGCTGGCGGCGCTGGCGGTGTATTACACCACCTATATCCCGTTGATCGTGGGGCTGCGGGCGGCACCTGCCGCGTGGTTCGACCTTGTGCGCAGCTATGGTCGCGGGCGGTGGACGGCGCTGATTGTGGTGCGGGCACGGGCGGCCCTGCCCTATCTGTTCGCGGGGCTTCAGATCGCCGCCCCGGCGGCAATCCTTGGCGCGATGGTGGGGGAATTCACCGGGGCGGAACGCGGGCTTGGCGTGCTGACCATCGCCGCGATCCGCGCTTTGGATGCCGAGGCAACGTGGGCGGTGGCCAGCCTTGCCGCTGCCGTCTCGATCCTTGCGCATGGCCTGATCGGCGCGTTGGCGCGGCGGGTTATGGACGCGCCGCCGCCGGTTCTGCTGGCCCCGCCCGCCGCGCCGCGTGCCCGTCCCGCGGTTCCATCAACGCTGATCGTGGCGGGTCTTGCGCTTTTTCTGTGGTGGGCGGGGATGGCGGCGTTTGACCTGAGCCCGTTCTTCGCCAAACGCCCCGATGCCGTGTTCAGCGCGGTCTTTCTGGACGCCGATGCCGCCCTGACGCGACGCACGTTGGCACAGGCGATGGCGCAGACCCTTGCCACCACAGTGCCGGGATACATCGCCGGGCTTGGCCTTGGTGCGGGGCTTGCGATGGTGGTCGTGCTGGTGCCGATGGCCGGGCGCGTGGCGATGCCCTTGGCCGTGGCGCTGCGGTCGGTGCCGATCATCACCACGGCGCCGCTGGTGATCTTGCTTCTGGGGCGCGGCGGGGCGGGCGCGATCAGCCTTGTGGCCATCATGGTGTTTTTCCCGACGCTGATTGCCTGCCTGCACGGGTTGGCGCAGGCTCCGGGGCAGATCATGGATGTGCTGCGCTGTTACCGCGCCGGTCGATGGTTGCGGCTGGCGCATGTGCAGATGCCCGCAATGCTGCCCGCGCTGATGGCCGCTGCACGCATGGCGGTGCCGGGGTCGATTCTGGCGGTGACGGTGGTGGAATGGCTGGCTACCGGGCGAGGCATCGGAAGCCTGATGGCGCTGTCGGCGTCCGTTTCGGACTATGACATGCTGTGGGCTTGCGTCGTGGCAATCACGCTGGTGTCTGCACTGCTTTACGCGCTGGTTGGCCTGATCGAGCAACACATCCACGCGCGATACGCACCCGAGCAGGCAAAGCGATGACCCGACCCGCCGCCTTTGCCATTCCGGGTGACCATGAAACCCTGACCGGAGGCTTTATCTACGAACGCCAGTTGCTGGACGGGCTTCGCGCGCTGGGCCACGATGTTGCCCACTTGCGCCTTGCGGCAAGCTTTCCCGACCCGACCGCTGCCGACATGCAGGATGCTGAAGCGCAGCTTTGCGGCCTTGAACCCTCGCGTCCGGTCATCATTGACGGGCTGGTGTTCGGGGCGATTGCGACGGCAGGTCTGGCCCGCGTTAAAGCCCCCATCGTGGCAATGATCCATCATCCGCTGGCGCTGGAAACCGGTCTGTCTGACGCCCGCGCGCAGCATCTGTTCCAGACCGAGCGGGACAATCTGCGATTGGCCAAAGCGGTGATCGTGCCCAGCCCGCACACACGCGCCATTCTGACCGACCGTTACGGCGCCAACCCTGCGCTGATCACGATTGCCCCCCCCGGCGTTGCACCTGCAACCGGAGTATCGGCCCCCGTCGATCCGCCCCTGATCCTGAGCGTCGGCCTTTTGCACCCGCGCAAGGGGCATGACACGCTGTTGCAGGCGCTGGCGCGGCTGAAAACCCGCGACTGGCAGGCGGTCATCGTAGGCAAGGAACACGAAGCCGGACAGGCGGCCCTTCTGACCGATTTGCGCGACCGACTGGGCCTTTCGGACCGGGTCCGTTTTGCTGGCCAGATCGAGCGCGAGGCGCTGGACGTACTCTATCGCCGCGCGTCGATCTTTGCACTGGCGACGCGCTATGAAGGCTATGGAATGGTCTTTGACGAAGCCTTGGTCAACGGGCTGCCGATTGTCGGCTGCAGCGTGGGTGCCGTACCACAAACAGTGCCGCGCGACGCAGGTCGGCTGGTGCCGCCTGACGCACCGGCAGAGTTTGCGGGAGCGTTGGGCGCGCTTCTGGAAGATCCGCTTTTGCGCGGAAAAATGGCCGCCGCCTCGGCCAAGGCGGGGCTGCGGCGGCCCGGTCCGGGCGCAAAAGCCCGGATCGCAAGCGCCGTTCTGGATGCGCTGCACGCCGCCTGACGATCATGCCTGCATCGCAAGGGCCCGGTTCCGGGTGACGTGCGACCCTGCCGGGATTGCGTCGAATCGCAACAGATGCGAGGTTCTGTCCTAGGCCATTCCGTTTCCAGAGTTTTTGACCACATCAGTCGGGTAAATATGACAGTTTCGAACGATCCGGGTGATGTCTGGTCCATGAATGCCACGTCAACCGCACCTTCAGGTTCCACACTGCCAGCGTCGCCCGCTCTTGCCGTCATAGATACTGTCGAACCGCTGAACGGCGGCTTTGATCCCGATGCGCCGGATGACGACATTCCGCACGCGATCAGAACAGCCCTTTTCGGGCAGCAAACGCCCGACGCGCAAACCATGACGGGTGCCCCCGGACAGCAGCCACACACAGAGACGTTCGCGCTGCTTGATGCCGCAAAGGTGACGGGGCTGGTGGAATTGCTGGAAAGCTCGGAACTGGAGCATCGTTGCTTTTTCAAAGGGCGACCCTTCGAGGCGCTGAAGGATGTGGCCCCGTGGCTGGTCCGGCTGGAGCCGGGAAACCGGTTCACCCGATATCTTTTCACCGATGATCCTCAAGGAGATGTGCCGTGGTATCTGTGGCGCACGAACCCCGGAATATTCATCCGCTCGCAGTCCGGGTTTGAACAGGTGTTCAAGCATTTTCGCAAGTTCATCAAGGTCACCGACGACACGGGGGCCTGGCTTTATGTCCGCATGGCCGAACCGGCGTTCTGGCAAGGGTTGATCCGCCCGGAGGCTGCCGCAGAGGGCTTTGGCGCGCGGCTTCTGGCGGGTGGGCATCAGGTTTTGTGGCGTGATGGCCCCCGGTTTCACGTCTACGGCCCCGGTCGTCCGGACAAGGTCGCCGGACCCGCCGTTCTGGGCCCACAAACCAAGGTGGCACTGGACCGTGCTGTTGCGGCGCGTAACGCGCGCGAAGATATTGCGGCCGTTTGCGCCGACTGCGATATCGTAGCACCGGACGCCGCCCTGCAGGATCGTCTGGCACAGGTGCGCAGCTGGCTGATCACGACGGGGTTTCGCAAAACCGATGCGCGGCGCGCGGCCATGGCGTGCCTTCTGCGCGACTACGCCCTTGAAGCCGCGCGGATTCCACCCGAAACGATGCAGACACTGTCCAACCCCGCCATTGGCCCTTCGGTGCGGCTTTGGCATCTGCAACAGGCAGGGACAGCAGCATGATCCGGACACGCGCAATGGCCGGTCTGCTAACCATTGCGCTTGCCATGCCGCTTGCCTTGCGGGCCGAAACGGCCCCCTCCCCGACAAAGGAAACCACAATGACCCAAACCCCGCGCCATTGGTGCATCGGGCGTTTTGCGCTTGATCTGCCCGCCGAATTCACCCCGGTCGAGATCGGGCACAGTTTCGGCACCACCCGGGTTGAGCGTCTGGGCCAAGGCTCCGATCAGGATCTGCGCCGCCTGATAGACGCGCGCGGCGATGCGGTGGGCCGGGGGCTGGTGCAGGATGATCAGGGGGTTACCCTGCGACTTGTGTCACGCGATCCGCTGGAGGGGATGCCGGGGCTTGTTCTGGCCGAAGTCGCCGATGATCCGGTCTTTGCAACCGACACAACCCGGCGAGAAGTCTATGCCCTGCGCCGGGGTCAGATGATGCGCGCGACCGGCGATATCGTCGTGAACGAAGCGGGCGACCTGCGCCGCGAAACCACCGCAACCCTTGCGCATGTGGCAACAGGCATGCAGCCGCTGGACGAAGACGAAATGCCGGGCGCTGCGTCGTCCTGCATCCTTGGCGCGCAGGTCGTGGCCCCGGTTGACGCCGAAACCGTATCCTTTGCCTTCAAGACAGCGGCCGAAGACAACATGGCGCTGGAAATCACGCTGGTGCAGCGCGGCGAAGGCCAGCCCGCGCCTGCGCAAGAGCCTCCCTCGCACCCCGCCGCGACCAATCGCACGGTTGCAGGCTTTCCCGGCACTGAATTGCGCCAGCGCGGTGAAACCGAATGGGTCGCGGGCGAGGCGATCCGTTTTGTCTATGTCGGCGGCACCCCTGCGGGCACGCCTGACGGACAGGGCGGCGTGTCGATCCGGATTTCGCTGGAAAAATGGGGCAACGATCTGGATGGCGCGCCCTATGACGAACCGGCGATGGCCGCTCTTTGGGACGGGGCGCTGAGCAGCCTGCGGCAAAGGCGCTGAGCGATGACCGCAACACACACCTGCCCCGAACTGTCGGTCCTGCCGATCATCTTCATTCCCGGCATCATGGGGTCACGCCTGCGTCAGCGCGGATCGGGCCGGGTGGTGTGGGACCCGCCGACGAACTGGCGGGCGCTGGGCCATTACTTCAGCGGCGCGCAGGAACGGCGGCGCGACATGGTGGGGCCTGCGGGAAGCGGCCATAATGCGAACTTCCTGAGCGTGGATTACGGCAATGTTGGCGGCACGCTGAACCAGAGGCGGATCGACCGGAACTGGGGCGGGGTGCATCAGCCGTCCTATCTGTCTTTCCTGTCGTGGCTGGAGTTTACGGCCGCCACGCCGGGCGGTGGTGCCCCGGTGCCGACGGGGTGTTTCAACCTGAAGTATGAAGTCTGGGCCTATCCCTACAACTGGTCCAACACGAACCGCGATTCCGGGGCGGGCGTCGGGTCGCGGCAAAGCCTGTCGGACCTTGTCGATACCGCCGTTGCCGACTGTCACCGCCTGCACGACGCGTCCGGGCGGCGCGTGCTGAAGCCGGTTTTGCTGACGCACTCCATGGGCGGGCTTG
Source organism: Rhodobacterales bacterium (assembly GCA_038207585.1). Taxonomy (GTDB): domain Bacteria; phylum Pseudomonadota; class Alphaproteobacteria; order Rhodobacterales; family Rhodobacteraceae; genus JBBQZP01. The sequence continues at coordinate 27,460 of JBBQZP010000022.1, read as the reverse complement.
TCGCGCGCGGGTTCTGCAAGCTGTCGGGCGGCGAAGGCAAGGTGCACGGTGTGATCCACGGCGCCATGCCGACCGAGGGAGCGCCCGCCACCTACAAACGCATGCGTGCAGGGTTTGAGGGTGCGGCGTCGATGGTTCTGGGCTGGAACGCGGCCGAGGTCACGGCGACGGCGGGCAACATGCCGGGCGCGCTGGAATTGTTGCCAAACCGCCGCCACAAGCGCGTCGATGGCACCAACCGCTGGCTGCGGGTCACCGACCGTGACGCGACCGACCTTGTTTCCAAACCGACCTCCGACCCCTACTCCGAAGTCTATCTGAACCAGACCGAGTGGTGGCGGCTGATTGACGCCCGGCTTCTGGATGCCGAAGGCGACCGTCGCGGCACCTCTGCCTTCGGGCAGTTCCGCGCAGCGCTTGGTCGGGCCTCGCGGTTTCACACCGATCTGGGGGCCAATGGCTTCCACGCCAACACGCGGATGTTCTATTCAAGTTCGGGCAGCCATCTGTCGTGGGACAAGGTCGATTGGCGCGGGCGGCAACGCGGCGCTTTGCGGGGCGCCAACGACTCTGCAGCACCCGATGGCACCGGAACGGTTGATTTCATCGAATTCCACACGTCATATTCGGAATATGACGACGGCATGACCACGGTAGGCAGCGTCGAGATCCGGGGCCCGACAGCAGCCGGTGACGGCACGGTACATGCTGGGTCGGGCATCCATGCGACGCCCATGCATGTGGCCACATCGAACGGCTTTGAACACGGCGCGTGCTACGATTCCTCGACTGTGCGGCGTCTGACAGCGCATTGGCTGTTTGAAATGGCCGAAGAACAGATGTAGGGCGGGCAGGATTTCCTTTGCCCGCACCAAACTGTCGGGGGCCGCAATTGTGTAGAAAGTCGCCATGTCAGACCGTTCCTATCGTTTCAGTCACGCCATCACCCGCCGCCCAGCGCCGTCGATTGTGCAAGGCCTGCGCGCCGTGGATACCGGCGCGCCTGACCTTGCGCGCATGCAGGCGCATCATGCGGATTACATCGCGGCGCTGAAATCGACGGGCGCGGTCGTGGTGGAACTGCCGCCCCTTGATGCCTACCCGGACAGCGTTTTTGTCGAAGATACAGCACTTTGCCTGCCCGAAGGGGCTGTGATCATGCGCCCCGGTGCGCCGTCGCGGTTGGGCGAGGCGGCTGAAATGGCCCCGCACCTAAGCGCCCTTTATGGCGATGTGCGGCCCGTTACCGGACCGGGGTTCATCGAGGGCGGCGATATTCTTGTTACCGAAAGCGAAATCCTCGTTGGCCGCTCGGCCCGCACCAATGCCGCTGGTATTGAAGAACTGACCCGCCTTGTTGCCGATTGGGGCCACCGGGTGCGTGAGGTGTTCACCCCGGCAGGTGTTCTGCATTTCAAGACCGATTGTTCGCTGATGGACGCCGAAACGATCCTTGCAACGCCGCGCCTTGCGGCATCCGGCTGTTTTGACGGCTACCGCGTGATCCACACAGCCGAGGGCGAAGAAGCCGCCGCGAACGCAATCCGCTTCAATGACATCGTGCTGTTTCCCGCAGGCTTTCCGCGCACCCGCGATGTTTTGATTGAGGCCGGGTTCACTGTGGTTGAGGTCGGCAACAGCGAATGTGCCAAACTGGACGGCGGTATGTCCTGCCTGAGCCTGCGCTTCACGCCAAAGATTTAAGCACTTCAAGGCTTTTGTCGCGTAACGCTTGCGCTTATAGTTGCGAAAAAAAAGGCGGGGCACCATGGCAGCGAACCAGACGTTCAACATTCTGGCAATCGTTCAGGGCGGGCGGCTGCAGTATGAAGCGGTTCTGCTGGCCGCGTCGTTGCGCGCATCAAACCCCGGCTTCAAGGGCAAGCTTTACCTCGCCGAGCCGCAGCCCGGCCCGCTTTGGCGGCAAGACCCCCGTGTGACTGATCCGGCCACGCGGGAATTGCTGGAAAGTTTCGGCGCGGAATTCCTGACGTTCGAGAACCGGGTGTTCGGCTCCACCTACCCTTATGGCAACAAGATCGAGGCGCTGGCAGCCCTGCCCGACGCACCCTTCCTGTTTCTGGACACGGACACGATTGTGACCGGCGATTTCAACACGGTAAAGTTCGATTTTGATAAGCCTTCCGCCTCGATGAAGCGCGAGAATACCTGGCCGATTACCGAGCTTTACGGGCCGACCGTGATGCAAACATGGAAGTCTCTGTATGACCGTTTTGGTTTGAATTTTGAAAGCTCGCTGGATACGGCCCAGCCCGAGGATTTCTGGAAACGTTTTCTCTATTTCAACGCGGGTTGGTTCTTTCACCGATCGCCCCATGCCTTTGGCACCCGCTTTCTGGACTATGCCAAGACGATCCGCGACGACGGCCCCCGCGAACTGGTGTGCCAGCCGCTGAACCCCTGGCTTGATCAGATCGCACTGCCGCTTGTCATCCATTCCTTTGGCGGCGGGCGGCCCGGTGCTGGGCTGGCGGGGCTGGACGGCGATGTGACCTGCCACTGGCGCACCCTTCCCCTGCTTTACGCGCGCGAAAGCGACGCGGCCGTGGCGATGCTGGAAGATGTGGCCGGGCAGAACCAGACCAAAAAGGTCCTCAAGGACTATGACGCCTTCAAGCGCCTGATCTATCAGGGAAAAGGCGCCAGCATCCGCGCGCTTTTTGACCGTGAGAACCTGCCCCGCAAGGAACAGATGATCCGCAACCAGATCAAGCGCGAAGGGCTGTGGTTCCGCTGACGCGCGACACGGCAAGGCGTCGCTTCCAGAACAGTTTTTCAATCCGGGCCAAGGTTAATTCTTGGCCACGACACCCCGTCACGGCATGACCGCGCCGCTTTTACCGGGCAATTGCATCTTTTCATAATGGGGCGGGTCAGCCCCGATTCATTTCAACACGGGAGATTGCGTCATGGCACTACAGGTCATCAACACACTGGTCGGCGGCGGATCACCCGGTCTTACCGTTGCAGCCACTGACAGCTTGCTTGTCGGACAATCGGGCACGATTTATTCTTCGGGCTATGGCGTCGAGTCTGTCGGAAACTCTCAGACCTTCACAATCGCCGGCACCATCCTGTCAACCACCAATGACGGCCTGCATTTGGGATCAGATGCCAGCAGCAATGTCCGCGTGGTGATTGCAGCCACGGGCCATATTTCCGCGGCGGATGATTGCATTTCCGTATCGGGCAACAATGCCAACATCCAGAACTATGGCAGCCTGTCCGGGAATTTTGGAATTTATATCACCAGTGGTAACGCCAGCAATGTCGCAACAATTTTTAACGCGGGAAGCATCCACGCTGAGTATACCGGAATCCTGTCGCAAAATCAAACGACCTCGGTCAATCTGACCAACGAGGGCCTGATCCGGGGTGGCGATGACAGCTTCTTAAGTGATATCGGGACGGACACCCTGATCAATAACGGAAGAATGATCGGCGGCATTTTTCTGGGCGGTGGTAACGACCTTTATTCCGGGGCACATGGCCGGGTAGATGGCCTGATCTCGGGCGGTGAAGGGCTTGACACCTTCGTCGTCGGCGCGGGCCATGAAAACATTGACGGCGGCGCCGGTCTGGACACGCTGGATTTCACCAAGACGGGCGGCCTGCGTGTGGCACTGGATGGCAGTGTTGGCAACACAGGCGTTGCGGCGGGTGATATTTATGTCGGGATCGAGATCGTGAAGGGCTCTGTCTCGGGGGCCGACAGCCTGACGGGCAACTCTGTCAACAATACACTTTACGGCTTTGGCGGGGTTGATTTTCTGTCAGGTGGCGGCGGCGATGACGGGCTGGTCGGCGGCGCGGGCAAGGATGTGCTGTATGGCGGCGCGGGCAATGACCGGTTCTTCTTGTTCAAACCGTCCGAAGGCGGTGACAAGGTCAATGATTTCACGAACCTTCCCGGCAACAACGACACATTTCGCATCTCGGCTTCCGGTTTTGGTGCGGGATTGGTGGCGGGCGCACTGAACTCCAGCCAGTTCCGGGCGCGGGCCGACAATCACGCACAGGACGCCAACGACCATTTCATCTTTCGGACCACCGACAAGACCTTGTGGTTTGATGCGAATGGCAGTGCTGCGGGCGGGTTGACCCTGCTCGCCGATCTTCAGAACACGGCACCAACCCTGACGGCCACTGACATCCTGCTGATCTGACATGCGCATGCCCCATCCGGGCCGGGGTCCGGTTGGGGTTGTTCGCAGCGGTCGCGCCCGGCCGCGCGACATGAGCAAAGCCGCGCCTCTAGAACGGATGGATCACGAAGACGAGCGATGCCACCAGCAGCGCCGCCATCCCCCAGTTGAACACGCGTAACCGCGCCGGATTGGTCAGCACCCGCCGCAATTGCGTGCCCGCCAGTGCCCAGACGCTGACCGAAGGCAGGTTGACGGCCCCGAAAACCCCCGCCACGATCAAAAGGCTAAGAACCGACCGGTCCCCCGCATAAAGGCTGATCGCCGACAGTGCCATCGCCCAGGCCTTGGGGTTCAGCCATTGAAACGCCGCCGCCTGCACGAAGGTCATCGGCACACCGCCCGCCGTTCCTTCGCGTGGCGGGGCGGAGTGGGCGATCTTCCACCCCAGCCACAGCATATAGGCCACGCTGACAATCTTCAGCGCCAACTCGATTTGCGGCACGGCAAAGATCACCCGCTCCAGCCCCAGCCCGACCAGAAACGCCATTGCCACAAACCCCAGCGCCACCCCCAGCATATGTGGAACGGTGCGCTGAAATCCGAAATTCGCCCCCGACGCCATCAGCATCAGGTTGTTCGGCCCCGGTGTGATCGAGGTGACAAAGGCAAAGGCGACAAGGGCGGAAAGCACATCAAGGGTCATGGCGCAATCATTCCGCATCTTGCGCGCAATTGAATTGCAATCTTTGCGCGCGACTGGCAATCTGCGCAACAAATGACCGATCTTGCCGCATCAGACCACCGTATATTGCAGGAGCTTTCCCGCAATGGCCGCATCAGCAACCTTGATCTGGCAGCCTGCATTGGCCTTTCGCCCTCGGCCTGTCTGCGCCGCGTGCAGGAGCTGGAGCGGCGCGGTGTCATCAAAGGCTACCGCGCGGTCCTTGATCCCGCCAGCCTTGGCATCGGTTTCGTCGCCTATATCACCGTCGGCCTGAACACCCACACCAAGGCCGCGCAAGAGGCGTTTGAACGCGCCATCGCCCGGTCGCCCGAAGTGCGCGAATGTCACAATGTGACCGGAACAGTGGAATATCTGCTGCGCATCGAGGCGGCTGATCTGGCCGCTTACAAGCATTTCCATACCGAGGTTCTGGGGGCCCTGCCGCAGGTGCAGATGCTGACGACCTATGTAGTGATGGGCAGCCCCAAGGATGATCGCGCCTGAAGGGGGCCGAACCGTTTCCCGCAATTGCACTCGTTATCAGACCTTTCGCCCTTTTCCACAGCAGCCCTTCACAGCCCCCCGCCCTTCGCCTAACCTGCGCGCCAGATTCCGAGGGAGGATAGAATGACTCAGGCTTACGGTTTTGACACACTGCAAATTCACGCGGGCGCGCACCCCGACCCCGCAACGGGCGCGCGCCAGATCCCGATTTACCAGACAACGGCCTATGTGTTCCGCGATGCCGAACATGCGGCGGCTTTGTTCAATCTGGCCGAGGTGGGCTATATCTATTCGCGCCTGACCAACCCGACCGTATCGGCGCTGGCCGAACGGGTGGCGGCGCTGGAGGGCGGCGTGGGGGCGGTGTGCTGTTCGTCCGGGCACGCGGCGCAAATCATGGCGCTGTTTCCGCTGATGAACCCCGGCTGCAATGTCGTTGCCTCAACCCGGCTATACGGCGGCACAATCCAGCAGTTCACCAACACGATCCGCAAATTCGGCTGGTCGGCGACGTTTGTTGATTTCGACGATCTGGCGGCGGTTGAGGCGGCGGTGGATGACAACACCCGCGCGATCTTCTGCGAAAGCATCGCCAACCCCGGCGGCTACATCACCGATCTGGATGCGGTGGCAAAGGTTGCAGATAAGGTCGGCCTGCCGCTGATCGTCGATAACACCACCGCCACGCCCTATCTGTGTCGCCCGATCGAGCATGGCGCGACGCTGGTGGTGCATTCCGCCACGAAATACCTGACCGGAAATGGCACCGTCACCGGCGGCGTGGTGGTTGACAGTGGCAAGTTCGACTGGTCGGCATCGGGCAAATTCCCCAGCCTCGCGGCACCTGAACCTGCCTATCACGGCCTGAATTTCCACGCGGCCTTGGGGGGCATGGCCTTTACCTTCCACTCCATCGCCATCGGCCTGCGTGACCTTGGCATGACGATGAACCCGCAAGGCGCGCATTACACCCTGATGGGGATCGAGACGCTGTCCCTGCGGATGGAGCGTCACGTCGCCAACGCACAAAAGGTTGCGAACTGGCTGGAGGCCGATCCGCGCGTCGACTACGTCACCTATGCTGGCCTCAAATCATCGCCCTACAACGACCGGGTGGCGCGGATTTGCCCGAAGGGCGCGGGGGCGTTGTTCACCTTTGCGGTCAAGGGCGGCTATGACGCCTGCGTGAAACTGGTGGGGGGATTGAAGCTGTTCAGCCATGTCGCAAACCTTGGCGACACCCGGTCACTGGTCATTCACCCGGCCTCTACCACGCACCGCCAACTGCCGCCTGAAAAGCTGGCGGCAGCGGGGGCGGCACCCGAGGTGGTACGCCTTTCCATCGGCATCGAAGACCCTGCCGACCTGATCAGCGATCTTGATCAGGCGTTGACGATCGCCACATCGTAACGCAACTAACCCGCCCCGATCCTTGGGGCGGGTTCATCCACCGCGCGAACTTCGCCTGATTAATCTTTGATTTCCCATATTATTGTTACCATCGCAGTCACTCCGACCTCGCCGGTTGACACGGGCACGGCCGCGCTGTCCGCCGCCTGCCGAAACATCGGCTGCGGATCGACCGCGCCCGCGCTTTCGGTGATTGACACGATCTTGCCCAATGTCACCCCCGCTGCAGCAGTCAGCAGTTCGGCCCGCGCGCGGGCATCGGCGACAGCCAGCTTGCGGGCGTCATTCATCACCGGGTCGGGGTCGGCCAGACCGAAGCTGACCCCGTTCAGCGTATTGGCCCCGTCAGTCACGGCGGCATCCAGCACCGCGCCAAGCCCGTCAAGAGCCCGCACCCGCACCGTCAGCACATTCGCGGCTACATAACCCGCGATCTTGGGGGCCGCACTGCTGTCATAGCTGTTGCTCCAGTTCGGGTTGACCGACAGGCCCGAGGTTTGCAGATCGCGATCCCCGATCCCGGCCGTTTTCAGATTGGCAGTAACTTTGGCCATTTCCTCGGAATTGGCCCGCAAAGCCTCGACCGCCGTCGGCTTTTCGGTGGTCACGCCGATGGTGACGGTGGCAAGATCAGGCGTGCGGTAAACGCTGCCTTCGCCGGTCACGGTAATCTGCGACGTATCCGCCAGCGCGGCAAACGGCAGGGCAAGGCTGGCGGTCAGAAGCAGCGGGGTCAGAAATCGCATGGCAATCCTCCTTGGATATGGGCGACAATTCCTTTCTTTGACGCAGCCCGCAATCCATTCCTTGGGGGCTTTGGCTTTCATTCGGCGAAAACCTGCTATAGAACAACAAAAGTGAGCGGTGGGACCCTCCCCTCCATGACGAACCTGTGCTAGAGCCGTGGAATGAAACCGAATTTCGCGTTGACCCTTGCCGAAGACCGCGTTGCGGTCTTGCATCGCACCTCGACCGGGTGGATGGAGATCGGGTCGGTTGATCCCGCCGCGCCCGACATGGCCGATGCTTTGGGCTATTTGCGCAGCACTGCCCTGGAACTGGCCACAGGCGAGCTTCGCACCAAGCTGATCCTGCCCGAAAGCCAGATCCTCTATCAGGAGGTTGAGGCCCCCGGCCCCGATGCCGCCAGCCGCCGCAAGCAGATAAGGAAGGCGCTTGAAGGGCGCACGCCTTACAGCGTCGATGATCTGGTGTTCGACTGGTCGGGCAAGGGCACGATGGTTCAGGTCGCCGTCATTGCCCGCGAAACACTGGCCGAGGCCGAGGCGTTTGCGGTGCAGTTCCGCATGAATCCGGTGGCCTTTGCCGCAAGTCCGGAAAGTGACGGGTTCAAGGGAGAGCCGTGGTTTGGCCTGACCGAAGCGGCCGCCGATCTTTTGCCCAAAGGCACACGGGTCGAACGTGACAAGGAACCGGTTGGGGGCGTCCGCAGGGCGGCGAAAACTGAACCACAGGTGGAAGAATCTCCGATAGCGCAGATTGAAGCACCCGCGCAGGACCTAACCCCGCCCGCCTCTGAACCGGTTTCCGAACCATCGTTGCCCGAAATCGACGTTCAGGATCAGGTTGTTATCGCCGATACAGGTCTGACTCAGAACGCCGGGGGTGATGCTGATCAACAGCAGGAGTTCGTAGCAGCGACCCCGTCCAAAACCACCACGACGCAAGACACGGTTGCACCCGAGCCGGACGCCACCCCGCCTCTTGCAGGGGTCACCGAAACCCGGATCGCGGATTTTGCTGAACACCCGGCGCAGGAAACGGTGCAGGGTACTGCGGAAGCTACGCTTTCCCACGAACCGGCTTCCTGGCCGATTGGTGAGGCAGCGGCGGGGACTGCGCGTGCTGATCCGTCCGACCTGCAAAAGCCTTCGACGTCGCTGAAGATCACCTCGGCCACCGCAGCACCAGTAGCCGGGTTTTCCAGCCGCCGCACCCCTGCAACCGAACCTGCGCTTTCGGCGCGACCACAAGCTTCGGTCGTGATCCCGATGGCTGGCAGGTCGCCTGTTGCGGACCCCCGGCGCGAACCGGTTCGCATGACCGGAACCGGGGCGGCAAAGCCGGCAGCTTCATCGTTCCGCAAACCCGGAAAACCGCTTTCAGGTCTGGTCACAGCGCCTGGAATTCCGGGAATGGGGTCGCGGCGCGCAAAGGTCACCATCCCCGCAGCACCACGCGCGGCGGCAGTTTCAGATCGGGCGAAATCGGCCTCTGATAGTAAGTCGCTAGGCTCTTTCACCGGGCGCAGCGCTGCTAAACAGGCGGGCAAGCCGCGCTTTCTGGGCTTGTTGCTGGTTGCAGTTCTGCTGCTCGCTCTGGCCGGCGTTGCGGCATGGTCGTCTTATTATCTGACCTCGAACGAGGATGCAAAAACCACCGCCGCAACGGAAACAGCAGATCTTGGGACGTCATCGCCCGACGTAACACCCGGCGTTGAAGATGAAATTCTGGCAGATGGTCAGGACCCGGCCGATTTTGCAATCTCGGACCCGGGCGTTGCAGCAGATGCCGCCGCAGATTCAACCGCCGGGACCGATCAGGTTGCATTGGCCACGCCGCCTCTTGACGCGCCCGTGCCCGAGGAAGCTCCGGAACCCGTGGCATTGCCCGAACCCGAACCTGCCCCCGCACCGGCGTCAATTGCCGACGGTGCCGCACCGCCCGCGTCGCCCACTCAGGCGCAGGACGAAATTTTCCTGGCCACGATGGATGCACCGCCGGGCCTGCAAGACGCCGCCTCACTGCCCGGTCCCGCCGCGAAACCGGACGCGCAGCCTGCCGTTCAGGCCCCGCCGCCGCCGTTTGGCACGGTTTACGAATTTGGCACAGACGGCCTGATCAAACCAACCGCCGAAGGTATCATGACGCCCGAGGGCGTTTTTCTGATCGCCGGTCGCCCCGGCAAGACCCCGCCTGACCGCCCCGCCTATCCCGAACCGGTGCTGACCGCCGCAGAACCGTTGATTTCGACGCCCGTTGTTGCCCCTGCGGCTCAGGCCGATCCGGCGCTGGCCGGGTTCCGTCCCCGCTCGCGCCCCGAGGGCCTTGTGCCCGCGCTGCCGTCGTCCGCCGACCAAGGCGTGCTGACCGATGCGTCCGAAACCCGCGTTGTCAGCCTGCGCCCGCGCACCCGCCCGGCAAAGGTTCTTGCCGCAGGCGAAGCAGCGCGTCAGGCGACCGAGGCTGCCACATTGTCGGCAGCCGCAGCGCTTGCCGCAGCCCCCGAACCTGACCCCGTAGAAGTGGCATCGAACATCGCGATTGCCCCCCTGAACATCAGCCCGCTGGCCATATCGGTTTCGCGCAAACCGGCCGCCCGGCCCGCAACGCTTTCGAAATCCATCGAAACCGCCCTGACCGCCGCCATCCGCGAACCGACCACACGCGCCCGGCGCACATCACCGGATGATGAACCCACAAACCTGTCTGCCCCCGAGGCCGACAATGAACCCGAACGGCAGGTCGCATCAGCCGCCCCGCGTATCCCGACGCGGGCCTCGGTTGCCAAGCAGGCAACCTACAAGAACGCGATCAATCTTCGGAACACAAATCTGATCGGCGTCTATGGCACCCCCGCCAGCCGCTATGCGCTGGTGCGACAATCCAACGGACGGATCAAGAAGGTTGCCATCGGTGACCGGGTCGACGGCGGCGTGGTCGCAGCCATCACCGCGACCGAAGTGCGCTACCAAAAGGGTGGCCGGCTGATCTCGCTTGCCATGCCAAAGGGCTGATTGCCTGTTTCGTGATCACGCACAACGCCGTTTCTGAAATAATCGCCGCATTCCCGTAACCTTGTGGGTCCGAGGCGGCATGGACATTGCCGCGCCCTTGCGACTACGCTTACCCTATTCGTGAAAGCCGCGTTTTGCGCAGGTCGCACCCGCAAGGGTGACGCGCCGCGCCGTCCCATGATGCGTTTCCGCGCCCCGTCGATGTAAAGGATCATGAATCGCCCCCATGGAAGGATTTCTGCTTCAGGCCAGCCTGTATCTTGGTGCCGCCGTTCTGGTGGTGCCGCTTGCCGTGCGCTTTGGCCTTGGGTCGGTGCTTGGCTATCTTGCGGCGGGGCTTTTGCTGGGCCCGGCCCTTGGGCTGGCGGGGGGCGAGACCAAAGATCTGCAGCATTTTGCCGAATTCGGCGTTGTGATGATGCTGTTCTTGATCGGGCTGGAGCTGGAGCCGCGCACGCTTTGGAACATGCGCGAAAAGCTGCTGGGGCTGGGCGGTTTACAGGTTACTTTGACGACCCTTGCCATTGGCGCAGCCCTGATCTGGCTGGGCCAGCCGTGGGAGGTGGCGCTGACCATCGGTATGCTGATGGCGCTGTCCTCGACCGCGATCGTCCTGCAAACGCTGTCGGAAAAGAACCTGATGCGCACGGGAGGCGGACGCTCGACATTTGCCGTGCTGCTGACGCAGGATATTGCAGTCGTGCCGATGCTGGCAATCATTCCGCTTCTTGGCGGCAATACGATTCTCGCCACTGCCGATACACATGGCGTGACCGGCGATCTGGCCAAGACCCAGAACGCCGCAGAACCGCTGCTGACCATCGTGCAATCGCTGCCCGGCTGGGCCGCAGCGCTTTTGACGTTGGCCATCGTCGCGGGCATCATTCTTGGCGGGCATTTCCTGACGCGCCCGGTGTTCCGGTTCGTCCATGCCTCGCGCCTGCCGGAAATGTCGACCTTCGTCTCGCTTTTGATGGTGCTCGGGATTGCGTTCCTGATGATCATGGTGGGCCTGTCGCCGGCCTTGGGCACATTTCTGGCCGGCGTGGTTCTGGCAAACTCCGAATTCCGGCATCAGCTTGAGGCGGATATCCAACCGTTCAAAAGCATCCTGATGGGACTGTTCTTCATGACAGTCGGCGTCAGCATCGACGTGGCCCTGCTGGCCGAAAAACCGATAACCATTCTGGGCCTGACGCTGGGCCTGATGGCGATCAAGGCGCTGGTGCTGTTCGCGCTGACGTTTGTGTTCAAGCTGCAGGGGCGGGACCGGTGGCTGTTCACGCTGGGGCTGGCGCAGGCGGGGGAGTTTGGCTTTCTGATCGTCAGTTTTGCCGTTCAACAAGCCATTCTGATTGGCCCGGTGGCGAAAATGGCGCTGCTGGTGATCAGCCTTTCTATGCTGCTGACCCCCGCGCTGTTCATCCTGCAAGACCGCCTTGCCCGCCGCTTTGCGACGCGCGACCCGGACACCCCGGCGGATGAGATTGATGAAAAGGGCCGCATCATCATTGCCGGGATCGGTCGATTTGGGCAGACGGTGAACCGCATGGCGCGGATGGCGGGGCTGCAGACCGTGGTGCTTGACGGTGACATTTCAGCGCTGGAAACCCTGCGCCGCTTTGGCGTGAAGGGGTTTTTCGGCGACCCTTCGCGCCCCGAACTTCTGGAGGCCGCGGGGTTGGCAGACGCGCAAATTCTGGTCGTGGCGATTGATGACAAGGCCGCAGCCCTCAAAATCGTGGCCCATGCCCGGCAGGTGCGCCCCGATCTGCACATCATTGCGCGCGCCTATGACCGGGTGCATGTCTATCAGCTTTTCAAGGCCGGGGCCGATGACATCGTGCGGGAAACCTTTGACAGTTCCATGCGCGCGGGCCGTTATGTACTTGAAAACATGGGGTTCACGGAATACGAGGCCGCCAAGCTTTCGCAGACCTATTATAAGGTCGACCGCGCCGCCCTGCGCGATCTGGCCGAATTGTGGGTGGACGGGCAGCCCATCCACCTGAACACCGCCTACATCACCCGCGCCCGTCAGCTTGACAAGGATCTGGAGGCCGCCCTGAACGACGAGATTGACGAAGCCCGCGCCGAGCCCCCCAGTCAGGCCGCCGAATAGCGCGCCCTATAGCAGATTTCCTTCAATCTGATTCAGAGTGAAGGAAATCCAAGACATGCAAGACATTGGGAATGTTGCGTGTTTCGTTTGCACTACTAAACCACATCACATGCAACACGCTTCAGCCGGCCGCAACCCCGGCTTCGGCAAAGGTCGACATGCCAGAATGGCAGGCAATCGCCCCCTTCAGCACGCCGATGGCCAGTGCCGCGCCCGACCCCTCTCCCAGCCGCAGGCCAAGGTCCAAAAGCGGACGCTTGCCAAGACGCGCGAGCAAAGCCGCATGCGCGCCCTCGGCACTCACATGGCCCGCAACCGCATGGTCAAGCGCGCCGGGGGCGGCCACTTCCAGCACCGCCGCCGCCGCCGTGCAGATGAACCCATCCAGAATGACCGGAATACGCAAGGCATGCGCCCGCGCAATCGCCCCCGCCATCGCCGCAATCTCGCGTCCGCCAAGGCAGCGCAGAACCTCAAGCGGGTTGCCCAAAGCGGCCCCGTGACGCGCGATGCCTTCGGTGACGACACGGGTTTTCAGAAGCAGCCCTGCATCATCAACGCCCGTGCCGCGCCCCGTCCATTCCGCTGCATCGCCACCGTAAAGCGCCGTCGCAATCGCCGCCGCCGAGGTGGTGTTGCCGATGCCCATCTCGCCCACAACCAGCAGATCGGCCTTGGGATCGACCGCCGACCAGCCAGCAAGCAAGGCCGCAACAACCTCCGCCTCGGTCATCGCCGCACTTTGCGTGAAATCGGCGGTGGGGCGGTCCAGCTCCAGCGCATGCACGTCCATCTTAGCCCCAAACGCCTTGCAAAGCTGGTTGATCGCAGCACCACCTGCCCGGAAATTGCCCACCATCTGCACCGTCACCTCAGGCGGAAAGGCCGACACACCGCGCGCCGCAACCCCGTGATTGCCCGCGAAAATGATGACCTGAGGATGCTCCAACCGGGGCCGCCCATCGCCGCGCCATCCGGCATACCAGATCGCCAGCTCCTCCAGCCGCCCCAAAGCCGCCGGGGGTTTGGTCAGTTGCGCGTTGCGATCCTGTGCCGCTTGGGTGGCATCAGCATCCGCGCCGGGCATGGCGCGCAGCAGGGTCGAGAATTCGGTGAGTGTTGAAAAGGTCATGCGCGTCGGGACTTTCGGTTCGAAATGTGGGCATTGCGGGACGGTGCCCTGATCATTATCCAAGGCAAGCGCACACAACCAGCCAGAAAGACCGCCCCAATGCCGCGAAACGACATGCCCCTTGTGGCGCCAGGCGATATTCCGGCGGCATTCGGCCTGCTGACGCGCCTGCCGGTCCGGGTGGATACCCTGCGCGCCACTGCACGCGGCGCCGCTGCCGCCTGGGCCTGGCCGCTGGTGGGCGCGGTTGTCGGCGGGTGTGTCTGGGCGGTGGGTGCCGCGAGCCACTCCGCCGGACTTGATCCGGAGGCTGCCGGGGTTCTGGCGCTGGCAACGGGCATCATCCTGACCGGGGCGATGCACGAAGACGGGCTGGCCGATTGCGCCGACGGGTTCTGGGGCGGCTGGGACAGGGCACGCCGCCTTGCCATCATGAAGGATAGCCAGATCGGCACTTACGGTGTTATCGCGCTGATCCTCACGCTTTTCTTGCGGTGGCTGGCGCTGAACACCCTGCTGACCGGCGGCGCAGGGCCGCTGAGCTTCATCGCGATCGGCGCGCTGAGCCGCGCCCCGATGGCGGTGCTGATGGCCGCCCTGCCCAATGCGCGCGGCGCGGGGCTAAGCGCGAGTGTCGGGCGGCCAAGAGGCCAAACCGCAGCACTGGGGGTCGGGCTGGCGGTCTGTCTTGGCGTGCCGGGGTTGGGGTGGGGCATCTTCGGCGCGGGGTTATGCGTTTTGGTCGCAGGCGGCGCTGTCGCCCTGATCGCGCGCTCCAAAATCGGCGGGCAGACCGGCGATGTTCTGGGGGCGGTGCAGCAGATCAGTGAAATGGTGCTGCTTTTGCTGATCAGCACCGGCGCAAAAGGTTTCCAATAAAAAAAGCCGCGCAAATCTGCGCGGCTTTTCATAGTCTTGCAGCCCGATCTTTACGCAGCGCGCGAAGTCAGCACCGTGCCGACGGTGCGCTGTGCACCCGCCTCGTCCACGCCGGACACGGCGGCAACTTCGCGGGTCAGACGCTCCAATGCGGCCTCATAAAGCTGACGCTCGGAATAGCTTTGCTCACGCTGGTCATCGCTGCGGTGCAGGTCGCGCACGACCTCGGCAATCGCCATCAGATCGCCCGAGTTGATCTTCTGTTCGTATTCCTGCGCCCGGCGCGACCACATCGCGCGCTTGACGCGGGCCTTGCCTTTCAGCGTGTCCAGAGCCTTGGTCACAACATCGGGGGTCGACAGGCCGCGCATGCCGATCTCGGTCGCCTTGTGGGTCGGAACCCGCAGCGTCATCTTGTCCTTTTCGAACGAGATCACGAACAATTCGAGGCTGAGCCCCGCGATTTCCTGTTCTTCGATCGAGATGATACGGCCGACGCCATGCGCCGGGTAGACCACGAATTCGTTGGGACGAAACTCTGGCTTCTTCGCTTTTGTCATTCAGTCATTTCCTCGAAAGCGAACCTTTGTCCGACGACAAACCACCGTCCGGATGCAGAATGCCCCGGCGGTGCAGATCATACGTCGTAAGAAAAACCACCTCTGGCGAGCAGTCCTGAGGCAGAATTCAGGCTTTCATGCTTGTTTGCATTATTTGTATATCACAAAAACCGCCCGATTCCAACTGAGTTGATTCGGTCCGCCACCGGGATTCGCCGTTGATTTTGTTAAATAACCGCCGTGCATGACGCAGCGTCATCGCTAAAATGCCACCGAATCACCTGATTGCGCTATCAGCCGCCTTCGCCGGGGGCTTCGGAAAAGTACTTCTCCATCTTGCCCTTTTCGCCGTCGCGCGCCTCGGCATCGGGCATCATGTCTTTCTTGGTCACGATGACCGGCCAGGCGATAGAGTATTTGCGGTTGAACTCCACCCATTTGTCCATGTCAGGCTCGGTGTCCGGGCGGATCGCGTCGGCCGGGCATTCGGGTTCGCACACGCCGCAGTCGATGCATTCATCCGGGTGGATGACCAGCATGTTCTCGCCCTCGTAAAAGCAATCGACCGGGCAAACCTCGACGCAGTCGGTGTATTTGCAGGCGATGCAGTTATCGGTCACGATATAGGTCATCGGGGCAGTCCATCTCTTGAATCCGCAGTCTAGCTAGACCAGCGGGCGCGATCATTCAAGCGGTTGCGGTGCCGCAGGGGGCGCATCCAGATCAAGGTAAAGCGAATGTGCCTGCACCGCATCGCCACGCCGCACGGCCAGCGCCAACACCCGGATAAGTCGGATGCGACCCATATGCGGAAACGTCAGCGTGTCGCCCTGCCCCACCGCATGTGCGGGTTTGGACCCCGGCACGGCATTGACGCGAAAGTGGCCCCCGGCCACCGCATCGGTTGCGGCACTGCGGGTGCGGTAGAACCGCGCCTGCCACAGCCACTTGTCCAGCCGCACCGTGGCCCGGATCACCGGGACAGGGGTTGCGGGACCAGAGCGGTATTTCGCCAAGCCGTCAGACCTTGCCCTTCAAGGCCATCAGAACGGCAAAGGGGTTATCGGGGTCGATCGGCTTTTCCGCGCGGGGCGGGCGCGATTCGTAGGTTTTCGCCCCTTCTTTCGGGCGATCCTTGCCACGGTCGTTGCCCCGGTCATTGCCGCGCTCGTTCCGCTGATCGGGTTTGCCGCCCTTGCCTTTGGGCTTGCCCTTGTAGCCTTCACGCCGTTCGGGGCGGGGGCCGCGGGCATCGGGGGCCGCACCTTCGGCCGGGGCGTCGCCTGCGGGTTTGTCGCCTGCCGGTTTGTCGCCGCCAGATCGGTCACGGCGCGGGCCACGGTTGGGGCGTTCACCCGCAGGCTGAGCATCACGTCGCGGAGCGCGTGCTTCGCCACCGCGCGGACGCGGAGCCCAGGTAAATGTGTAGAACACCTCCATCTCGGGGGCAGCGGGTTCGGCATCGGGCTCGGCCACAGGTTCAAGCACCGGGGCGAGAAGCGATTCCTCCTCGGGCACCGGGTTGCGCACGGCGTTCTCGTCAGGTTCCGGTGCGGGCACTGGTGCGACTTCGGCCTTTACCTTGACCCGTTCGCCCTTTTCGCCCTTGTAACCAAGCCCCTCCATCAGGGCTGCGAACTGCTCCAGCGTCATGCCGGTGATCGACAGCATTTCGGGCACGGCTTCAAAGCCAGCGCGGCTGTCGCGCGCGCGCAAAAGATCAGCCAGCCGTTCCAGCATGTCGATGCGGATCGCGCGCGCGCCCGCCGGATGATAACCCGCCAGCGTGTAATGATGGCGCGGCACGTCGGGCAGATTGGGGATCGTGACAAGACCCGGAGGCGGGCTTTCGGGGAATTCCTGCAAGCCTGCGGCCAGCGACCACATCACCAACCGCAACCGGGTCGGCGCAGGTTTCAGCAACAGCGGCAGAAAGATCGTATATTGCCCGAACCGCACGCCATGCTTGCGCAGGGATGACCGCGCCTCTTGATCCAGCGCTTTGACGTCATCGGCCACCGCATCGCGCGACATCACACCCAAGCCTTCGACCAGACGGAAGGCGAACCCGCGCGCAAGGCCGGTCAGCGATTCGTCGCGGCTCATCGCCAGCAGGGGTTCGAACTGTGCGGCGATTCTGCGGTCGATGAAATGCTGCAGGCGGCGGCGGACCTTGTCCACGGCATCGGGGCCGGCCTCTTCATCGACAAACGCTTCAACCTGCGGGCGCATCGCCTCGGGGCCGGCGACGAGCTTGCCCACCGCCATAGTGCCCCACATCAGGCCACCCTGTTCGGTGAAATCCATCTCGGTGTCGGGCGCGTTGTAAAACTTGTCCGCGCGCAGATGGAATTCGGGCCGCAGCGCCTGTTCGGCCGCCTGCCGAAGCGTGCGCGCCTCATCAGGGCCAGAGGACGCATCCTGCCGGAACCGGAACCCTTCCAGCCGTCCGACAAACTGTCCTTCGACCGTCACTTCACCCTTGTCATTCACCTCGGCCACGAGGGTCTCCTTTTGCTTCAAACGCCGCATCAGAACGGATGTGCGGCGGTCGACAAATCGTTGGGTCAGGCGCGCGTGCAACGCATCCGACAATCGGTCTTCTACAGCGCGAGTCTCACCCCGCCAATGGCTTTCGTCTTCGACCCAGCCTTTGCGTTGCGCCACATAGGTCCATGTGCGGATATAGGCCAGCCGTTTTGACAGCGCGTCAATATCGCCGTCGGTCTTGTCGATGCGTGCCACGGCCTTGGCCAGCCAGTCGTTGGGGATCGTGCCGCCCTGAAGAAAGCCGAAAATGCGGGTCAGAAGGCCGGTATGCTCGCCCCCCGAAATACCACGGAAATCGGGGATGCGGCAGACGTCCCATAAAAGTTTCACCGCCTGCGGGCTTTGTACCCGGTCGCGCACCTCGGGCATTTCGGACAGGAATTTCAGCGATTGCAGATCGTCGGCTTCGCGGGCGCGGTTCAGCCATTCGTTATCAACAGGCGCTTCCAGACTGGCGATCAGGCGTTCGACCGACCCGAATTCCAGCCTTTCATTGCGCCAATTCAGCTTGCGGATCGGGGCAAAACGGTGGTTTTCGATAGCATTGATCACCTCATCATCGGGGGCCTGCGCATCGCCCGTCACGCCAAAAGTGCCGGGATCAAGGTAGCGGCCAGCGCGGCCTGCGATCTGGCCCATCTCGTGCGGGAACAGCGGGCGCATCCGGCGGCCATCGAATTTGGCGGTGCCCGAAAAGGCGACATGGCTGATATCAAGGTTCAGGCCCATGCCAATCGCATCGGTCGCGACCAGATAATCGACGTCACCGTTCTGATAAAGCTCCACCTGTGCGTTGCGGGTCCGGGGGGAAAGCGCACCCATCACCACGGCACAGCCGCCCTTCTGGCGCCGGATCAGTTCGGCAATGGCGTAAACATCATCGACCGAAAAACCGACGATGGCGCTGCGGGGCGGCATCCGGCTTATCTTTTTCGACCCGGCCCAGCTTAGGGTCGAGAATCGCTCGCGCCGGATGAACTGCACGCCCGGAACCAGTGCGGCAATGGCACCGCGCATCACGTCTGACCCCAGAAATAACGTCTCGTGCAGGCCGCGCGCGCGCAGCAGGCGGTCGGTGAAAACATGCCCGCGCTCGGGGTCGCCGCAAAGCTGGATCTCGTCGATCGCGACAAAATCCGCGCCGATTTCAAGCGGCATCGCTTCGACGGTGCAGACCCAATACTGGGTGCGGTCGGGCACGATGCGTTCCTCGCCGGTGACCAGCGCCACGACCGACGGGCCGCGCAGGGCCACGATCTTGTCGTAAACCTCACGCGCCAAAAGACGCAGAGGCAGCCCGATCACACCTGTTCGGTGTGCCAGCATGCGGTCGATTGCGTAGTGGGTTTTGCCGGTGTTGGTCGGGCCAAGCACGCCCACCACCCTGCCTTGCGTCAGCATAGCCGTTCCCGGAGGTTAGAGTTCCTGCCCGGCTTTTTTCTGTTCCAGCCGCTTCACCGCATCCAGTACCCCTTGCAGATGCGGATGTATAGCGAGCGCCTGTTTATAGACCTCCAGCGCCTGATCGGGGCGGTCGATCTGCTCCAGTATTGCACCAAAGCCCGCCAAGGCGCCGAAATGGCGCGGGTTAAGGGCAAGCGTATGCTCGATGTCGGCGATGGACGGGCCAAACTTGCCCTCCTGAAAATAGGCGGTGGCCAGCGCATTCCAGCCTTCGGCAAAATCAGGCGCGTGGTCGGTCAGTGCGGTCAGATGTTGGATGGCAACGTCCAGATCGCCCGCCGCCATCGCATCGCGGCCCCGCTCCAGCAACAGATCAAACGCGGGCGAGCCGGACTTGGACCATTCCCGCCAGATGTCCTTTTCGATCTTGCGCGATTGTGCCTCATCTGCGGTTTTCAACTGCGTGAACAGACTGTCCAGATCGGCAGTTTGCGCAAAAGCCGGCAGGCATGTCAGAAAAAACAGCGTGACTGCCGCAAGGATACGATTGTGAATTGGACGATGCGCTTTCATAACAGAGCAAGTTTAGCGTGGTGTTGTGGAAAAACCAGAGCCCGCATGTCACGATTTTGAAATCCCAACCAAGGAGTCCCCACTATGAGCGAAACCATCACCCAAGCCGTCGCCCTTTTGTCGCAAAAAGTGCCGAACTTTGACGGGTCTGCCAAATTCGTGCTGACCGGCGAAGGCACCATCATGATGGACGGCGCCGGTGTGCGCGAGGGCGACGGCGAGGCGGATGTTACGCTGACAGCAGATGCGGACGTGTTTCAGGCCATTCTTTCGGGCGACATGAACCCGACCACGGCCTTCATGACCGGCAAGCTTGCCGTCGATGGCGACATGGGCATGGCGATGAAACTGGCGGCGGTTCTGTAAGCCATGGCCGATGCCCCCCTGCACAACGATCTGGCGAACGGTCCGGCGGGGGGGCAGGCCTTTTGGGTCAACGCCAGTGACGCGGTGCGCCTGCGTCTGGCGTATTGGCCCGGCGGCGACCGGGGCACGATCTTTCTGCTGCCCGGCCGCACCGAATATATCGAGAAATACGGACCCGCAGCGTCCGAGATGGCGCAGCGCGGCTATGGCACGCTGTGCATCGACATTCGCGGACAAGGATTGTCTGACCGCGCCCTGCCCGACCGTATGATCGGCGATGTCCGGGATTTTGACGAGTATCAACGCGATGTGGATGCGATGCTGGAATTTGCGCAGGCCCAAGGCCTGCCGAAGCCGTTTTATCTGCTGTCACATTCGATGGGCGGCTCCATCGCCCTGCGCGCCATGCATCGTGGCGCGGCGTTTCGGGCGGCGGCGTTTTCGGCACCTATGTGGGGCATCCTGCTTGCCCCGCCGATGCGGATTTTCTCACGGGTGGTCACGGGGCTGGCGGGCGGCATCGGGCTCGGCCATCTTTATGCACCCGGCACCAAAGGCGAAAGCTATGTCACCCGCGCGCCGTTTCAGGGCAATCTGCTGACCACCAGCGAGCCAATGTATGACTGGATGCGCGGGCATCTGGAAAGCGTGCCCGATCTGGCGCTTGGCGGTCTGACGCTGCGCTGGCTGGCGGCAGCCCTGCGCGACTGCGCGGCCCTGCAAAGGATGGCACTGCCAGATGTGCCGACCTGGTGCGCGCTTGGAACGCTGGAAAAGATCGTCGATCCTGCCCCTATTCACGCGATGATGGCGCGCTGGCCGAAAGGACGGCTTGAGATGTTCGACGGTGCCGAGCATGAAATCATGATGGAAAAGCCCCACCACCGCACCCGGTTTTATGATGCAACGGCCCGTCTGTTCGACGCAAACGCCTGAAGCGTGTTGCGTTTGATCGGGTTCAGCAGATCAAACGCAAAACGCAACATTTCCAATGGCTTGCATGTCTTGAATTTCCTTCAATCTGAATCAGATTGAAAGCAGTCCGCTCTAAAGTTCGATCTGCGTGAACCCGTCGCGCAGCGCTTTGGACCAAGCCTCACTCATCGCGCGAAAACTGTCGTCGCCCGCCTCGATCCGGCGGCGGGTGCCGGTCTTGCAGGCGTCTTTCTCGATCACAAGGAGGTCCAGCGGCATGCCGACCGACAGGTTTGACCGCAGCGTCGAATCCATCGACAAGAGCACCGCCTTTTGCGCATCGGCAAGGCTGGTTGTGGGGTTTACCACGCGGTCCAGCAGGGGTTTGCCGTATTTATGCTCGCCGATCTGCAAAAACGGCGTGTCTTCCGTCGCCTCGATGAAATTCCCCTCGGGATAGATCAGGAACATCCGCATCGCCCCGCCACGCCGCTGTCCGGCCAGAATGACGCTGGCGCTGGCACCCGGGGTCATCGCGTTCATCTTGGACTGGATCTCTCCGCGCACCGACGCCAGCGTGTTGCCGATGATATCGGCAACCTTAAGCATGGTCGGCGCTTTCAGGATCGAATCGTCCTCGGTCGCATCGGGATGCTCCATCGCTTCGGTCAACCGCGCGATGGCGGTTTGCGTCACCGACAGGCTGCCCGCCGTCAAAAGCACGATGATCCGCTCCCCAGGGTCTTCGAACACGAACATCTTGCGATAGGTCGAGATATTGTCGAGCCCCGCATTGGTGCGCGTGTCCGACAAAAGCACCATGCCTTCGTTCAGCAAAAGGCCTACGCAATAGGTCATCAATGTCCCCCGGAATCGCCCTATTGGGCTTGTTGCTGTGATGACAGAACAGCAACGGTAACATCAAGGGTTTCGGTGCCCGGACCACGCGAAATACCACGGATAGGTGCCGCATCCACCGAATCGAGTCCCGAGCCAAGCCTGATGTAGCGCTCGTCCGGGCAACAGCGGTTGGCCGCGTCAAACCCGATCCAGCCCAATCCGGCAATCCAGACCTCGGCCCAGGCATGTGCGGCCTCTTGCGCGGGGCTGTCAGCATCCGCGCCTTGCGTCGCATGCAGATACCCCGAGACATAGCGCGCGGGCAGTCCCGCACAGCGCGCGACCGAGATCATCGCGTGGGTGTGATCCTGACACACGCCCTTGCCCAAGGCCAAAGCCTCGGCGGCGGTGGTCTGCGCGTCGGTTTCGCCGGGGGCGTAGACAATCGCATCTGAGATGGCTGCTGAAAGCCGGTGTGCGCGGTCCAGTGCGTCCGTCACATCAGCCACGCTGCGCGCAAGTTCGGTCAGGGCCACATCGGCGCGGGTCGGCATCGTATGGACCATGTAGCAGTCAGGCGGCGTCGTTTCGCGGTGGCCGCGCAGCAGGCCCGACAGATCGGTGGTTTCCACCGTGCCCTGCACCGTCACCACAATCTCGGACACCGGGCCCTGCACCGACCAGGCCTGTATCAGATCGCCCGCACCGTCACGAAACTGCCCGCCGGTCTTGCCGCCTGTCACGATGACAGACCAATGCACGACCTTTTGCCCGTCATGGACCGACGGTTGCAGGCGGTGGCTTTGCACAACGCCGCGCACCGGGGTGTCATACATATAGCGGGTCACATGATCGACACTTAACAGCATCAGCGCGCATCCCCGTTCAGATAAATCTCACGCACCTTGGTGGTCAGACAGGCGGTCTGGTGGATGAAGCGCGTAAGAAACTCGTGCAGGCCCTCGTCAAAGACCTGTTCCACCGTCGTCGCCTCAAGGTCGGCCACCAGCTTTGTCACATCATCCTGCACTTCGGTCGTCTTGCCATAGGCCTTGGCCAGCCGCCCCATGTGGTTGTTCAACCCCGCCGCACAGGTGATCAGCGACCGCGGGCATTGCGGGTTGAAGATCAGGAAATGCGCGATCTTCATCGCCGTGATGTCGCCGCCGTAGGCCCAGTGAAATGCCCGGTGCGATGACATCGCCCGCAAAAGGATTGCCCATTGCGAGTTATCAAGGCCCGAACCCACCAGTTCCAGCTTGGGCAGCAGAACATAGTATTTCACGTCCATCAGACGCGCCGTGCTGTCAGAGCGTTCCAGATAATAGCCGATATTCAGGAAGTTATAGCCATCATTGCGCAACAGCGTGGCATCAATCGCACCCCGTACCATGGCCGCATGGCGCATTGTCCAATCTGTCAGGGTGCTCAGGTCCAGTTCGCTGCGCGGTTTGCGTTCCAGCGCGCGCAGTTCCTGAAACGCGGTGTTCAGCGCATCCCACACCTGCGATGTCAGCGCGGTGCGCACGATCCGCCCGTTTTCTCGCGCCTGAGAGATGCAGCTTGCGATGGAATTCGGGTTGTCACGGTCGAAAAACAGATAGCTTTCCAGATTGCGCTGCACTGGATCGCCGTATTTTTCGGCAAATCCGCTTGCCCCGCCCATGGCCTGCAACAGGCTGTCCCATTCGCTGGCATAGCCATAGGATGATGGGATCAGCGAGATGCGCGAGCCTACGTCCAGAAACCGTGCCACGGTATCGGCGCGTTCCATATAGCGGGCGATCCAGAACAGGTTGTCTGCGGTCCGGCTTAACATCCCATCACTCCGCCAGCACCCAGGTGTCTTTCACCCCGCCCCCCTGACTGGAATTCACCACCAGCGACCCTTCGGTCAGCGCCACACGGGTCAGCCCGCCCGGCACCAGATTGATCTGCTCACCCACCAGACAATAGGGCCTCAGGTCCACATGCCTTGGTGCCACCCCTTCATCCACAAACGTCGGCGTGGTCGACAGCGCCAGCGTTGGCTGTGCGATGAAATTGCCAGGGTCGGCCATGATGCGCGCACGGTAAGCCTCGACCTCGGCCTTGCTGGATTTCGGGCCGACCAGCATCCCATAGCCGCCCGATCCGTGAACCTCTTTCACCACCAGTTCGGCAAGGTTATCCAGCACATATTTCACATCGTCGCCCTTGGAGCATTGCCAGGTCGGCACGTTCTTAAGGATCGGCTCTTCGCCCAGATAAAACCGCACCATTTCGGGCACGTAGGTATAAACCGCCTTGTCATCGGCAACCCCTGCCCCCGGTGCCGAACAGATGCTGACCCCACCCGAGCGATACACATCCATCAACCCCGGTATCCCCAGCATGCTGTCGGGGCGGAAACACAACGGGTCGATATAGGCATCATCAATCCGGCGATAAATCACATCCACCCGGCGCGGGCCCTCAGTGGTGCGCATCCAGACAAACTCACCCTCGACAAACAGATCCTGCCCCTCGACCAGTTCCACCCCCATCAGATCGGCAAGGAAAGAGTGTTCGTAGTAGGCCGAGTTATAGGGGCCGGGGGTCAAAAGCACGATCGCCGGATCGCCGTTGCATTTCTGCGGCGCAACGCTGGCAAGCGTGCGGCGCAGCATTCCGGAATAGCCGTCAATCGGGGCGATACGGTTTTCGCGGAAAAGATCGGGGAACATCCGCATCATGATTTCGCGGTTTTCCAGCATATAGCTGACCCCGCTTGGGGTGCGGCAGTTGTCTTCCAGCACGAAAAATTCGTCCGGCCCGGTGCGTACCAGATCGACGCCGACGATGTGGGAATAAACCCCCTTGGGCGGCACGAACCCGACAACCGCCTTTTCATAAGCCGCGTTCTGATAAACCAGCCGCCCCGGAATCCGCCCGGCCCGCACGATCTCGCCCCGCCCATAGACATCAACCAGAAACGCATTCAGCGCCCGCGAGCGTTGCTTGATGCCGCGTTCCAGCCGCGACCATTCGGCGGCACTGAACACGCGCGGAAACATGTCGAACGGGATCAGCCGGTCAGGATCGCCGCCCTCGCCGTAAACAGCAAAGGTGATGCCGATACGCCGGAACAGCTGCTCCGCCTCGGCCTGTTTCAAATGGCGCACGGCGTCGGGCATGGACTTGGTCCAGCCTTCCAGTTGCGCATAGGGGGCGCGCACATCAGGCCCGTGAAACATTTCGTTGAAATGGGTCGTCACTGTCGTCGCACCCCTTCGTCGGATTGTAAGCCACAGTTAATCAGGCCTTTTGTCGGCTGGAAAGGCCCTCTCCCGGCTTCGGGGGTGCCCAAACTGCCTTTTTGGGGTCAGATGCCTAATTATCGGGCAAAAACCCTCTCTGGCGCGACGCCGTCGCAGCACTACACTTGATCTATGACGCGCGCGCCCGTTCTGACCTTTACCGGAAGGGGCATCTATTGCCCGGCGGGGGATTTTCATATCGACCCCTGGCGTCCGGTCGACCGCGCGCTGATCACGCACGGTCATTCGGATCACGCCCGCCCCGGACATGCCCGCTACCTTGCAACCCATGCCGCAGGCCCGGTGATGCGCCACCGACTTGGCGCGATTGCGCTCGATGGCATCGGATATGGTGAGGCGCGGCAGATCGGCGGCGCCACCGTGTCATTCCATCCGGCGGGGCATGTTCCCGGATCGGCCCAGATCAGAGTCGAGGTCGCGGGCGAGGTCTGGGTCGTATCGGGCGACTACAAAACGACCCCCGATGGGTTAAGCGAACCGTTCGAGCCGGTCGCCTGCGATACCTTTATTTCCGAATGCACGTTCGGTCTGCCGGTCTTTCGCTGGCAACCGCAAGCGGACGTGATGGCCCAGATCAACCGCTGGTGGGCGGCAAATGCCGACCGGGGCCAAGTGTCAATTCTGGGCGCCTATGCCCTTGGCAAGGCGCAGCGCATCCTTACCCATTTTGATCCGACCATCGGCCCGATCCTGACCCATGGTGCAGTCGAGGCGACAACGGCGATCCTGCGCGCCCAAGGCTACGCCATGCCGCCAACAATCCCCGTCACCGCCGACATCAGCGCCAAAACCCACCCCCGCGCGCTGGTTCTGGCCCCACCCTCGGCCAGCGCCACCCCTTGGGCACGGCGGTTCGGCAGCTTTAACGAAGGCTTCGCCTCGGGATGGATGGCGCTGCGCGGCATCAAGCGCAGGCGCGCCTCGGGCACCGGCTTCATCCTGTCGGACCATGCCGACTGGCCCGGCCTGAACGACGCAATACGCGCCACAGGGGCGTCGCGCGTCTTTGTCACCCACGGCTACACCGCCCCCTTCTGCCGCTGGCTGGCCGAACAGGGTTACGACGCGGGCATTGTCGCGACCGAATGGGAAGGTGAAGCCGCCGCCGACACGGAACTGACCGAATGACCGCACTTCGCCCTTTTTCTGTTCATAAATATCCTCGGGGGGGAACGACTTTCGCCCGCGAAAGACGTTGGGGGGCAGACAGCCCCCCACTTTCCTCGGACTCGCCCCGATGAACCGCTTTGCCACGCTTTTCGCGGCCCTGGATGGCACCACCAAAACCTCTGCGAAACTCGCAGCCCTGACCGCATATTTCCGCGACGCCCCGGAATCCGACCGCCTCTGGACTGCCGCCCTGCTGTCAGGCCGCCGCCCCAAGCGCACCGTCACCGCCACCGAACTGCGCCTCTGGGCCGCCGAAGTCGCAGACCTGCCTTTGTGGCTGTTCGAGGAAAGCTATGCGATGGTCGGCGATCTGGCCGAAACCATCGCGCTGATCCTGCCGCCGCCTGAGACTCAAAGCGACCGCAGCCTGTCAGACTGGCTTTTGCACCTGACAGCCCTTGCCGGACAGCCCCCCGAACCCCGCCGCGCAGCGATCCTTGCCGCATGGGCAAGCCTCGCCCCCGACGCACGCTTTCTGTTCAACAAGCTGATCACCGGCGGCTTTCGCATGGGCGTCAGTCAGGGCCTGATGACCCGCGCAATGGCATCCGCCACCGGAATTGACGAGGCCACACTGGCGCACCGGTTGATGGGCAACTGGTCGCCGCTGACGACAACCTACGCCGAACTGATCGCCCCCGACCCCGAAGGTGCAGCCTCGGCCCGGCCCTACCCCTTTGCACTGGCCGCACAACTGGAACTGGCCCCCCACGATCTTGGCCCCCCCGCCGACTGGATCGCGGAATGGAAATGGGATGGCATCCGGGGGCAACTGATCGCGCGGCCGGGTCATTTCGCGCTTTGGTCACGCGGCGAAGAACTGATCACCGACCGCTTTCCCGAATTCGCGCCGCTGGCCGATTTCCTGCCGCCGGGCACCGTGATCGACGGCGAGATATTGGCCTGGGCCGACGCTGTGCCGCAACCCTTCGCCGCCCTTCAACCCCGCATTAACCGCAAGACTGTGCCCAAAACGCTGCTGACAACCGCCCCCGCCCGCATGCTGGCCTATGATCTGCTGGAAGCGGACGGCATCGACCTGCGCGCGCGCCCCTTTGCCGAACGCCGCGCGCAGCTTGCCCGCA
>JBBQZP010000021.1:0-77827 GCA_038207585.1 Rhodobacterales bacterium | reverse complement strand
CCCCTTTAGACGTTCGTCGATCCTGTTTCGGCCCCATCTGCCCCCAATGAGGGGTTGGTGGTGGAGCCGCCGGGTACCGCCCCCGGGTCCGATCCGCGTATTACGGGTGCGTTTATCGCCATAGAACCGGTTGCCCGGAACATGCTCAACATAGGGGCGGCGCGGCGTCGGTGCAAGGCTTGTCCCCGGCACTTGCGACTTTCGCCGTTACGCAGATCTTGCGCGGGGCATCTGGATTGAAAAAGGCGCGCGGTGGTTGCACCGCGCGCCGCTTGGGTTCTGACGCGGGTTTTCAGAACCCGGCTTTGATATTCTCGAATTCCTGCAGCATCTTGTCACGCTCGGACGTCGGGATCGGCACCTGCGGCAGCAGCGTCGAGGTCAGCGGCGACACGTCAGCGGCCACCAGTTCGGCCTCGGGGATTGCCGCCATGCCGGTGTCGTTCGACTGCGCATAGCCAAAGTTCGCCAGCAGACCCTTGGCGGAATTGGGGTCAAGCCAGGCGTTGATGAAATCGTAAGCCTTGTCTTCGGACCCCGGCGCGTCCTTGAAATTCACATAGCCGCAGAACCAGTTTGACGCCCCCTCTTTGGCTTGCCGCTGAAAGCCCACCGGGAAGTTTTCGGCCCGCATCAGCGCGACGGAATCGTTCCATGACCATGCCACCAGCACCTCGCCCGAGGCCATCAGTTGCGACAGTTCCGACGGGTCCGACCAATAGGCGCGCACGTTTGGATGCACTTCGCGCAGCCAGGCCGCCCCTGCCGCAAACTGCTCGTCGGTCACGTTGGTCCAGTCGGTGACGCCGGTGGCCAGCAGGGCCAGCGCCCAGACGTCGTCGGTGTTGTCGGGCAGCGAGATGCGGCCTGCGTATTTCGGGTCTTTGAACACCTGAAGGCTGGCCACATCAGCCTCGGGCACTTCGTTTGTATTGTAGGCGACGGCGGTGTAGGCGTAGTCGGTCGGGATGTACCACACGCCCTGATCATCCTTGAAAATCTCTGATTCAAGGAAGCGCGGCGCGATGTTGGCAAATTCGGGGATGCGGCTGACATCCCAGGGCTCGATCAGGCCCGCGTCGCGGTATTTCGACACCATCTGCGAACAGGGATGTGCGACATCGGCCTTGAAGCCCGAGGCGACCTTCTGGAACGCCTCGTCATCGTCCGCGAAAAAGGCATAGGTGGGCATCTGGCCGTGTTTGTCCTGGTAGCCCTGGATCAGGCTTGGTTCCTCGAACCCGGCCCAGTCAAAGACCGTCAGATCGGGGTCTGCCGCAAAGGCAGGCGCGGACACGACCAGCATGGCGCTGGCAAGAAGTTTTGTGCGGAGTTTCATGTGACCTCAGACTGTTGTTGCTTTTGAATTGCATGGCCCCCCCCGGAGCCATTGCGGCAAACTTGATGTGATCCGCGCGTCTT
Organism: Rhodobacterales bacterium; assembly: GCA_038207585.1. Classification (GTDB taxonomy): domain Bacteria; phylum Pseudomonadota; class Alphaproteobacteria; order Rhodobacterales; family Rhodobacteraceae; genus JBBQZP01. The sequence continues at coordinate 76,405 of JBBQZP010000021.1, read as the reverse complement.
GTAAAGGCTTTGGGGCGGTGCATAGGCGACTTCACCGCAGGCAAACACGCAGATTTGCGATATTTGGGTGAAATCTGCCCGCCAGACGTGCGGCCGCCAGACGTGCAGGGCTTGCGGGGCGGGCAGGGCGGGCAGGGCGGGCAGGGCTTGCGGGCGCGCCCGATCCGAATAGGATCAGCGCCATCAGGATGAGGACCCTATGACCGAGCTAGACATTGATTTCGTGCGCGCGCAGTTTCCCGCGTTTTCCAGCCCCGACCTGCAGGAGCAGGCGTTTTTTGAAAACGCGGGCGGGTCCTATACCTGCAAGCCGGTGATTGACCGGCTGACGCGGTTTTACACCGACCGCAAGGTGCAGCCCTATGCGCCCTATGCCGCAAGCCAGCTTGGCGGGGCCGAGATGGACGAGGCGCGCGAGAGGCTTGCAGCGATGATGGGGGTGGCAACCGATGAGGTGTCGTTCGGCCCTTCGACCAGCACCAACACTTACGTTCTTGCGCAGGCGGTGCGGCAGTGGCTGGCGGGAACAGACGGCGCGGTCGTTGTAACCAATCAGGATCACGAGGCGAATTCGGGGGCATGGCGCAGGCTGGAGGGTGCCGGGATCGAGGTGCGCGAATGGCGGATTGATCCGCAGACCGGGCATCTGGACCCGCGCGACCTTGGTGGTCTGCTGGCCGACGGGCGGGTGCGGATGGTGTGCTTTCCGCATTGCTCCAACGCAGTGGCCGAGATCAACCCGGTGGCCGAGATCTGTGCGATGGCGCGGGCGGCGGGGGCATTTACCTGCGTGGACGGGGTCAGTTACGCGCCGCACGGCTTTCCCGATGTGGCGGCTCTGGGGGCGGATATCTATCTGTTTTCATCCTACAAGACCTACGGCCCACATCAGGGGATCATGGTTCTGCGCCGCGATGTCGGTGCGGCCTTGCCCAATCAGGGGCATTATTTCAACGGAGATGTGCTTTACAAACGCTTCACGCCCTCTGGCCCCGACCATGCGCAGATCGCGGCCTGTGCGGGCATGGCGGATTATGTGGATGCGCTATACGCGCATCATTTCGGCAGCGGTTCAGGGTCTGGGCAGGCGTCGCCGCTGGAACGCTCTACGGCCGTGCATGACCTTATGCGCGCGCATGAGGTGCGTCTGGTGGCCCCGCTTCTGGACTATCTGGCCGCGCGCAACGACCTGCGCCTGATCGGCCCACGCAAGGCCGAAGCCCGCGCGCCGACGGTTGCGGTGGCGCTGGATCGGGCGGCGGAACCCGTGGCTGCAGCTTTGGCGGAGCATGGCATCATGGCGGGGGGCGGTGATTTTTACGCCGTGCGGCCCTTGGCTGCGATGGGGGTTGATATGGAGCGGGGCGTGCTGCGGCTGAGCTTTGTGCATTATACGACCGAGGCCGAGGTGGCCAAACTGATCGCAGCACTGGACCGCGTGCTGTAGGGTGGGGCGGCAAAAGAGGGGGGCTTTCTGCCCCCCAAGAGGCCTTTCGCATGGCGAAAGCCCTTCCCCCCGAGGATATTTGTATCAAAATGAAAGCTGTGAAGTGATCCGGTGCAAGGCTGCAATCGTAAACGTGACATGAACCGATGTGCCCGATGAGCCCTGATGACGCGCCCCTGATTCTGTGGTTTCGCCGCGATCTGCGGCTGACCGATCATCCGATGTTGACGGCTGCGGTGGCGACCGGGCGTCCGTTGATCCCGGTTTTCGTGCTTGATGCGGAAACCGAGGCGCTGGGCGCAGCGGCCAAATGGCGGCTAGGGCTGGGGGTTGCGCGGTTTGCCGATACGTTGAAAGCCTTTGGCAGCCGTCTTACGCTGCGGCGCGGGGCGGCTTTGGCGGTGTTGCAGGCGCTGGTTCAGGAAACCGGCGCGGCAGGGGTGATGTGGTCGCGGCTGTACGATCCGGCGGCGAAAGAGCGCGATGCGGGCGTCAAGGCGGCGCTGAAAGATGCGGGGTTGCAGGCGGAAAGTTTCGCAGGCCATCTTTTGCATGAACCCTGGACAGTGCAAACCGGGCAGGGCGGGTTCTACCGGGTTTACACGCCATTCTGGCGGGCGGTGAAGGATCGTGGGATTGCCGCCGCTGATCCTGCCCCCAAGGCGGTGCGCGCGCCAGGTGACTGGCCCCGCAGTGACGCGCTGGACGATTGGGCGCTGGGCCATGCGATGCGGCGCGGGGCTGTTGTTGTGGAGCCGCATCAGGCGGTGGGCGAAGCGTTGGCGCAGCGGCGACTGGCCGATTTTCTGGATGGCCCGGTGCAGGATTATGCGACCGCCCGCGATCTGCCCGCCATCCCCGGCACCTCGCGGCTGTCGGAAAACCTGACCTATGGCGAGATCGGGCCGCGCAGTGTCTGGCACGCCGGGATGCGGGCGCTGCACGAGGGCGGGCGCGGTGCGGAGGTGTTCCTGAAAGAGATCGTCTGGCGCGAGTTTGCCTATCATCTGTTGCACCACACGCCGCATATCGCCACCGACAACTGGAAGTCCGACTGGGACGAATTTCCGTGGCGCGGTGACAACGCGGATGCGATGCGCTGGCGGCAAGGCATGACCGGTGAGCCTTTTGTTGATGCCGCGATGCGCGAGATGTATGTGACGGGCACCATGCACAACCGGGGCCGGATGATCGTGGCAAGTTACCTGACCAAGCACCTGATGACGCATTGGCGGGTGGGGCTTGACTGGTTCGCTGATTGTCTGACCGACTGGGACCCGGCCGCGAATGCGATGGGCTGGCAATGGGCGGCAGGCTCGGGGCCGGATGCGGCACCGTTCTTTCGCATCTTCAACCCCGCCACACAGGCTGAAAAGTTTGATCCGGATCGCCGCTATCGCACGCGCTTTATTGCTGAGTTGTCGGGTAAACCGGGGCGTGACGCATTGGCCTATTTTGATGCCGTGCCGGAAAGTTGGGGCCTGCGTGCAACTTCGCCCTACCCGGACCCGTTGATAGCGTTAAGTGCTGGACGCGAACGGGCGCTTTCCGCCTATACTGACCGCAAAAAAGACGACCGATAAAAACGACGACCCATAAAAAGACGCGCCCAGGGGAACCCATGACCATTCTGACCACAACGAAGGGGCAGCACGATCTGCCGCGCTATTTTCACAATGCGTTCGAGGTCGCAAAGACCCTGCGCAACGGTCGGCTGGATTTCGTTCTGGATGATGGCCGCCGGTTTCGTGCCGAAGGCTCGGGCCAAGGGCCTTCGGCCGAGGTTCACATTCACAATAACGAAACGTTTGCCCGGCTGATCCGTGAGGGCGATCTTGGCTTTTGCGAGGCCTATCTGGACGGCTGGTGGACAACGCCCGACCTGCAGGCCTTCATGGACCTGATCCACGAGGATAATGACAGCGTCTATGACGGCTATCCCGGCATGAAACTGGTGCGCGCCTATGAAATGCTGCGCTTTTGGTGGCAGGGCAATTCCAAGCGTCAGGCCCGCAAGAACATCTCGCATCACTATGATCTGGGGAATGATTTCTACAAGCTGTGGCTGGACGATTCCATGACCTATTCTTCCGCCCTGTTCGCTACCGGGCAGGAAAGCCTTGAGGCGGCGCAGCGACAGAAATACGCGTCGATGGTTGATCTGATGGGGGCCTCGCCCGGTGATCATGTGTTGGAGATCGGCTGTGGCTGGGGCGGATTTGCCGAATATGCGGCCGCCGAACGGGGGCTGCGGGTGACGGGGCTTACCATCTCCAAAAGCCAGTATGACTATGCGGTGGACCGGATAGCGCGTGCCGGATTGGCCGATAAAGTTCAGATCAAGTTGCAGGATTACCGCGATGAGAAGGGCATTTATGACGGTGTGGCCAGCATCGAGATGTTCGAAGCGGTCGGCGAAAAATACTGGCCGACATATTTTGACGCCTTGCGCGCGCGGCTGAAACCGGGGCGGCATGCGACGCTGCAGATCATCACGGTGCAGGACAAGCGGTTTGAGACTTACCGAAAAGGCGTTGATTTTATTCAGAAATACATCTTTCCGGGCGGAATGTTGCCCAGCCCTTCGGCGTTGCGGGCAGAGGTGGAGCGGGCAGGCCTGGCGATCAAGGGATCGGTCGAATTCGGGCCCAGCTACTCCAACACGCTGCGTCGCTGGCATGATACATTCAACGCGCGCTGGGACGAAGTGGCGGGCATGGGCTTTGATGACCGCTTCCGTCGGATGTGGAATTTTTACCTCACCTCTTGCGCGGGCGCGTTCGAGGGCGGAAACTGCGATGTGACACAAATCACCGTGACCCGCCCGCTGTAGAACGCGCGGCGGAGCCAGATGCAGGAACCGCCATGCCGACAGCCGCCAAACTTTGCGCTGCCTTAGCCTTCGCCTTCGTCGCTTTTTTCAGCGCCGAGATCGTGAAGCCCTATCTGCCCGAAGGCACGAACTTCGGCTATTTCAGCCCGGTCTGTGCGGCAATCGGAGTGTTTTGCGGCTGGTTCATCATGGGGCGGATGACCGGGCAGGGTTACCTGCGGGCGATGACCTTTGGCTTGCAGACGATCATTGCCGTGGTCTTCTGGTGCCTGATGGCGTTTTCGGTGCGCGAGATGATCCTGAGGTCGACCAACCTGCGCTATGACGGGCCGATGGAGGCCATTCTGGGTGCGCTTCAACTGTTCCTTGATTATGGCCAGATGATGCTGCAGGCCGATGTCATTCTGACCGTGCTGCTGGGCGGAATTCTGGCGGGCATGTTCTCCGAATGGGGCGGGCGGAATTGGCGTTAGGCGGATGAGCGATTGCTTTTTGTGTGGCCCCTTGGCCCACGCGCCCCTGCGCGCTGTGGTTCTTGGGCATGAGGTTGCGGGCGAGACTGCGTTTCTGCCGGGCTACGCGGCGACCTGCCATGATCAGGCCGCGTGCGGGCTTTATCCCGCAGCGTCGGGGCAGTGCGAGGGGGTCTTGATCCGCAATGCCAGCGCGGATGAAGTTGCCCGGCTGGAGTTCTATCTGAACACCGCGCCCTGCCTTGTTTCGGTGCAGCTTGGCACGCGCAAAGTTGAGGCGACGGCCTTTGTGCAGGCAGGCGCTGCGGGTGGCGGTGCGCCGTGGAATAGGGCCGACTGGCTGGCCCAGTGGGGCGATATTGCGGTGGCTGTGGCGGGCGATGTCATGGCGCTTTACGGTCAGGTCGATGCGGCAGAGGTTGCGGCACGGCGCGGGGCAATGGGGGTGCGGGGGGCAAGCCGGGTGCGGGCGGGCGATGCCGCGCCCACAGCGCTGCGCCACCGCGCGTCACCGGGTGATGTGACGATTGCCCGGCGCAGATTGCCTTACGCCAATTTCTTCTCGGTAGAGGAATATGATCTGAGCTATCGCAGCTTTGCGGGCGCGCACGGCCCGGTCGTGAACCGCGCGGTCTTTGTGTCGGGCGATGCGGTCACGGTCTTGCCTTATGATCCTGTCCGCGACCGGGTTTTGCTGGTTGAACAGTTTCGCCCGGGCCCGATGGCGCGGGGTGATGCGCAGCCGTGGTTGCTGGAACCCATCGCAGGGCGCATTGATCCGGGCGAGACGCCGGTTGAGGCGGCGGTGCGCGAAGCGGCGGAAGAGGCGGGCATCGGCCTTGGCGAGATGCTGTTTGTCGGTGGCTATTATCCGTCACCGGGGGCCAAGGCGGAATATCTTTACTCCTACGTCGCACTGGCCGATCTGCCCGACGGTGTGGCGGGCGTGTTCGGATTGGCCGAGGAGGCCGAAGATATCCGTGGCCACATCCTGCCCTTCGATGCGATGATGGATCTGGTGGCAAGCGGTGAAATCGCCAACGGGCCGCTTCTTGTAACCGCGCTTTGGTTGCAGCGCGAACGACCGGCCTTGCGGCAGGCGGCGGACCTGCGCAATTGAGCCGCACCAAGCCGGGCAGGTTCTTGAGTTCCGCCCCTGCAGCGCCTAAACCATCTGCACAGCTGCAAAGGAACATGCCATGCGGATCTACAGCGATCTGGCCGACGCAGTCGGCAAGACCCCCCTTATTCGCCTGAAAGCGGCAAGCGAGGCGACGGGCTGCAACATCCTTGGCAAGGCCGAGTTCATGAACCCCGGCCAGTCAGTCAAGGACCGTGCCGCCCTTTACATCATCCGTGATGCCGTGGCGCGCGGGACATTGCGCCCCGGTGGCACGATTGTGGAAGGCACCGCCGGAAATACCGGCATTGGCCTCGCACTTGTGGGGGCCAGCATGGGCTTTCGCACCGTGATCGTGATCCCCGAGACGCAGAGTCAGGAAAAGAAAGACATGCTGCGTCTGGCCGGGGCCGAACTGGTGCAGGTGCCCGCAGCCCCCTACAAGAACCCCAACAATTATGTGCGCTATTCGGGCCGTCTGGCCGAGGCTTTGGCGAAAACTGAACCAAATGGCGCAATCTGGGCCAATCAGTTCGACAATGTGGCGAACCGTCAGGCGCATATCGAGACGACGGGGCCAGAGATCTGGGACCAGACCGGCGGCAAAGTGGATGGCTTTATCTGTGCTGTGGGCTCTGGCGGCACTTTGGCGGGTGTGGGCATGGCGCTGCAGGGCAAGGGTGTGAAGATCGGGCTGGCCGATCCGGAAGGGGCGGCACTTCATTCGTTCTACACCGAAGGCACGTTTGAAAGCCCCGGCTCGTCGATCACCGAAGGCATCGGGCAGGGGCGCATCACCGCGAACCTTGAAGGCTTCACCCCCGATTTCAGCTATCGCATCCCCGATGCCGAGGCTTTGCCGATTGTGTTTGACCTGCTGTCGGATGAGGGGCTGTGTCTGGGTGGATCGTCGGGCATCAACATCGCAGGCGCGATGCGGCTGGCGCGCGATCTGGGGCCGGGGCACACCATCGTGACGATCCTGTGCGATTACGGCACGCGGTATCAGTCGAAACTGTTCAACCCGGCATTCCTGAAATCCAAAGGTCTGCCGGTGCCCGACTGGCTGGACCGGGGTGCTGCCTCTATTCCCGAGGTTTATCAGGACGCATGATCCGCGCCCGCGCATACGGGCTGCGGTGCTGGCTGGCGCAGATGCTGGTTCTGGCGCTGTGCTCTGGTGCATGGGCGCAGACCGTGGATGCGCCCGCAACGGATGCTCCGCCGACCAACGCCGCGCCGCAGTCTGGGACGCCCAAGGTTGCCGCTCCCAAGACGGGCGGCACCGGGCAGGGGATTTCCAAATCCGGCAAGTCGATCTCGATCACGCCCAATGATCCCAATGTGATCGACTATGCGGCGTGGGACCTGATGGCGACCCGCGCTGAAACGGCACTGACCAACAGCGCCACCTCGAACGCGGGGTTGGAGTTGGTGCGCGTGCAACTGGTGGAGTGGCGCGCGCGGCTGCAGGTGGCGCAAAACGCCAACGGGTCACGCATTGCGACGGTGCGCACCCAGATCACCTCGCTTGGCCCGGCCCCGGCAGAGGGTGCGACCGAGCCTGACGAACTGGCCGCCCGGCGTAAGACGCTCGGCGATCAACTTGCCCGCCTGCAAGCCCCCGGCATGGCCGCGGATGAAGCCTATACCCGCGCCGACAGTCTGATCCGCGAGATCGACACGGCCCTGCGCAACCGGCAGGCGGATGAGTTGCTGCGGCTTTGGCCGATGCCCATGAACCCCGCGAACTGGCCGGACGCCTTGGGCAAGATCAGCACGGCAGCACTGGGTCTGGTGGACGAGACGACAAAGGCCGCGACCCGGCCACAGGCGCTGCCCGCGCTCAAGGACAATCTGCCAGCGATCCTGCTTTTGCTGGGGTTGGCGGCGGCGCTGATCCTGCGGGGGCGGCTTTGGTGCGAAGGCCTGACCGACAGGCTTCATGCCAATGCGGGCGCGCGCGGGCGCAAGATATGGGCCTTCATCGCCTCGCTGGGGCAGATCGTCATGCCGGTGGCGGGGGTAATGGCGCTGTCGCAGGCGGCGCTGCAAAGCGGGCTTTTCGGGGCGACCGGGGTGGCGATCCTGCGCGAATTGCCGGGCATGGCGATTCTGATCTTTACCGCCGGGTGGCTGGGCGGGCGGATTTTTCCAAAAAGCGATACCGCAGATGCCCCCCTTACGCTGCCCCCTGAACGCCGGGCCGAGGGGCGCTTCTTGTTCTTTCTGATGGGCATCGTGCTGCCCATCGAGGTCTTGCGCGCCGCGATCTTTGATGTGAACCGGGTGGGCGAGGCGGCGGTGGCGCTGTTGACCCTGCCGCTTCTGGTGCTGGCGGGGGTTGCGTTGGTGCGGCTGGGCGGACTTTTGCGCCGCCACGCAAAGGCGGGCAATTCCGCAACCGGCGAGCAGGGTTTTCGCGACCGCATGATCTCGATCTTCGGGATGGTCTTTCGGGTCATCGGGCTGGTTGGCCCGGTTCTGGCCGCTGTCGGCTATATTGGTGCGGCGCTGGCGCTGGTGTTTCCGATGGTGCTGTCGATCGGGCTTCTGGCGGTGCTTTTCACGCTTAACCGTCTGATCGAGGATATTTACCGCGCCATCGTCGGCGACAGCGATGATGCGCAGGGCGGGTTGTTGCCGGTGCTGCTGGCGTTTGGCGTGGTGCTGGCCTCCACCCCGTTGTTCGCGTTGATCTGGGGGGCGCGGCGCGAGGATCTGCTGGAATTGTGGACGCGCTTTGGCGCGGGGTTCCAACTTGGGGCCACGCGCATTTCGCCGACCGATTTTCTGAAGGTCGCGGTGCTGTTTGCGATTGGCTATACCATCACCCGGCTGTTGCAGGCGGGGCTGAAAACAACAGTTCTGCCGCGCACGTCACTCGATACCGGGGGCAAGAACGCCATCCTTGCGGGGCTGGGCTATACCGGCGTGTTCCTGTCGGCGCTGATTGCGATCAACGCGGTTGGGATTGACCTATCCGGCCTTGCCATCGTGGCAGGTGCGCTGTCGGTCGGCATCGGTTTTGGCTTGCAGAATATCGTGTCGAATTTCGTGTCCGGCATCATCCTGCTGATTGAACGCCCCGTGTCGGAGGGCGACTGGATCGAGGTTGGCGGCGTGCAGGGCATCGTCAAGGGCATCTCGGTCCGCTCCACACGCATCCAGACGTTCGACCGGTCAGATGTCATCGTGCCCAATGCCGATCTAGTGTCGGGGCAGGTCACGAACTGGACGCGGTTCAGCCTTTCGGGGCGGCTGATCGTGGCAGTGGGGGTCGATTACGGCAGCGACACCCGCAAGGTCGAGGCGATCTTGCAAGAGATCGCCGAGGCGCAGCCCATGGCCATTCTGAACCCGCCGCCCATGGTGGCGTTCATGGGGCTGGGCGCGGATGCGCTGAATTTCGAGATCCGGATGATCCTGCGCGATGTGAACTTCTCGCTTTCCGTGCGCAGTGAGATCAACCACGCAATCATCGGACGCTTCCGCGCCGAAGGCATCGCGATGCCATTCTCGCAGCGCGACATCTGGCTGCGCAACCCCGAGGCCTTGGCCGAGGCGATGCGCCCGCAGCGCCGCCGCCCGGTGGCAGACGAAAGCCCAGCACCCGAAGCCGCACCTGAGGTGATGCCGCGCACCGGAAGCGGCACCAACACCCCCGCCCCGTCGAAACGCAAAGACCCCGAGGAGCCGACGCTGTGACCACCCTTCTGTTTCGTGACGACGCCTATCTGCGCGAGGCGGGTGCCCGCGTGCTGGCCCACACCGAAGAGGGCGGGCTGATCCTTGACCGAACGGTCTTTTATCCCACCGGCGGCGGACAGCCCGGCGACAGTGGCACGCTGATCTGGGATGGCGGGCGCATCGTGATCGCGACGGCGGTCAAGGCAGGCCCCACCGATGTGGCACTGGTGCCCGCTGAACCCAAGGCGATGCCGCCGGTAGGTGCCCCGGTGCATCAGGTGCTGAACTGGGAACGGCGCTATCGCCACATGCGCGTGCATACAGCGCTGCATCTTTTGTCGGTGGTGATCCCCTTGCCGGTGACCGGCGGGCAGATCGGGGCTGAACGCGGGCGGCTTGATTTCGACATGCCCGAGGCGCCGCAGGATATCGAGGCGTGGGATGCCGCGCTGACCGCGTTGATCGACCGTGATCTGCCGGTGACCGATGACTGGATCACCGATGCCGAACTGGCCGCCAACCCCGGGTTGGTGAAAACCATGTCGGTCAGCCCGCCGGTCGGGCAGGGCCGGGTGCGGCTGGTGCGCATCGGGCAGGGGGCGGGGCAGATTGACCTGCAACCCTGCGGCGGCACCCATGTTGCCCGCACCGGTGAGATCGGTGCGGTCGAGATCGGCAAGATCGAAAAGAAAGGCCGCCAGAACCGCCGCGTCAGCCTGACTCTGATCGGCTGACCCTGATCATTGGGCCCAGACCAGCAGGATTGGATTAACGGAGCCAGTTTAATGGGGCCGGATCGAACGATGCCGATCAAAGAGCCTGATGACTGCGCCTGAAATGGAGTCTGATCGACACGGCTGCAGGTAGGCCTATTGCGTAGTGCACTGCGCTCCCCCCGCCCTGCGCTGTGACTTCCCGCATTCCCCCTTGCACTCGTGCCCGCTTCAAGGGTAACACCCCCGGCACGGACAGGTGGCCGAGTGGTCGAAGGCGCACGCCTGGAAAGTGTGTAGGCGGGGAACCGTCTCGAGGGTTCGAATCCCTCTCTGTCCGCCACTTGCCTTATATGAAAGTTTCTCTCGATACCGCAGCGGCTGGATTTTTTCGTTGTTTTAGGGGGTTATGCGCGATGGGCTAGTTCACTAGCCACCGTGGCAGTAGGCGCTTAAACAGTCTCAATAAGCGGATACTCTCCAAACCTGTTGCCTTCGCGAATTTGGTGAAGCGACGTATCTGTATGGAATTACAGGGGAAATCTAATCACCTACTTTAGTGAGTAAGAAAATCCGCTCGGCTTTCGAAGGCGACCCCCATCGAAATTTGTTCTTATTCCGTCAAACTTGGATCTGCCTATCTGGACCAAGCAGGCGCCCTACCCGAAGCAGCGAGGCGTCCACCGCGCGCCGATCTCACACGAGGCGGTCGCCCTGATCCGGCTACGTGGTGACGCCGTGCCAAAGGGCTGCCGCTTCCTCTTCCCCGGCGATGTTCCGGGCCAGCCGGTGGTGGATATCAATCGGTTCTGAGAGCGGATGCGCGTGCAGGCCGAAATCCCGGATGTCCGCATCCATGACCTTCGCCACAGCTTCGCTTTGCTGTTGGTCTGCGGCACCGCCTCATTGCAAATGATCGGGCGGCTGCTCGGCCACACCCAGATTGGCACCACCCAGCGTTACTCCCACATGATCAACTCACCGCTACGCGCCGGGGTTAACGCGGTGGGTGAGATGTTGAAGCCAAGGCCGTGGGTGCTTGGGGAAGGCGAAACCGCCGCTACTCGGTTGAACGTCGCTTGATTGATGAGCGCGCGCGCCTCACCTTTGGCGTGGAATGGAGGGCATTGCGGCCAGCATCACGAGTCGCAATCTGGATGATGATCTGAAACGTCGCCTGCGCGTGCGGGCGGCGGAGAACGGCCGTTCGATGGAAGACGAAGTGCGGGAAATCTTGTGCCACGCAGTCAGCCCGCCCAGCGCGCCACAGAACCTCGGGCAGTCGATTCACGCACGGTTTGCTGAGTAGGGCGGGATTGAGTTGGTGGCCGAGCCGCGAACCAAAAGCATGGATTGACGGGACATGACATAGCAAAGCCCGATAATCTCGACAACATCTTCATCGAGCGTCTGTGGCGCTCCCTGAAATACGAATGCGTCTACCTGCATGCCTGGGAAACCGGGTCACAGGCCAAGGCAGGGGTCGGCAGTTGGATTACCTTTTACAACCACCAGCGGAGCCACGCCGCCCATCGCGGCCAACCACCCGCCGTGGTCTACTTCAACGCAACCCAAACCGATCAGCAGGTGCAGGCAGTAGCTCAAATCAGCCGGAAATCTGTTCAAGATTTGGGGAGTAGCTCAGTTCATCAGGATCGGATTTGAGCAGTGTTCGAGCAGGCTGTTCCCCCGACGAGAGTGGGGCTAGGATCGGGGCGGCGGGTTGCACGACAGAGCGTCAGAAGGCAAATGGCGCAGGACACCGGAGGAGAGCGATTGGTGCAGATATCTGAGGTGCTGCCGACCAAACCGGAAAGTCCGGTGCGGCTGACAGACGGTTTGAACCAAGGCGAACAGCGCCACCGGTGTATCATGCAGGGGCCTCGCCACCATGCGTGACCCAGTCGTTCTGATTGCCGGAAGCCTGCACTATGACATCATGGTCGAGGCGGATCATCTGCCGCGCCGCGATGAAACTGCCATCGGCTCTCGGTGGTTTCCGAAGTTCGGCGGCAAGGGTGGCAATCAGGCGGTCGCTGTGGTCAAAGCCGGGGCCGCATCGCGGATGGTGGGGGCCGTGGGGGATGATGCGTTCGGCACCTTCCTGCGCGCGGGTCTGGTGGCGGGCGGGGTTGATGACCGCTTTGTGCGGAAGGTGCCGGGCATGGGGTCGGGGATGAGCGTCGCGCTGATAGACCCTGCGGGCGACTATGCGGCGACCATCGTGTCGGGGGTCAATCTGGCGCTGGCTGACGCTGATCTGGCGGCACCAGAGGTCTGGCAGGACGTGGCGCTGCTGATTTTGCAAAACGAGATCCCCGAGTCCGCGAACATCGCGGCCGCGCAGCAGTCCCGCCAACGTGGTCTGCGCACATTGCTGAATGCCGCCCCGTGCCGCGAGATTCCGGCTGATCTGGCAGCGCTGGTCGATGTTCTGGTGGTCAACGCGGTCGAGGCCGAGATGATGGGCGCGGGCCCTGTAACCAGTCTGCCGGATGCAGCACGCGCCGCCGCTGCCCTTGCCGCGCGCTTTGATACGGTGATCGTGACAGCGGGGGCTCTGGGTCTTGCGGCGCAGGCCAAGGATGCGACCTTTGCACTGCCCGCAGAAACCGTGCAGGTGGTCAGCAGCCACGGCGCGGGCGATGCCTTCATCGGCGCGCTGGCTGCGGCTTTGGTCACGGGCGCGGGCCTTGACACCGCCTGTCGCGCCGCATCCCAAGTGGCGGCGCGGCATGTGGCGGGGTTGGGCTAGACGTCTTTGCCCCGCAGCCAGTCACCGATGATGTGGCGGTGGCGCGCGCCGTCATAGCTTGCGAAATGCCCGCCATGCACCACCCGCACCGGCAGATCGTAAAGCCGCACCATGGATCGGTGATAATCGGCGGCATCGGCGTGATAGGTATCCTCGATCAGCGGGCCGTCGTAGACGATGTCGCCGGAAAACAGGATCTGCGTCACCGCCTCCCACAAGGCGATTCCGCCGGGGGAATGGCCGGGGGTATGGATCACCTCGAACTGGCGGTCGCCAAGGTCGATCATGTCGCCGTCGGTCAGAAGCCGGGTCGCGGGGGCGGCTTTCACCTGATAGCGGGCCGATTGATAGGGCGCGGGGGGCAGGGTGGTGAAAATCTCATCCGTCACATAAGGGTCGGCAAGGATGCCCGCCCGCGTCGGGTTCTCCAGAAAATGCGCCTCGGCCTCGTGACATAGGCGACAGGGGAATTCGTGATGCGCGCCGATATGGTCGAAATGGGTGTGGCTGGCCACGGCATCCAAGGCGCGTTCCGTCACCAGTGGCACCCATTCGCGCAGGCCCACCACGCCCATGCCGCTATCGACCAGCATATCGCGGTCGCGGCCCCGGACATGCCAGATGTTGCAGCGGTAGAATTCATGGATATGGGGCTCGTCGATCCACGTTACGCCATCGGCAACGGGGCGGATGCGATACCAATCCTCGGGGCGGGCGCGGTTCATGCGGGGGTTCCTTGCGGCAGAAGGGTGGCGCTGGTGGCGTAAAGCTGATGCAGCGTGCCGACCGTGGGATGCCCCGCCTGCGGCAAATGGGCGATCAATATCAGATCGGGCGCGGCTGTCGGTGTAAAGTGGCAGCGGTGGTGCGTGCCAAAGAACGCGGCATCGGTCAGCCTTGCCTCGCCCAAGGGAATATCCCCCGAAAGCCCAAGATTTTCGGGCCGGATGCACAGCATCTGCGGGCCTGTTGTTTCGGCAATGACCGCCAGCCGCCCCAGCGCCGTCTGCACACCGCTTGGCACCGGCTTGGCCGGGATCAGATTGATTTCGCCCATGAAATTCGCCGAGAACAGGCTTTTCGGGCGCAGGTAGATGTCTTGCGGTGGGCCTGCATCCTCGATCCGGCCCTGATTCATCACCACAATGCGGTCGGCCACGGCCATCGCCTCTTCCTGATCATGGGTGACATGCACGAAGGTGGTGCCGACGCGGCGCTGGATCGCCTTCAACTCATCCTGCATCTGGCGGCGCAGCTTCAGGTCGAGCGCACCAAGGGGTTCGTCCAGCAACAAAACCTCGGGGTCCACCGCCAGCGCGCGGGCCAGCGCCACCCGCTGCCGTTGCCCGCCCGACAACTCATGCGGGCGGGCGGCGGCCTTGGCCTCCAGCCCGACCATCTCCAGCATTTTCATGGCTTTCAGATGCCGGGCCGCACGGCTTTGCCCCCGCATTCGCAGCCCGAAACCCACGTTATCCAAAAGCGACATATGCGGAAACAGGGCGTAATCCTGAAACATTGTCGTTGTCGGGCGGGCTTTGGGGGTGACATGCGTCATGTCCCGGTCGCCAAACAGCACCCGGCCCTGCGTGGGGGTCAGAAACCCGCCCAGAATTGACAGAAGCGTGGTCTTGCCGCAGCCCGAAGGGCCAAGCAGCACGATGAATTCGCCCGCCGCAATCTCCAGATCAATGCCATCGAGGGCCGTGTAGGTGCCAAAGGTTTGGTGGATACCCTGCAAAGATACGGCGGCGGTCATGGGGTGCGCTTTCGGAATACGGTGAACTCAAGCACGATCAGCAGGGAAACCGACACCAGAAACACCAGCGACCCTATGGCGTTGGTTTTGGGCGACAAGCCGGATCTCAGCATTGACCAGATCTCGACGGGCAAGGTGACGTCGAACCGGGTCAGCAAGAAAGCGATGATGAACTCATCCCAGCTGAACGTAACCGACAGGAAAAACGCGGCCAACATCGGGGCCATCAGCATCGGTGCGGAAATCAGCCACAGGATGCGCGCCTCGGAGGCGCCCAGATCGCGCGCCGCACGTTCCGCGTTTTTCTGCTGATCGCCCATGGCTGCGTAAAGAATGGCAAAGCAAAGCGGCAGGTTGATCACCACATGCCCGATCCCCGTGGCCAGCAGCGACGGGCGCAGACCCACGCCGTTGAACACCGACAAAAGCCCCAGCGCGATGATCAGATACGACACAGTCATCGGTGCGATCAGCAGCCCCCGCATCAGAACCGACCCGGGCAGGCGGTGCCGCGCCAAGGCGTGTGCAGCGAGGAACCCCAGCAGCAGCGCCACCGCCGATGATACAACCGCGACCAGAAACGAATTGCCCAGCGCCGTCATCAGACCCCGGTCGCCCAGCACCTGCCCATACCATTTCAGCGACGGCCCGTTGAACGGCGGCACCGGCAAGCGCCCGCCCTGAAACGAAAACAGCACCAGAACGCCGACAGGCAGGAAGATGAACCCGTAGATCAGCGCCATATAGGCCCATGCGATGATGCGCCCCATCTGCTAAACCCGGTCCAGTTTCAGCCAGCGCGCAGAGGCGAAATAGGCCAGCGTCACCACAACCATCAGGATGATCGACATGGCGGACGCCATCGGGAAATCGCCCCGCCGCCCCAGTTGCAGCATGATCAGTTGTGGCAGCGTCAACTCGTTGTTGCCGCCCAATATCTGCGGCGTGATATAATCGCCGATGCACAGAACGAAGGTCAGAAACGCGCCCGTAACGACTCCCGGCAGGGTCAGTGGCAGGATCACATGGCGGAAGGTGGCAAAGGCGCTGGCCCCAAGATCAGCCGCCGCACGGGCATAGTTTGGCGAAAGCTGGATCAGGTTGGAATAGATCGTCAGCGTGAGCAACATGACGAAAAAATGCACAAAGCCGATGATCGTGGCACTGCGGGTCGATGCAATCTCCAACGGCTCGGCAATCGCGCCCAAGGCCAGCAGCGCCTTGTTGATCACCCCGTTCTGCCCCAGCACCAACAGCCAGGCGTAAGAGCGCACCACATACGACGTCCAGAACGGCAACACCGCCAGCATCAAGGCCAGCCGTTGATAGCGCGCAGGCACCCGCATCGCGATGATCCACGCCAAGGGATACGCCAGCAGCACCGAAATCACCGTCACGACGACCGTGATCTCAAGCGAGATCGTCAGGCCTTTGAACAGCGAGGGCTCGGTGAAAAACCGCAGGTAATTGTCGAAGGACAGCCCGTAGACGACCGTTCGCCCCTCCAGCCGCGCGAAACTGACGCCGATCATCACGGCAAAGGGGATGATGAAAAAAGCCAGCACCCACAGCAGGGCCGGGGCGACAAATGCTGCCGCCCTGCGCGCCTCGGTTGCCTCGATGCTGGCCATGGTCAGATCAGTTCTGCAGCATTTCGGTCCACAGATCCTGCATCGCCTGATCCAATGCGGCATCGGGCACCGGGTAAAGCTGGGTTTTCGCCAGATACGCGGGCTGTTGATCCCAGCGCAGCACGGCCTTTTGTTCGGGCGTCAGCACATCGCCGGTTTTGGCATTGGCGGGCATTCCCCAATAGCAGGATGAGGTCGCAAGCCGCGCCTGACCTTCGGGGCTGGTGATATAATCGACGAATTGCAGGGCGGCATCTTTCTTCTCGCTGGCCTCCAGAACCGACAGCGACTGCGCCCAGCGCACCGCCCCTTGCTTGGGGATTGTCCAGTCCAGATCTGGATTTTCGGCGTGCAGAACGGCCGTCAGCCATTCGCCGCCGCCGACCAGAATATCCACCTCGCCCGTCGCCAGTGCGGTTTGCGAGGCCACCACATCGCCCACCGATTTCGACGCCTTGCGCAGCGCCATCAGCGGCTCTTTCAATGCCGCCAGCGTGTCGGGCGTCATGTCAGCGGTGTTCACACCGTTAGCCAAAGACATCTCGCCCAGCACCGGCAGGTAATAGTCATAGATCGCAATCCGCCCGTCGTATTTGCCGGACGTCAGGGTTGCCATATCCTCCATATCCGCCGGATCAACGGCTGATTTGTTGAAGGCGATGGTGTTGTAGCCGAACTTCTCGGTGACCGCATAGATCTTGCCGTCGCGGGTGTTGTTGTCGGCCATCACGACCTCGGGGAAGAAATCCGCGTTGCGCAGTTTGTCGGCGGGCAGTTCGGCCAGAAGCCCCAGATCAACCGCGCGGCCCACATCGACGGCGTCGATCACCAGCACATCCCAGTCGCCCGGCTGCGACTGGTCCAGAATGGCCAGACCCGCCGCCGTGCCCTCATACTCTTTCAGGTTCACCGTGATGCCGGTGGCAGCCGTGAACGGCTCGATCAGGGCGGGGTCGGCATGGTCGCACCAGACCAGCGCGTTAATCTCCTCGGCACTGGCCGCCTGCATCATGGCAAGCGAGACGAGGGCGGTTGTTGTCAGTCTGTTCATGTCAAATTTCCCCTGTTGGTTTTTATGTATTCGACGTCATTTGGCGGCCTGTGCCATACGATGCGCCACCGATTTCGGCAGCACGCACAGCATTTCGTAAAGCAGGTTTGCGGCCACAAGGGCCGTGGTTCCCGCCATGTCATAAGGCGGCGACACCTCCACCAGATCGCAGCCCACAAGGTTCAGCCCCGCGCAGCCGCGAATGATCTCCATCCCCTGCCAGATCGTCAGCCCGCCGATTTCCTGCGTGCCGGTGCCCGGCGCAAAGGCGGGGTCCAGACTGTCGATATCATAGGTCAGATACACCGGAGCATCGCCGATTTTCGCACGAACCTGTTCCATCAGGGGCGTCAGCGATTTGTGCCAACACTCCTCGGCCTGCACGACCGTAAAGCCCTGACCGCGCGACCAGTTGAAATCATCGGGCGAATAGCCGGTGCCGCGCAGGCCGATCTGAAACACCTTGTCGCATTGCAAAAGCCCGTCCTCGACCGCGCGGCGAAAGGGGGTGCCGTGGGCGATTTTTTCGCCGAACATGTCGTCATTGATGTCGGCATGGGCATCCACATGGATCAGAGCAACCGGGCCATGCCGTCTGGCCACTGCGCGCAGAACGGGCCAGGTCAGCGTATGATCCCCGCCCAGCGTGAGGGGGATGCAACCGGTGGCCAAAATCTGATGGTAATGGGCGGTGATGATATCCACGGTCTTTTTCAGATCGAATGTATTGATCGGCACATCGCCAATGTCCGCCACCTGCATCGCCTGAAACGGGGCCGCACCGGTCGCCATGTTGTAGGGCCGCAGCATCACACTTTCGGCGCGGATCTGACGAGGGCCGTGGCGGGTTCCGGCCCGGTTCGAGGCCCCGATATCCATCGGAATGCCCACAAAACAGGCATCCAGCCCCTGTGCCGTATCCTGCGCGGGCAGGCGCATCATTGTGGTGGGGCCGCCGAACCGGGGCATGTCGTTGCCGCCAAGTGGCTGATTGAATGTCTTTGGCATGCTGC
This sequence comes from Rhodobacterales bacterium, assembly GCA_038207585.1. Classification (GTDB taxonomy): domain Bacteria; phylum Pseudomonadota; class Alphaproteobacteria; order Rhodobacterales; family Rhodobacteraceae; genus JBBQZP01. The sequence continues at coordinate 57,920 of JBBQZP010000021.1, read as the reverse complement.
CCCCGCTGATTTCGGAATCACGCAAGGATGCCGCAGGGATTGGTTTGAAGAAATGCAAAATGTGTGAAGTCAGGTTTTGCAAATCCTGAACTAAGGCGTGCCCCCGAAAGCCTCGGTCACCGCTTGCGCAAACCCGCTGGCGGCTTGCGATGGTTTGGCCCCCTTGCGCGCCACAAGATCAAAACGCACCGAAAACTCTGGTGCCACCGGGGACAGGCAGCGCAGCGCCCCGGCCGTGACCCATGCCTTTGCGAAATGATCGGGCAGATAGCCGATGACAGCCCCGCTGCGGATCAGGATCAACTGCGGCTCAATCTCGTAGACCAGTGCGGTGATGTTCTCGAACCCCAGATCGCTGTGATGGCGGTCGCGCCAATACCCGCGCCCCACGATCTTTTCACGGCGCAGCGCGTCAAGGTTCAGGTCGGCTGCAGGCACGCCGAACAACGGATGGGACGCCCCGCAATACAGGCTGTGGGCTTCGCTATATAGCGGCGTGAAGCCAAGCCCCGCCACCTTGTGCGGGAAGCTTCCGATGGCAAGGTCCAGCGCACCTTTCAGCACCTGTTCCTGCAACTCTTGCGGCGAAGATTGCCGCACCTCAAGCCGCAGATCATGGGGTGCGGAAAGGAAGCGCTGGATGGCCAGGTGCAGCCGGTTGTTCGGGTCGGTTGCAATGGCGTCCACGACTCCAAAGCGCAACGTGCCGACAAGCTGGCCCTTCAACAGGCTGACACTGTGCGAAAACCCCTCAAGCATACGCAGCAGTTTCTGGGTTTCGCCGTGGACCAGCGCGCCCTTTTCGGTCAAGCGGAAGCCGCCACGGCCGCGCGTGCAAAGGGCGACGCCAAGACGTTCCTCCAGCGCCGTCATGTGGTTGCTGATCGTCGACATGCCGACGTTAAGCTCAACCTGCGCGGCCCCGAACCCGCCATGGCGCACCACCGCGTCAAAGACCTTGAGCAATCGAAGATCGGTTCCGGCAAGCTGCATTCACCTTGATAGACGCAAAACCAAGCGTTGATCAATCGGCGTTTCGATCAAACCAAAGCGTTACGCCACGCGCCGCCCCGCCACCCATGTTTCGCGCAGGACCCGCATCCCGCCCACATTCGCGATGCGGATCAGATCAGCGCGCATCCCCAACGCAATCTCGCCCCGGTCGGTCAACCCGGCGGATCGTGCGGGGTTGGTACTGACCGTTGCATGACCCCGCGCGGGATCATCCCACAGATCACCCAAGGCCAGCGATCCGGTCAGCAGGGCGGCGGGCACATAATCTGACGACAGAATGTCCAGAAGCCCCAGTTCCGCCAATTCTTTCGCCGCGACATTGCCCGAATGCGACCCGCCCCGGATCAGGTTCGGCGCACCCATGATCACCGCAATGCCATGCGTATGACAGGCGCGCGCGGCCTCCACCGTGGTGGGAAACTCGGCCAGCCTGATGCCATGGGCGGCTGATGCCGCAACCTGCGCTTCGGTCGTGTCATCATGGCTTGCGATCACCGCCCCGAAGCGACGCGCTTCGGCTACGGCCACACGTTCGTGCAAGTCGCCGTAAGTGTCGCGCAGGCCCTTCAGATGCGCGATATGATCCTCGAACTGCGCTTCGGTCAGGCTGTGTTTGCCGCGCACATAGGCGGCCAGTTTCGTCACATCGCGGAACTGCCGCTGACCGGGGGTGTGATCCATCAGGCTGACCAGCCCGACTCCGTCCTGAGGGCCGAATTCCGCCAGTTCGGCCTCCAGCGTTTCCGAACAAACCTCGGCCCGCAGATGCAGAAGGTGCGAGATTCGCAGGCTGCCGGTTTCGCGCAAAGCACCCAGTTCCTGCGACAAGCCGCGCGCATATTTGCGGTATTCACCGTTTTTCTGCGACGGAATGGACCCCACCCGCATTGCATCGAACACAGTCGTGATACCCACCCCGGCCAGTTCTGCATCATGCGCAAGGATCGCCGCCGCATGCGGCCAATGCACACCGGGGCGCGGTTCGATGTGGCGTTCCAGATTGTCGGTGTGCAACTCCACCAGACCGGCCGCAATCCGGTCGCCACCGCAATCCATGGCACCTGCCGGCACCGCAGCGCCGTGGTCGATGCTGTCGATCAGCCCATCGCGGATGCGCAGGCTGCCAGTGATCACCTCGGTCGGTAAAACGATGCGGGCATTGGCAAAGATCGTGTCGGTCATGGATGGTCCTTGAGGCTGGATCGGTCGGGTCTTATTGGAATATCGGTGCGGCGTCATGGAATTGTGACACCAGTGGGATAGGCGGGCAGTCATGGAAAGCTTCAGACGATATGCAATCTACCATGCCCCGCGGCGCGATGGGGCAACAGCGAATTTCGCAAGTTTCGGTGCCGATTGGCTGGGCCGGTCGGCTGAAGGCGGCGTGGCGCTGCCGGGCCCACTGATCGACGGGCTGACCGGACCTGCGACCCGCGCGCTGACTGAGGCACCGCGCAAATACGGGCTGCACGCCACGATCAAGGCGCCCTTCCGACTGGCCGAGGGCCGCACACAAGCCGGTCTTGTGGCGGCGCTGGACGGGTTCTGTGCGACCCAGGCGCCGGTGCGGCTGGCAGGGTTGGTCATGGCACGGCTGGGCGGGTTTCTGGCATTGATCCCGCAAGGTGACGCACGCGATCTGAACCGCCTTGCCGCCCGCACCGTGGCCGATTTCGATGCGTTCCGCGCGCCTCTGACCCCCGCCGAAGTTGCCCGCCGCAACCCCGATGCCTTGACGGAAGGTGAACGCGACAATCTGCACCGCTGGGGTTATCCCTATGTGATGGAGGCGTTCCGCTTTCACATGACGCTGACCGGATCCTTGCCCGATGCCGTGCTGAGCCGGGTCGAGACGGGGCTTGCTCCGCATCTGGCGCTCGTTGTGCCGCGCCCTTACATCATTGAAGATCTGTGCCTTTTTGGTGAAGATGAGGCAGGGTTCTTTCACGTTCTTCACCGCGCGGCACTGACGGGCTGAATCGCTGACAGAAACTGCGCCAGCGCTTTTTCAAAGCTTTGCGCATTCTCGATCTCGACGATATTCAGCCCGGCGGGCAATTCGCCCGTGTTGCGCAACAGGCGGGCGGCGATATCTTCGAGGCGTTCGCGGCCCCGCGCGCGCAATCGCTGTGTCAGAACGGCGACGGGTGCGGTGATGTAAAGTACGACCAGATCGGGAAAATCCTGCGCTGCCTGCGCCAGCATCGCGCGCGAGGCGTTGAACAGAACCGGATGGCCTGCCGCGATATCGTCGTGGATGCTGGCGGGAATGGCATAGTGCAGCCCATGCGCCGACCACGACAGCGCAAAGTCACCGGCGGCCTTGCGGCGGGCGAACTCGGCTTCGGTGACGCCTTCAAACTCCTCACCCCCCGCCTCGGTGGGGCGGGTTATGATGCGGCGGACCAGTACGATATCGGGCCTGGCTGCCTTGGCTGCCATCATCAGGCTGTCTTTGCCCGCGCCTGAGGGGCCGACCACCGCATATAGCAAGGGGTCCGGGCGCGGGGTCATCGGGCGGGTGGGCATCAGGCGGCCTGCGGCTTTGGCGTGAACTGCGCCACATCCAGAACCCGGTCACAGAGCCGCTCGCGCGCGCCCTCATCATGGAAGATGCCGATGATGGCGGCACCGCGCGCCTTGGCTTCCTCGATCAGCTTTAGCACGACTTCGCGGTTGGCCGCATCAAGGCTGGCGGTGGGTTCATCCAGAAGAAGCGCAGGGTAGGGGTGGGAAAAGCCGCGCGCGATGTTCACCCGCTGCTGCTCTCCCCCCGAAAAGGTGGTCGGCGACAGGGGCCAGAGCCGCTCGGGGATGTTGAGACGCGCCAGAAGATGCGCCGCCCGTTCGCGCGCGCGCGCCTCATCCACGCCCAGCGACAACAGGGGTTCGGCCACCACCTCGATCGTCGGCACGCGCGGCACCACCCGCAGGAACTGGCTGACATAGCCCAGCGTCGCGCGGCGCAATGCGATGATCTCGCGCGGGGCGGCGCGGGCCACATCGGTGCCCGCCACCATGATCGACCCGGTGGCCGCGCGGTAATTGCCGTAGATCATCCGCATCAGCGTCGATTTGCCCGCGCCCGATGCACCCATCAGCCCCAAGCATTCGCCAGCCCGCACCGAAAGGGTGGCATCTGCCATCACCTCGATCACCGCAGCCCCCTGATTGTGGAGCGTGAAGCGTTTGGAAACGCCCGTCAAAGATATGATCTGATCCATTCCCGCCCCCTAGACCTGCAAGACCGATGACACCAGCAACTGCGTATATGCATGCTGCGGGTCATCCAGAACCTGATCGGTCAGCCCCGCCTCGATCACATGGCCACCGCGCATCACCATGAGACGGTCGGCCAGAAGCCGCACTACAGCAAGATCATGCGTCACGATGATGACGGAAAGCCCCATGCGCCGCACCAATCCACGCAACAGATCCAGAAGCCGCGCCTGAACGCTGACATCAAGGCCGCCGGTCGGTTCATCCATGAACACCAGACGCGGGCCGGTCACAAGATTGCGCGCGATCTGCAGGCGTTGCTGCATGCCGCCCGAAAAGGCAGAGGGGCGGTCGTCGATGCGGGAGGCGTCAATCTCGACCCGGCCCAGCCAATCGGTCGCGGTGGTCCGGATATCGCCGTAGTGCCGCGCGCCCACGGCCATCAACCGCTCGCCGACATTGCCGCCAGCGGAAACGCCCATCCGCAAACCGTCGCGCGGGTTCTGATGCACAAAGGCCCAGTCGGTGCGCCCCAGCATCCGGCGCGCGGGCTCTGACATCGCCAGCACATCACGGGGGCCGTCCATGCGGGTTTCAAAGATCACCCGGCCTGCATCGGGGGTCAGATGCCCTGCAAGGCAGGACAAAAGCGTGGATTTTCCCGACCCGGATTCGCCCACGATCCCCATGACTTCGCCGGGAAAGAGGTCGAAGGACACATCCGCGCACCCGATCCGCGCGCCGTAGCGTCTGGTCAGGTTTTCAACTTTCAGAAGCGGAGTGTCATTCATCGTCTGCCTCCTGTCCGGCCGCTGATACAGGACGCCAAGAATTTTGCAAAATTCTTGCAAAATTTTCCGAAAAATTTTGAACCCTGCCCCTCATGCAGCCCCCCGCTCATTCTGCCGCGCGCTGCAGTAATCGGTATCCGAGCACACAAACATCCGCCCGCCTGCATCATCGACGATCACCTCGTCCAGATAGCTATCTTCCGACCCGCACAAAGCGCAGGGATGGTCGGCTTTGGACGGATCAAACGGATGATCCTCGAAATCAAGGCTCACGACCTGCGTATAGGGCGGCAGCGCATAGATGCGCTGTTCACGCCCCGCACCGAACAGTTGCAAAGCGGCGTTGCCCGAAAGTTTGGGGTTGTCGAATTTTGGGATCGGCGAGGGGTCCATGACATAGCGCCCCTCTACCTTGACAGGATAGGCGTAAGCCGTTGAAATCGCGCCATGCCGGGCGATGTCTTCGTAAAGCCGCACATGCATCAGACCATAATCTTCCAGCGCGTGCATGCGGCGGGTTTCAACCTCGCGCGGTTCCAGAAAGCGCAACGGTTCCGGGATCGGCACTTGATAGACCAGAATCTGCCCCTCGGTCAGCGGGGTTTCGGGAATGCGGTGGCGGGTCTGGATCAAGGTTGCTTCGGTGGTGCGTTCGGTCACAGCAACCCCCGCCGTGCGTTGGAAAAACCGGCGGATCGAGACGGCGTTGGTGGTATCATCTGCCCCCTGATCAATCACCTTGAGACGATCCTCGGGCACAAGGCAGGCGGCCGTGACCTGCACGCCGCCGGTGCCCCAGCCATACGGCATCGGCATCTCGCGGCTGGCAAAGGGCACCTGATAGCCGGGGATCGCCACGGCCTTCAACAGCGCGCGGCGGATCATCGCCTTGGTTTCCTCATCCAGATAGGCGAAATTGTAGGCGCTGATTTCGGTCATTCCGCAGCCTCCCTTTGGGCCGCATCGGCACGCAGTTTGCGCACCAGCTCCAGTTCGGACTGGAAGTCGACGTAGTGGGGCAGTTTGATATGTTCCAGAAATCCGGTCGCCTGAATGTTGTCGCAGTGGCTTAATACGAATTCCTCGTCCTGTGCCGGAGCGCCCTCGAAATCCTCGCCCAGTTCCGCCCAGCGCAGCGAGCGGTCGACCAATGCCACCGCCAGCGCCTTGCGCTCACACTGCCCGAAGGTCAGGCCATAGCCACGGGTGAATTGCGCGGGCTGGGTCCGGCTTCCGGTGAACTGGTTCACGGTTTCGCATTCTGTGACTTCAACTTCACCGATGCAGATTTCAAAGCCAAGCTCGGGAATATCCATTTCCACCTCGACCGATCCGATGCGGAGTTCGCCGACAAACGCATGCGTGCGCCCATAGCCGCGCTGGGAGGAATAGGCGAGGCCCAAGAGGAACCCTTCATCGCCGCGCGCAAGCGATTGAAGCCGCAAGGCGCGGTCCGCAGGCAATTCCAGCGGTGTACGGGTCAGATCTCCGGGTTCATCCGAAGTATCAACTTCTGGCTGTATCATGCGGTCTTTGTTCAGAAAATCAAGGATATGGGGTGCGGTTTCCGCCAGTGCCGGGGCGGTTACCGCCGCAGGCACTATGCCGCCCTCGGCCAGCAGCTTGAAATCCAGCAGCCGGTGCGTGTAATCGAATGTCGGGCCAAGAACCTGCCCGCCGGGTGCATCCTTGAACGTGGCCGAGATGCGTCGGATCGGTGCCATAGCACTTGTATCCACGGGCCGCGCATTGCCAAAGCGCGGCAGCGTGGTGCGGTAGGCGCGGATCAGGAAGATAGCCTCGATCAGATCGCCGCGCGCCTGTTTGATCGCCAGCGCCGCCAGATCGCGGTCATAAAGCGAGCCTTCGGCCATCACCCGGTTGACCGCCAGCGTCATCTGGCCCTTGATTTGCGCTACCGAAAGCTCTGGCACATCGACCGGCCCGCGCCGTTCTTCGGCAAGCCAGGCGTGGGCATTTTCAATCGCGCGCTCGCCGCCCTTGACTGCAACATACATCAGGCGGCCTCGACTTTCGTTGTGCGTGGCAGGGCGGCGATCTGGTTGCCTGCCGTCAGGAACATGTCCCACCCCAGCGGAAAGCGGGCGGCATTGGCGCGGAAGGCTTGTGTTTCGGGCAGCGACAGGCGGGCTTCGTTCCGGATGCCGGGGCCGGTAAGGCGCGGGCCGGATGCGACCAATGTCTCCATCTCCGCGATCAGCGTGGCAGAGCGGTCAGGATACTCTGGCGTGCCGATGGAAAAGCGGTCCAAAGGGGCCAGCGCTGCCCATGTGCCGACCGCGAACGATGCGGCATCTGCGGCAACAATCGGTGCGGCACAGTGAAAGGCTATCCATTGGCGCACCTCGGCCGTGTCATGCGACGGCGCAAGAAACAGCGGCGTGGTGCGGTCACACAGCGTCAGGATCAGCGCGCCCGCAGCGGGCGACAGAGGCTTGGGCGGGGCAGCGCCCGCAACGCCCACAATCGTGCCGGGGCGCGACATGGCGTCCAGCGCTGCGCGAAAGACGCGCGACGATTGCTCGGGTGCGCTGGCAAATCCGCCGGCAAGTGCATCGGCGTGCATCAGTCTTCCCCCCGCACCAGCGTAAAGAACTCGACCTTGGTTGCAGCGGCCTTTTCTGAGCGCAGGCGGCGGGCGTCGGCCTCGGCCTGCGCCAACGGGTCCAGCACCCGCGCGCGCACCGCCACCGCCTGATCGCCCTGCATCAACGCATCAATCAGCGCTGCATCCAGCGCATGCGCCTTGTCGCGGCCCTGCACATAGGCGTGGCCAACCTCGCCCGTGGTCAGCCGCACAGCACAGCGGGTCACTGTCATCTCGCCTAGATTGAAGGCGTTTCCCGTGCCGCCAGCCCGCCCGCGCACCATCACCGCACCCACCTCGGGCGCGCGCAGCAGGTCATGCACGGGGCGTGGGCCGATCCGAGCGGCCAAAGCCAGCGGCGTGGCGCGGGCCAGAAGGCCCATCCAGCCTTTGCGTTCTGTCATATCGGCAATCATGCTGGACACCTTGTGAAGTTGTTGCAATTACTATACAACTAGACAAATATAGGCCGAAGGATCAAGCTGCCGCAAGCTCATTTCCTTAAAAAGCCATGAAACCTTTGTGACAGGACGCAGATGGACGCTGACCCGTTGCCTCCCCCCCGCCGAGAGGCGCTTTGGAAAGCCATCGCCCGCACGCTGCGCGCCGAAATTGCGGTGGGGCATTATCTGCCGGGCACCAAGCTGCCGACCGAGGCCGAGTTTGCGGCGCGGTTTGGCGTAAACCGGCATACCGTGCGGCAGGGGTTGGCGGCGCTGGCGGCCGAAGGGATCGTTCATTCGCGGCGCGGGGCGGGGGTGTTCGTCACGACCCTGTCGCTGGAGTATCCTTTGGGGCGGCGGGTGCGGTTGCAGCAGAACCTGGCACTGGCCGGGCGCTTGCCGGGGCGGCAGATTCTGGCGCTGGTGACCCGTCCCGCCGATGCAATGGAGGCGGCGGCGCTGGGGGTGGACCTTGTGCATGTGGCCGAAGGTGTATCGCTGGCCGACGAGGTGCCGATTGCGGTCTTCCGGTCGGTCTTTCCTGCGGCGCGGATGCCCGATCTGCCACAGGCGTTGCGGGCGGAAACGTCCGTGACGCGGGCTTTGGCGTTGAACGGCGTGGCCGATTACACCCGCGCCAGCACACGCATTACCGCCCAACTGGCAACGGCGACGCAGGCGAACCTGTTGCGCCTGCGCGAAGGCTCACCATTGATCCGGACCGAGGCGGTGAACGTGGATGCAGGCCGGGTTGCGGTGGAATACGGGCTGACGTGGTTTGCGTCAGACCGTGTGACGCTCAGCGTGGAGCCGGATTGATCCGTTCATGCAAAGCATGAAGATTGCGGGCGTATCCCGGATCGGTTTCCCACCGGTCGGCCGTCACTTGCGTTGCCTTGTCTTTGCGTCCTGCGGCAGCGCCGGGCGCACCACCATCGGGCCCTCCGGGGTCAGCTTGGATTTCCAGATTTGCGCGATGTCGTTCATGGTCACGAGGCCCGCATCAGCGGCCTTGCAGAAAGCGCCAGAGTTGGAGCCGACTGCCCGGTTGCCCAGACCGTCGGCCCAAGACCCGCCCGCCGCGAAAACGCCGGAGGCCACGCCGACGATGCTCTGCTGGTGCCCGCCACAGAATTTCGCTTCGCCGAAAGACTGGTCCAGCGTGCGATAGGCCGTGGTCGGTTCCAGATCACCCGCGTTCGGGTCGGTCAGGTATGCCTTGGCAACGGACAGTGCGCCCAGCGCGGCCATGTCGATGGTGCCGGTTCTGCAGCGGCGGGCGATCTCGGCCTTCGCGTTGTCGACGGCCCGTTTGATGCCGAAAACCTTGGTCACGCCTCGTAAGACTGAGCAAAATGCAGATGCGCGCCTCCTCGGTGGCGATGAGGTATCGGTGCGGGGCCACAGTCAGGTTTCAACCATGTGAAATCTGTACGAATTCAGGTGCCTGTGCGGCCCTTGCGCAGCGTCTCGAACCGCAGGCCAAGCGCGGTTCCTGGTTCGAAGCCCGGCCAGTCGCAGGTGTCAGGCAGGCCGTCGGCGCCAAGATAATTCTGCATTTCCGTCTGGTCTTTCAGGTGAATCCCCAGAAAGGCCGTCGCAAAATGCTGGCCGATGCCGTTCATGCGCACAGTGTCCCAGACCTTGTCGGCGTAATGCTGGAAGGGAATGAAATCCAGATGTGGCGACGCCACCCAGCTTTCGGCAGGGGCCGGGATCGGCGCTGCGGCATTGTGTCCGGCGTTTGCAAAGGTCAGCAGATGCCGGTCGGTGCCAGTGCTTTGCGTAAAGATCAGGCGCATGCCGTCGGCATAGCCCGACACGTCATCAACTGATCCCGCAATGATCAGTGTAGGCACCCGCAGGCCCGAAAGACCCGCCGCGTCCCACACCCCGCGCTGCCGCCCCCATGGGCCGAAGGTGATGATGCAGAGGATGCGCGTGTCGGGTAGCGCGTCATGCACGGGCGATCCGGCAAGGTGGCGGGCCAGAATGTCAAAAGGCGCGGTATCGGGGTGATCGACAGCCGCTTGTGTGATGCCCGCGCCGCCCAGCACCAGCGCGCCATACCCGCCCATCGAATAGCCGATAATGCCGACGCGCCCGGTATCCATCAGCGCTGCTACCGGATGATCTGCCCCCGCCAGCGCATCAATCGCGAACCTCTGGTCCAGCGGGCGATGCACCAGCGTTTCGCCAAACGCCGCCTGATCATCGTAGGTGGAGCCCTGATGATCAAGGCTGGCCACTACATAGCCCTTGGAGGCAAGGTTTTCGGCCAGATGGCTCATCAAAAAGCGGTTGCCGGGATAGCCGTGCGAGAGGATGACCAGAGGATAGCGCCCCGGTTCGGGTGTTGCATCACGACAGGCGGCGCCGTGCAACCGGATCGGCGTCACCCCATCGCGCAGGATCGTGTCATAGGTGGTGCCGGGTTGCGTGCCGGGCGCGGCTGGATACCAGACTTCAACCGGAATTACCCGGTCGACCAAAGGACCAATGGCGGATGTGGCGTTCCTCACATCAATCTGGCCGGCATTGATCAGCGTCAGGTGCGCCACCCCCACCGGATGTGGCCCCCTAGCCGCAAGGTCCGGCGCATCTGGGCGGGCGCCGTCAACGCGGTTGGTGGCGGATATGCTCACGCCCATTCGCCTTTGCGGAACACCGGGGTGCGGGTGCCGTCTGCGCCGATGCCGTCGATATCCACCTGATCCGAGCCGATCATCCAGTCGATATGGATAACACTTTTGTTGCCGCCCTGTGCGGCGATCTGATCAGGTGTCAGGTTCGCGCCATTGACGAAGCATTTTGAATAACACTGGCCCAAGGCGATATGACAGGCCGCGTTTTCATCGAAAAGCGTGTTGTAAAAGAGCAGTCCCGAGGCCGAGATCGGCGAGGAATGGGGCACCAGCGCCACTTCGCCCAGACGCCGCGCACCCTCGTCTGCCTCCAACACCTTTTGCAGAACGGCCTCGCCACGGGTGGCGCGGGCCTCCACGATGCGCCCGGCTTCGAACTTTACCGCGATATTCTCGATCAGGCTGCCCTGATGCGACAGCGGTTTGGTGGCGCAGACATGGCCTTCCACCCGCAGGGCGTGGGGTGTGGTGAACACCTCTTCCGTCGGGATATTGGGGTTGCAGATGATGCCGTTCTGCGCCTGCGACGCACCGCCCGCCCATTCATGCCCATCGGCCAGCCCCACGGTCAGATCGGTGCCCGGCCCTTTGAAATGCAGTGCGGCAAAGCGCTGCCCGTTCAGCCAGGCCGAGCGTTTGGCAAGATTTGCGTTATGCGCGGCCCAGTCGGCGACCGGGTCTTCCCCGGTGATGCGCGACGCGGCGTAGATGGCGTTTGTCAGCGCCTGAACGGCCTCGGACTCGGGCAGATCCGGAAACACAAGCCGCGCCCATGCCGGGCCGGGATAAGCCACGATGTTCCAGTTGATGTGAAACTCGGAAATCATCTTCAGCGCAGGCTGATAGGCCATCGCATTGGCCTTGCCAGCCCGCGAAACCTTGGCCGGGTCTTGTTCCGCAAGCAGCATCGGGTTGTCGCCCACAATCGCCAGCCGCGCGGTGTTGGCCCCAAACGCCTTGGCCATGCCTTCATAAAGCCAGCCCGGCGCGCGGTCGAAACTCGCGTCCCCCGCGTTTTCAAACCGCGCCAGCGTCACCGCCTCGTCCGACAACAGCGGCGTCACTAGGCCGGCACCCGCTCGGTAAGCCGCCGCCGCGATTCTGCGCACCAGAGGCAGCGCCGTCACCGGGGCCGTCAGGAACAGATCCTGCCCCGGTTGCAGGTTCAGGCCGGTGCGCACCGTGACCTCGGCCATCCGGTCCAGCATGTCATCCTGCGGGGTGTGGTCTTTCATGGTATCCTCTGGCGTGATTTCACGGCTGCATCGTCGCCCCATCTGCTTGCGGTTGCAACTGGTACCAGCGGCAATTTGCCAATCGCCTGCTAGACATTTTGCGCGCGGCGGACCACGGTTTCGCGACTGCGGCGTTCGGGGGGGGTATCCATGCAGGGTCATATTCATTGGGCGGGGGCCACCAGCCCCGATTTCACCGCGCGCCCGGCGCATCGCGACTGGTTGATGGATCAGGCACGCCGCCTGTTCGCGCTGTTCCAGCACAACGCGCTTGATCCCTCGGGCGGGTTCTATCCGTTGGCCACGGATGGCCGCCCCTTGCCAACGCCCAACCGGGGCCTGCACGAAACCACGCGGCTGGTGCATTGCTTTTCCTTGGCACACCGTCTGGGCCTGCCGGGGGCGGACCGGATGATCGACCACGGCATGTCCTATCTGTGGAACGCCCACCGCGACGCGGGGCATGGCGGCTATTTCTGGACTGTGGCGAACGGTGCCCCGGTCGATGCCACCAAACAGGCATATGGCCACGCTTTCGTGCTGCTGGCTGCGGCTTCGGCCAAATCGGTAGGCCACCCCGATGCCGACCGCCTGCTACAGGATGTGACCGACATTCTGCTGACCCGCTTTTGGGATGATACCGTCGGTGCCGCGCGGGAAGAATTCACCGCCGACTGGCAACCGCTTGGCCCCTACCGCGGGCAGAATTCGAACATGCACCTGACTGAGGCGCTGATGGCCGCCCATGCGGCAACCGGGCGACGCGACTATCTGGTGATGGCCGAACGCATCGCGGATCTGATCATCAACCGCCACGCCCGCGCTTTGGGCTGGCGCGTGGGCGAGCATTTCACCGAAAGCTGGGATTTGGACCGCACCTATGCCGGCAACCCGATGTTCCGCCCCGCAGGTCACACGCCGGGCCACGCGCTGGAATGGAGCCGCCTTCTGGCCGAACTCTGGGATCACGGCGGCCGCGCCAATGGCTGGATGATCGAGGCCGCCCGCGCGCTGTTTCTGGAAACCTGCCGCATCGGCTGGGCGCCGGATACCGGCGGGTTCTACTATACGATGGATTGGAAGAATAACCCCGACCGCGCCGACCGCTTCTGGTGGCCCTGCGCCGAAGGCATCGCCGCCGCCGCCACCCTGCGCCGCACGGGCGGCGACCAGCGGTTCGAGGACTGGTATCGCCGCATCTGGGGCTTTGTCGACGCCCATGTGATCGACCATCAGCGGGGCGGTTGGTATCCGGAACTGGACGAAGACTTGCGACCCATGGAGCGGGTGTTTGAGGGGAAACCGGATATCTACCACTCGGTGCAGGCGTGTTTGATTGCGTTGGGGTGAGGGGGTGTCCCAAAGATGTTTAAGAATACAAACTTGCTTGTTACTTTCCGAGCTGGAGGCCAATATGCAATTTCTAAAGCTATTCTCAAATCAAACGCGTATTTTTACGCTCTTGGGATATGTCGTTGTCTCTCTACTTTCTCTAATGGAATTTGGCACAGTTGTATCTGCCGAGAGCATTTCGACTGTTCAATGGAGAGGCAAAACAGTCTTGAAATTTGAGGGAGATATAGTGTCAGGTAGCGCTGAACGGTTCAAGTTAGCGGCGGAGTTAGCTAAGCCATCAGAATATGGATATCCAATACTTTTGCTAGATAGCCCCGGTGGCAGCGTAGATGAAGCAATAAAAATTTCTGAGTTTATGGATTCAGCACCGTTTCATACCGTCATCGAAAGTGGGGCAGAATGCGCCTCTGCTTGTGCCTCCATTTTGTTTATTGGGGGACGATATCGAACTGTCGAACCATTCGGGCGCTTTGGACAGCACTCGTGCTCGGTGAATGGCATTGCAAATGAGGATTGCAATAACGAGTTGGCAGAGTTCGCCGTTACTCATGGCGTTCCATATGGTGCGGTTGCAGCCTATGTGACTTATGTTGCCCCACAAGAAATAGTCTGGATGGATCGTGAGGATGTCGATGGTTGGGGAATCTCGAGGTATCCTGGTGTTGAAAAGTCTGGCTTTGAACCCAGCGATCCCAAAGCGATTTTAATGATCACTGGCCATCTTCCGACAGCACAAACTGCGTGGCGGTTGGATTTCTGGTTCAACGGCTGGCGAGCCTTTGTTCGACCGATCAGTGACGATAAGCGCCAATTCCAAGTGAGTCAATTCTGCCAAGAGGAATCGCCTGGAAAATTATTCATCGCAATTGAGCTAGTGGGTGATTTTGATTTTGAGAATCCACCCATTAGATCCATAACGCTAGACACTGATGTTTTTTGGATCACACAATCAAAGCCAGTCTTAATTAAAATGGATAGTAAAGCTAGCGTCGTGCTTATGGTATTACCAAAGGAAAATACTTTGGATTGGCTTAAAAGAGTGAATAGGTTTAGCATTGTGGCAGAGTTCAGCGATGGTGCTAAAAGACTATTGGCCGCCGGATATTTAACTGAAAGCCGCGAAAATCTTATATTTGCGGCAAATCATTGCAATGCAAGGAAAGTTCCTAATTAAAGTCCAACGACAGGAATTCGCAAAAGACCCCCCTCACCCCGCAAACGCCGCCGCCATCAACCTGCGCGTATACTCATCCCGCGGCGCGTCCAGCACCTGATCCGGCGTGCCTTCCTCGATCAATCGCCCGTCCTTCATCACCATGATATGGTCCGACATCGCGCGGACCACGGCCAGATCGTGGCTGATGAACAGATAGCTCAGCCCGTGTGCGGCCTGCAGGTCGCGCAGAAGGTCGACGATCTGGCGCTGCACCTGCCGGTCAAGGGCCGAGGTCGGCTCGTCCAGCACCACCAGTCGCGGCTTCAGGATGATCGCGCGGGCGATGGCGATGCGTTGGCGCTGACCGCCCGAAAACTCATGCGGATAGCGGTTGCGCAAGGCGGGGTCGAGTTGCACCTCCTCCAACGCCTGTGCGGCGCGCAGGTCGCGGTCGCGGGCCGACATGCGGGGGTCGTGGACCAGCAGCCCCTCGGTCACGATCTGGCCTGCCGTCATGCGCGGCGACAGCGATCCGAACGGGTCCTGCATCACGATCTGCAACTGCCGCCGCAGGGGGCGCATCTCGGCCACGCCCAAAGCCGCAATATCGCGCCCCTCAAACCTGATCGCGCCCTGACAGGGCATCAGGCGCAACAGCGCGCGCGCGAGGGTGGATTTGCCCGAACCGGATTCGCCCACGATGCCGATGGTCTGGCCCTGCCGCAGATGCACCGACACGTTGTCGACGGCGCGCAGGATGGTGGGCTTGCCGCGCAGAAACCCGCCGCCCAGCCGGAATTCCACGCCGATCCGGTCGCCTTGCAGGATGATGGGTGCTGCGTCGGGGGGCGGGGCCTTGGTGCCCGAGGGTTCGGCGTCCAGCAGCGCGCGGGTGTAGGCGTGGCGGGGGGTGGCAAAGACCTGTGCGGTCGGGCCATCCTCGACCACCTCGCCCTGCCGCATCACATAGACCCGGTCGGCGATACGTTTCACGACGCCCAGATCATGCGTGATGAACACCATCGCCATGCCGAATTGCTGTTGCAGGCCCTTCATAAGGTCCAGTATTTCGGCCTGAATTGTCACATCCAGAGCGGTTGTCGGCTCATCCGCGATCAGGATGTCGGGGGTGTTTGCCAAGGCCATCGCGATCATCACGCGCTGGCGCTGACCGCCCGAAAGCTCATGCGGATAAGACCGCATCCGGCGCGCGGGATCGGGGATTTTCACGAGGGTCAGCATCTCGATGGCGCGGGCGCGAGCTGCCGCCCGATTGCCGCCCTGATGCCGCAGGATCGGCTCCATGATCTGGTCGCCGATGCGGTACAAGGGATCAAGCGAGGTCATCGGTTCCTGGAAAATCATCGTGATCTTGGCGCCGCGAATGCGGTTCAAGTCCGATTTCCGCAAGCCGACAAGGTTTGTGCCCCGGTAATCGGCAACCCCCGACGCCTGCCCGTTACTCGCCAAAAGCCCCATCGCGGCCATCATCGACTGGCTTTTGCCCGACCCGCTTTCGCCCACGATCGCCACGGTTTCACCGGGCGCTACGGTCAGGTTCAGGCCCTTTACCGCATCCACCGCACCGTCAAGTGTATCGAAGGAAACGCGCAGATCGCGCAACGTCAGGATCGGGTCCATCTTAGCGGTCCTTCGGGTCAAGCGCGTCGCGCAATCCGTCGCCGATGAAGTTCAGCGCGAACAGGGTGGAGATCAGAAAGACCGCCGGAAAGAACAAAAGCCAGTTGGCGTAGGGCATGTTTTTCGCACCCTGACTGATCAGGACACCCCAACTTGACATCGGTTCCTGCACGCCAAGGCCAAGATAAGACAGGAAACTTTCAAGGATGATCACCTGCGGCACCAGAAGGGTCATGTAAATCGCAACCGGCCCCAGAAGGTTTGGCACGATGTGGCGCGCAAGGATGCCCGCGCGGGTAACACCCAAAGCCTCGGCCGCCTGAACGTATTCCTGCCGCTTGATGGAAAGCGCTTGCCCCCGCACGATCCGCGCCATGTCGAGCCATAGAACGGCCCCCACGGCCAGAAACATCAGCACGAAATTGCGGCCGAAAAACACAACCAGCATGATGACGAAAAAGATGAAGGGCAGCGAATACAGGATGTCGACGATGCGCATCATCACCTCATCCGTCTTGCCGCCGACAAAGCCTGCGGTGGCGCCGTAAACCACGCCGATGACCACGGCGACCAACCCGGCCAAAAGCCCGATGGCCAGCGACACCCGACCCGCAATCAGGGTGCGGGTCAGTAGGTCGCGCCCTGTCGCATCGGTGCCGAACAGGAAGTATTTCTGCGCGACCGTGGCGGTGATCGTGGCTGACAGACCGTCGGCTGCTATTTCGGTGGCCTTTGCATCCTCAAACATGTCCGAGCGGTCGATATAGCGCGTCACCCGCGCATCTATCGGGCGTTTTGAGGTGACGTGCATCGTGACCATGCCGCCCTCGCGCGTCCAGTCGGCAAGCTCCATCCTTCCCCGGCGCACGGCATCTTCGGCGGCGGGTTTGATCATGTCGGTGGTGGGATAGGGGGCAAGGCTGGGGGCGACGCGGGTGTAATTCTGGTGGATGGTGGAAAAGGCATTTGGCGTCAGCATCGGGCCAATGATGCAGATCAGCGCCATGAAGGCCAGATACCAAAGGCTTATCATCGCGGCGCGGTTGGCCTTGAGCCGCGCCCAGGCATCGGCCCAGAGCGAGCGCCCGGCGGCGGGGGTGACGGCAGGGGCGGGAATGTCAGTCATAGCGCACCCGTGGGTCGACAAACGCATAAAGAATGTCGACGATCAGATTGAAAAATATGGTGAAAACCGCGATGATCACCACCGTTCCCATGACCACCGTATAGTCGCGGTTCAGGGCCGATTCGACGAAATAGCGGCCAATGCCGGGAATGCCGAAGACCGTCTCCACGATGATCGACCCGGTCAGCAGTGCCGCCGCCGCAGGCCCGGCATAAGAAATCACCGGCATCAGCGCCCCGCGAAACGCATGGCGGATCACCACCGACCAATCCGAAAGCCCCAAGGCCCGCGCCGTGCGGATGTGGTGCGAGCGCAGGCTTTCGATCATCGAACCGCGCATCAGGCGGGCGACGAGGGCAAGCTGTGGCAACATCAGCGTCAGCACCGGACCCACGGTGTTGACGAATGCGCCGTCGTTCCAGCCGCCGACGGGAAACCATTTCAGTGACAGTGCGAAGGTCAACTGAAACAGCGGTGCAATCACGAAGGTCGGGATCGTGCTGCCTGCCGTGGCGGTCGCGATCACCGCGTAATCGGCCAGCCGGTTCTGGCGCAGGGCCGCGACGATGCCCATCGCCGATCCGATCACCAAGGCGAGCACCAGCGCCGTAGCCCCCAGTTGGATGGAGATTGGCAGGCCCGCCTGAAACATCTCGGCCACGGTAAATTCGGGGCGCGTATAGCTGGGCCCGAAATCACCCACAGCCAACGCCTTGAGGTAGTTCCAGTATTGGTGCCAAAGCGGCAAATCCAACTGATACAGCTTTTCCAGATTGGCCTTGATTGCCGGGTTCAGCCCCTTTTCCTGATTGAACGGCCCGCCGGGGGCGACGCGCATCAGGAAGAACGACAGGGTGACAATCACGAACAGCGTGGGAATAGCGGTCAGAAACCGCTTCAGCACATAGCGCAACATGGACAAACCTTTCGCAGAAGGGGTGCCGCCCGCTGGGGGCGGCACCTGCCATCAGATCACTTGCTTAGAAAGCGGGTCGGATGGATCTGCATGATGTTTTCCTGATAGCCTTTCAGCGTGTTGGAAACGACTTCGTGGTAGCTGTAGTTCAGCAGCGGCACGACGCACAGGTCGCGCGCCACGCCAATCGCTTCGGCTTCGGACAAAAAGCCCATCCGCTTTGCGGGGTCGGCCTCGGCTGCGGCCTTGGCCAGAAGCGCGTCATACTCGGGGTTGGAATAGACAGCATAGTTGTTGCCCGCCCCGGTCTTGCAAAGGGCGAGGAAGTTTTCCGGGTCTTTGTAGTCGGCGATCCAGCCTGCGCGGGCGATGTCGAAATCGCCGTGCGATTCAAGAAAGCCGTAGTGGGTAGAGGTGTCGGTGTTCAGCAGGGTCACGTTGATGCCAAGCGGTTTCAACTGTTCCTGAATCGCCACCGCGGTATTGGTGTGGTTTTCCGAGGTGTTGAACCGGATTTCCATGTTCAGCGGGTTGGCCTCTGTATACCCCAGCTTTTCCAGAACCGCGCGCGCAGCATCTTCGCGGTCGATCTGGGTCATGTCAGCATAGGGCAGCTTGCTGTCGGAGTAGCCGTCAATTCCGGGCGGAACAAAGGAATAGGCAGGGATCATGGTGTTCTGCCAGACTTCCTCGGCCAGATAATCGCGGTCGATGGCCATCGAGATGGCCTGGCGCAATTCCACATTATCCCACGGCGCGCTGTCGACCTTGAAGGCATAGTAATAGGTGCCCAGATACGGGCCGACCTTCACCTGATCGCCGAATTTCGCCTTGATGTCGCTCAGTTGCTCGGTCGGGAAATCATCGTTCATGTCCAACTCGCCCGCCTCGAACCGTTTCATCGCGGCAGAGCGGTCTTCGGTGGGGTAGAAGTTGACGGTGTCAATCGCGACATTCGCGGCATCGTAGAAGGCTGCATTCTTGGTCAGCACGATCTTGTCGTTGGGGGTAAAGCTGGTCAGCGTATAAGCGCCGTTCGATACCAGATTGCCGGGCTTCGTGAAATCGGCCCCCAGGGCTTCGACATTGGCCTTGCTGACGGGATAGGTCGCCTGATGGGTTACCATTTCCAGAAAATAGGGGGTGGGGGCGTTCAGCGTTACCTCGAACGTGCCGGCATCCACGGCCTTGACGCCCAGCGTGTCAGGTTTGGCCTTGCCTGCAGTGATATCTTCGGCACCCACAACCGGAGCCAGCATATAGGCATATTCGGCTGCGGTTTCGGGGTTCACGACGCGCTGCCATGCAAAGACGAAATCATCGGCGGTAACCGGGCTGCCGTCCGACCATGTGGCCCCGCTGCGCAGCTTGAAGGTATAGACCTTGCCATCCTCCGAAACCGTCCAGCTTTCAGCGGCACCGGGAATGACCTTGGCGGCCGCATCCTGTGCGGTCAGTCCCATGAACAGATCACGCAGGATATTGGCCTCATACACAGTTGAGGTCTTGTGCGGATCAAGCGATTCCGGGTCGGCGGAATTGCCACGGTTCAGCACGGTTTCGGCAAAAGCGCCGCTGGTCAGCGCGATCAGGCTGCCGGTCAGCAGAAGGGTTCGCAGAATCATGGTCATGTGTCGTCTCCCATTGTTAATGTGCGGGGATGTCCTTGCCCCGCATCCGTTTGAAGGCCCGCCCAAGGTGGCGGGGGCCGCGCCCCTAGGGGGTATCGGCAAATCGGTCGGTCGCGCGCACCATCGCATCGGCAATCCCAGGCTCGCGGCCCATGTGGCCCGCGTCGGGGATGATGTGCAGGTGCGCGTCGGGCCATTCCTGCGCCAGAAGCCAGGCTGTCTCAAGCGGCGTGACCACATCATAACGTCCGTGGATGATCGCCCCCGGCAGGCCGCGCAAGACATGCGCCTGTTGCAACAGCCAGCCATCGGTCGCGAAGAAGCCTTTGTGCGTGAAATAGTGGCATTCGATGCGGGCAAATGCGATGGCGAAATGATCATCGGCAAAGTCGGCGATCAGGGTGGGGTCGGGGATCAGCGACAGGGTCGACGCCTCCCATGTGGCCCATGCCTTTGCGCAAACCAGCGCCTGCGCTGCGTCCGGCCCGGTCAGGCGGCGGTGGTATGCTGCGACCAGATCGTCACGTTCGGGCAAGGGGATCGGGGCGACATAGGCGGCGAAGGCTTCGGGGTAAAGAAAGCTGGCACCGCGTTGATAAAACCAGTCAATCTCGGCCTGCCGGACGGTGAATACGCCTCGCAGCACCAGTTCTGTCACGCGCGCGCGGTGGGTGATTGCGTAGGCGAGTGCCAGCGTTGACCCCCATGAGCCGCCGACCACCTGCCAGCGTTCGATGCCCAGATGCACCCGCAACGCCTCGATATCGGCGACCAGATCCCATGTGGTATTGGCCTCAAGGCTGGCGTGCGGGGTCGACCCGCCGCAGCCGCGCTGATCCATCAGGATGATGCGATACCGCGCGGGGTCGTGGCACTGGCGCAGATAGGGTGAAATCCCACCACCCGGCCCGCCATGCAGCACGATCACGGGCTTGCCGTCGGGGTTGCCGCATTCCTCGTAATGCAGATCATGGCTGCCACCCACAGCCAACCGCCCCGAGGTGTAGGGCGAGCATTCGGGGTAAAGCGCGCGGCGCGGGATCATTGGGTCGTTGTCCTTGGCGGGGTCCGGGTCAGCACGGCTCAGGTCGGGGATCGCGCCCCGATTGCAAGAGACTAGCGATTGCGCGGTCAAAAGCACCGCCTTTTTTTGGGTATGCGTGTCTGACCTAGCGTCATCGGCAAAACCCCTCGCATCCGGTTTCGCACCGACGCGCGATTTACAGCGTTTGGCTGGCATCTTTTCGCCGGACCCTTTAGATTGCGGCGAAACGCACGGGGTGCGACTGCGCGCACTTCTGGCCCCTGAAAGACGGATGCACGGATGAACGGCTTTACCTTGTGGATACATGACGTGATGCTGTGGCTGCACACGGCGATGCCTTGGTCGGACAATGCCGCCGTCTGGATCGGGATCGGCTTTCTGGGGCAGGCGCTCTTTTCGGGGCGTTTTCTTGTGCAATGGCTGGTCAGCGAGATCCGGCGCGAAAGCGTGGTGCCGGTGGCGTTCTGGTTCTTTTCGCTGGCGGGCGGGATCACGCTTTTGACCTATGCGATCTGGCAGCAGGATATCGTTATCATCAGCGGTCAGTTGTTCGGCCTTCTGGTCTATGCGCGTAACCTGATGCTGATCCGCAAGAAATCATCGCGCGATGATGGAACGGCTGCTGAATGACCCCGGCGCCTCAGGTCAGCGTGGTTCTGCCCGCCAAAGACGAATCCGCCAGTATCGCGGCGGTAGTCGAGGCGATTGCAGCGGCGCTGGACGATGTGCCGCACGAGATTGTAGTGGTCGATGACGGATCGGGCGATGATATGCTGGCGGTGTTGCAGGCACTGGCCCCCGGTCTGCCACAACTGCGCATCCTGCATCACGACCGTGCCTGTGGCCAGTCGGCGGCGCTGCGCAGCGGTATTCAGGCGGCGCGCGGGCGCATCATCGCAACACTGGATGCCGACGGCCAGAACCCGCCCGACAACCTGCCGCGCCTGATCGCACCCTTTCTGGCCGCCGGGACCGACCCCTTGCTGGGGCTGGTGCAGGGGCAAAGGTTGCGCAGGCAGGATACGTGGTCCAAGCGGATGGCGTCGAAACTGGCGAACCGGGTGCGCCAGATGATCCTGCGCGACGGGGTCCGCGATTCAGGCTGCGGAATGAAGGTGTTTCCGCGCGCGGTTTATCTGAACATCGCCTATTTCGACCATCTGCATCGGTTCATGCCGGCGATGGTGCGGCGCGAGGGGTTGGCGGTGGTGACGATGGATGTCACCCACTCCGAGCGCTACGGCGGGCAGTCGAAATACAACAACCTGCAACGCGGGCTGGTGGGGATTGTCGATCTGCTGGGCGTCGCGTGGCTGGCGCGCCGCCGGCGTCTGCCTGCCGTTTCCGAGGTGGCCTTGCCCGATGCCCCCGCGAAACCCCCGCGCAATTTGCTGCACTGACGCGGGGCGGGCGCTACTGCGCGACGAACAGTTTCGATCCGGGGCGCTGTGATGCTTCCAGCGCGTCCAACCGGTATTTCAGTTCGGCGATTTCCGCTGCCCGCACGTCGATGCGCGCGGCGAGAACGGACGCTTCGGGTTCTTCGGGTTCTTCTTCTTTCTGGCCGACCATCCAGCCGAACAGCTTGCCCAGGAGCCATGACAGATCATCCATGATCAGAAAGAACGACGGCACGATCACCAGGCTCAGGACGGTTGACGCGATGATCCCGCCGATCACCGCCGTGGCCATCGGCGCACGGAACGACCCGCCCTCGCCAATGCCAAGTGCCGAGGGCAGCATCCCCGCCGACATCGCGATAGATGTCATTACGATCGGGCGCGCACGTTTATGGCCCGCCTCCATCACCGCTTTAACCCGGTCCATACCGGTTTTCCGCATCTCGATGGCAAAGTCGATCAGCAGGATCGCGTTCTTGGTCACGATGCCCATCAGCATCAGGATACCAATCAGCACGGGCATCGATACCGGGCTTGACGTGATGATCAGCGCCGCCGCCACCCCGCCGATGGCAAGCGGCAGCGAGAACAGGATGGTAAAGGGCTGGATCACCGATTTGAACAGCAGGATAAGCACGGTCAGCACCAGCATCAGGCCCATGATCATGGCGTTGACGAAACTGCCCACCAGTTCGGCCTGAATCTCGGCCTCACCCGAGGGCGCCACCTTGACCGAAGCGGGAAGCTGCACCGAAGCCACAATCTCGTTGAACCGGGCGGTCGCGGTATCCAGCGCCACCCCGACGGGGAGACTGGCGCCGATGGTGGCGATCCGGTCACGGTTCAGGCGGTTCACGACGCTGGGGCCTTGGGAAAGCCGGATATCGGCGACCGCCGACAAGGGCACCGTGTTGCCGCTGGCCGTGGTCAGCTTCAGCGCACTGATCTGGTTCAGATTTTCACGGCTTGCATTGTTCAGCCGCACCCGGACCGGGATCAGCCGGTTGTCGATGGAAAGTTTCGCCAGCGCAGCATCAACGTCGCCGATGGTTGCAACCCGCACCACCGACGCGATCTGTTGCGTGGTGATGCCCAGCCGTGCCACTTCGGCCAGACGCGGAGTGATCTGGATTTCCGGGCGGGGCAGGGCCCCTTCGGAGGCGACGTTGGCAAGCAGAGGCTCACCCGCCAGCGCGTCTTCCAAGCGCTGCACGGCAAGGTTCAGATCGGCTTCATCCGTGGACAGGATCGAGAAGCTGATGTCGCGCGCGCCGCGGTCGTTCAGCTTGAAAGCGCGCACGTCGGGCACCGATTTCACAATCGTGAAAATCTCGGCTTCGATCTCATTCTGCGGGCGGATGCGGCCAGTGACCGGGGCTTGCGGCAGATATGGGCCGATCAGCGGCAGTTTCTGGCCAAGATCGGAAAACTTGCGCGCAAAGCCGTTGTCCAGACGATCAAGAATAACCGATACACTTGCACGGCGGATGTCGAGATCACCTTTGGGGGACGCGCCGCCAATGACGAGCACGCTTTTCACGCCGTCAATCTTGCCGATTTTCTCACGCATCATATCGGTGGTGCGGTCGGTCTGGTCCAGCGTCGATCCGGGCGGCAGTTCGACCGACACGGACACGCGGCTTTCATCCTCGGGCGGGAACAGGCTGCCGGGGATCTGCGACATGAAATGGATGGATACGACCACAACCCCGATCGACGTCAGCAGCGTCAGGTAATAGTTCGGAAAATGCAGGCGGATGCCCGGAATCTTCCAGCTTTTTGTCGTCATCCGCACGAAACCCAGATAGCCGCGCATGATGAAGCCGTCTTTCTGATCGGCGTGGCCTGCGTCTTTCGTGCGCATCAGATAGGCGGCCATCATCGGTGTGATCAGCCGCGCGACCAGCAGCGAAAACAGGACCGCAATCGCCACCGTCAGCCCGAATTGTCGGAAATACTGCCCCGGAATACCGGGCATGAAGCTGACCGGCACAAAGACCGCAACGATGGTAAAGGTCGTGGCAATAACCGCCAGACCGATTTCATCTGCCGCCTCGATCGCCGCGCGGTAGGGGGTTTTGCCCATGCGGATATGGCGCGCGATATTCTCGATCTCCACAATCGCATCGTCGACCAGAATGCCCGTCGCCAGCGTCATCGCAAGGAACGAAACAAGGTTCAGCGAAAAGCCCAGCATATCCATCAGCCAGAATGTCGGAACTGCCGACAGCGGCAGCGCCACCGCCGAAATCAGCGTGGCGCGCCAGTTGCGCAGGAACGCCATGACCACCAGAATGGCCAGCAGCGCGCCCTCAAGCAGCGTGTCGATGGCCGCGATATAGTTGCCATAGGTGTAGAATACCTTGTCGTCGATCATTTCGATACGCACATTGGGATTGGCGGCGCGCACCTGATCCAAAGCCTTGTTGGCGGTTTCGGCCACGCTGACCTCTGACGCGCCCTTGGAGCGGAACACCGAAAAGATCACCACCTGTTTGCCGTCAAACCGGCCAAAAGACCGCAATTCTTCGTAGGTATCGACCACCGATCCCAGATCGGACAGCCGCACGAACCGACCCGAGGGCAGGGCGATGGTGGCCTTTTGCAAGTTGGCCACGGTGTCCTGGTTACCAAGGGTGCGGATCGCCTGCTCGCCGGAACCAAGCTCGGACCGGCCCGAGCCGATGTCGGCGTTGGTCAGACGCAACTGCTGGCTTACGGCTTGCGCGGTGATGCCGAAACTGCCCAGTTTGGCGGGATCTAGCTCGATGCGGATTTCGCGGTCGGCGCCGCCGTAACGGTCTACGCGGCCAATACCGGGGCGGCCCTGCAGGGCACGGGTGATGGTATCGCTGACAAACCAGCTCATCTCTTCAAAGGTCATGTCAGGGGCGGTGACCGCGAATGTCATGATCGCGCCGCCTTCGACGTCAATACGAGTCACGATCGGGCTTTCGATATCGGTGGGCAGATCGCCTCGGATCTGGTCGATCTTGTCCTTGACGTCCTGCACGGCCTTGTCGGTGGGAACCTCGATCAGAAATTCCACGGCCGTCGTTGACACGCCATCGCTGACGGTCGACGTCACGTTCTTGACCCCGGTGATGCCCGCGACCGCGTCTTCGATTTCCTTGGTGACCTGCGTTTCCAGTTCGGCAGGTGACGCGCCCGATTGTGCTACCGTGACTGCCACCACGGGCACGTCAATGTTGGGAAACTTGGTGATCGGCAGCGTGTTGAACGATTGCCAGCCTAGGAACATCAGCATCACGAATGCCAGAAGCGGACCGATGGGGTTACGGATTGACCAAGCGGAAAAGTTCATCGCGTGATGCCTTCAGTTCGTGCCGCTGTCGGCGGATACGGGGTTGATCTTGTCGCCGTTGCGCACAAAAGCGCCGGCTTTCAGCACGACCGTGTCGCCGTCAGATAGTCCGGTGACGATCTCGATCATGCCATTGTCACGGATGCCGGTTGTCACGACGACCTGCTCCACCGTGCCATCAGTGACGCGCATTACGGTTGCGCCGTCGGGCGACGACCCAATTGCTGTGAGCGGAATCGCGACGGAGTCGTGTTCTGCCACCAGAATGGTTGCATCGACGAACATGCCGGTGCGCAGCGCTTCGGGGTCGTTTACCGAAATCCGCACCCGGCCCATGCGCGTGGCGGGATCGACCGATGGTTCGACCAGCCGCACCTTGCCTGCAAGCGGGGCAGCCGCACCCACGGCAGACAGGGTGACGGGTTGCCCCGGTGCCAGACTCAGAAGATCGCCCTCGGCCACATCGGCGCGCAATTCCAGAGCGTTGTCGCGGATGATCACGAACATCGTCGGCCCCGAAGCCGAGGCAATGGCGCCAAGCTGGGCGTTTCGCGACACGATCTCGCCGTCTACCGGCGCCACAACCTTGGTGCGCGACAGTTGCAGTTCGACATTGGCAATCTGCGCGTCAACCAGTGCGACCTGCGCGCGGGCGGCCTCCAGCGTCTGGGTCGCGACGGCGACACGGGCGTTTGCGCCAACCGCGTTCGATTGCGCGGTATCTGCCGCAGCCTGCGACGAGGTGCCGTTCTTGGTAAGCGCCTGTGTGCGTTCGTTCACGCGCTGGGCTTCGGCGGCGCTGGCCTTTACCTCCAGCACCTGCGCTTCGGCCTGCGCGATAGACGCACGCGCCGCCGCAAGAGATGCCGCGAACTGGCTTTTCTGAAGCTCCAGCGTGCTGAGCGAAAGCGTCGCCAGAACCTGCCCGGCGCGCACCTTGTCGCCCACATCGGCATCCAGCGTCTCGATCGGCTGACCTTCGATCAGGGGCTGTACCTGCACCAGTTCCACCGCCTCGACCATGCCCGAGGCCAGAACCTGCGCCTGCAGTTTTTCGGTCTTTGCAGTGGTGACGCTGATCGCGGGCAACGTAATCTCGACCGCCGGGGCGGGGCTTGCGGTTTCGGGGAAGGCCAGCGACGGGGCCATCAGGGCCATCGCCCCGAAACTCAGGAAAAGAACTGCCTTACGCATCGCTCAGACCTCGGATTTGGTGTTGGAGATATCGTCCAGCAGATTGTCTATCATTCGCAGTACCAGCGCTGTCAGATCACTTTCGGCCGCGTCCGAACCGCTTTTGCGCATTGCCGTGGCCTTGACCATCATCACGATCAACGTGGCATGCGCAGCAAAGCGGCGGCTCGCCTCGGCCGGGTCAAGTCCGGTGGCGCGGGCGAACACGGCTGTCAGATAATACCGGATGCCGTCTTCCATGCGCTGCTGCACCTGCGCGATCTCGGGCTTGCGCATTGCTGCTGCCGTTATTTCGGCCCAAAGGGGGCCGTCATCGCCGCAAGCATGCCCCCGGATACGGTCCGCGATCTTGGCACGCACGCCGTCCAGCGGTTGGTTCGATTGGAAAATCGCGGCAAAGTCCTGTTCCACTTCGGCCATGTCGCGGGTCACGATGGCTTCGACAATGGCGGCCTTGGACGGGAAATAGCGGTAGAAGTTGCCCACACTCATCCCCGCCGCGCGGGCCAGATCCTGCATTGACGCGCCGTCAAAACCCTTGTCGGCAAACACCCCGCGGATCGAATGCAGAATTTCGTCGCTGCGCCCTTCGGATGCAGGGGCAGGGTCAGCGACGCGAAACATCGGATCAATGGAGGACATGCTGACCTGTAAAGGAGGGGGCGGAATGAACGTTCATTCGCGTAATTAGCAAGAACTCAGTATCTTTCAAGCGAAATTGCTGAACCGACCGGTTTACGTCGATAAAAGGTCGCGTGCGGCGGGGTTTTTGCCACGCCGGGGATCATTGCCCGAAAAAGCGGCACGGTTTCGGGCGATTTGCGCATCACAAAGGTGCGACCCCCTTGCGTCCGCGCGAAAATCTTGGCTTGCCTCGGATACGGGCGTGCCTGCCGCGATGAGGCGGATGTCGGGACAAAAAGGGGCCGATATGACTGATCACAAGATACGCGCCGCGGATGTTCTGGCACAAAGGCTTTACGCCGCCGGATGCCGCCACGCGTTTGGCATGCCGGGCGGCGAAGTGCTGACGCTGATCGACGCGCTGGAACGGGCGGGGATCACCTTCGTTCTGGTCCGGCACGAAAATTCCGGCGGCTTCATGGCCGAGGCAGCGCATCACCGCACGGGCGCGCCGGGTATTCTGGTGGCAACGCTTGGCCCCGGTGCGCTGAACGGGATCAACGTGGTCGCCAACGCGCAACAAGACCGCGTGCCGCTGATCGTGCTGTCGGGGGCTGTCGATGCGGACGAGGCGCAGACCTACACCCATCAGGTGCTGGACCAGCCGCAGGTGTTCCGACCCATCACCAAGGCCAGTTTCACGTTGGCCGCCGGGGCCGCCCATGTGATCGCCGACAAGGCCGTTGCCATCGCGGTGGAGGGCCGCCCCGGCCCGGTGCATATCGACGTGCCAATCTCGGTGGCCGAGGCGATGGTCCCCGCCGCCAGCCACCCATTGCGCGCGCCGGTAGCCCCGGTTGCCCCGGCCCCGGGTGCCGCACTTGACCGCGCCCGCGCCATGCTTGCAGGGGCAAAGAGGCCCCTGATGATCGTCGGGCTGGATGCGATGGTCGAAGGAGCGGGTGCCGCCCTGACCGATTTCGCCACGCACCATCATGTGCCGGTGATCACCACCTACAAGGCCAAGGGGCTGATCCCCGAAGATCATCCGATGGCAATGGGCGGTGCCGGTCTGTCGCCGTTGGCCGACAAGCACCTGCTGCCGCTGATCCATGCCGCCGACCTGATCCTGTGTGTGGGCTATGACCCGATCGAAATGCGGACCGGCTGGCGCAACATCTGGGACGCCTCCCGGCAGGATGTGATCGACATCACGGCAGAACCGAACCACCATTATATGCACCACGCGACGATCAGCTTTGTGGCGGGCTGTGCGGCCAGTCTTGCGGCCTTGTCGGATGGGGTTGACCCGCAG
Source organism: Rhodobacterales bacterium (assembly GCA_038207585.1). Classification (GTDB taxonomy): domain Bacteria; phylum Pseudomonadota; class Alphaproteobacteria; order Rhodobacterales; family Rhodobacteraceae; genus JBBQZP01. The sequence continues at coordinate 29,236 of JBBQZP010000021.1, read as the reverse complement.
AAAACATGGGAAGATGGCGCGCCCGGCAAGGCCCGCGCCGGTTTGGCCAAAGCGTTCCCGATCACCGACGACTGGGGCCCGGCGGCGGTGATCGCCGAATGTGCGCTGCGTCTGCCGCGCGATACGCTGGCCTCGGCCGACTCTGGCGCGCACCGCATCCTGCTGTCGCAGATGTGGCCCTGTTACGAGCCGCGCGCCTTGGTCCAATCCTCGGGCCTTTGCACGATGGGCTGTGCGGTGCCTTTGGCGATGGGAATGTCGTTGGTGGAGCCTTCGCGGGTGGTTGTGTCCTTTTCCGGCGATGCGGGGTTCCTGATGGTGGCGGGCGAACTTGCCACTGCCGCCGAACTGGGCCTGCGCACGATCTTTGTGGTGTTTGTCGATGCAAGCCTTGCCCTGATCGAGTTGAAACAACGCCAGCGCCAGATGAAAAACACCGGCGTTGATTTCGGGATGCACGACATTGCCGCGATCGGCCGGGCGTTTGGCGGGGCAGGGGTTGCGGTGCGGTCGCGTGCGGAACTTGCCACGGCCTTGGCCGAAGCGCAGACCGCCGACACCTTTACCGTAATTGCCGCGATCATCGACCGGGGGGCCTATGACGGACGCATCTAAAACGCCAGGAGCCTTGGATGCCGTGTTCATCCTTGACCTTACCCGTATCCTTGCCGGACCTTACTGCACGCAGCTTCTGGGCGATCTGGGTGCGACGGTGATCAAGATAGAAAACCCCGGCGCGGGCGATGACACGCGCGGCTGGGGGCCGCCCTATGCACCGGGGGCTACGGATCTGTCGGCCTATTTCATGGCCGCCAACCGCAACAAGCAATCGGTGGCCGTCGATATGGCCGACCCCGAGGGTCAGGCCTTTCTGCGCCGCCTTGCCGCCCGCGCCGATATCGTGGTGGAGAATTTCAAACCCGGCGGTCTGGCGAAATACGGGCTGGATCATGCAACCTTATGTGCGGCGCATCCGGGGTTGGTGTATTGTTCGATCTCGGGATACGGCCAGACCGGGCCGAACCGCGAAAAACCGGGCTACGACCTGATGGCACAGGGCTATGGCGGGATCATGTCGCTGACCGGCGAGGCGGCGGGGATGCCGTCGAAGGTGGGCGTCGGCATCGCCGATGTGATGTGCGGCATGTATGCGGCGGTGGGTATCCTTGCCGCCCTGCGCCACCGCGACAAGACCGGCGAGGGGCAGCATATCGACATCTCCCTCGTCGATACGACGATGGCTTGGCTGATCAATGAGGGTACGAACTTTCTTGCATCGGGCGTCGATCCGATCAGGCGCGGCAACGGCCACCCCAACATTGTGCCCTATGATGCCTTCGCGGTGTCGGACGGGCATGTGATCGTGGCGGTCGGCAACGATGCGCAATTCGCCCGGTTCTGCGATGTGTTGGGAGTGGCGGCGCTGTCGGAAGATCCGAAATACCGCACCAACTCGGCCCGTCTTATCCACCGCGAGACGCTGTTGCCGTTGCTGCAAACCGCGCTGAATAACCAAACAATGCAGGGCATCGTGACAGCACTCGAGGCGGTGAAAGTGCCCGTGGGGCCAATTCAGACCACCCGTCAGGCGCTGGCATCGGATCAGGCGACGGCTCGCGGCGCGGTTGTGGAGATGAATTCCGCCGACGTCATCGGCGGAAAGCTGCGAGTCCTCGGCAATCCTTTGAAGCTGTCGCGCACGCCGGTGCGTTATGATCTTGCGCCGCCCCGGTTGGGTGTGGATACCGACGCAGTACGTGCAGCGCATCCAAAGGGCGAACCGTTAGATTGAGCCGGGATCGGGCAGCCTTGGAAACTGTCGCAATTCGAGTTCTGCAAACGCTCAGAAATGTAACAATCGCCTGTTTTAATTACGCAAGCATCACCGCCGGTCACAACCGCGTGCCCTGACCGCAATTTGTTTGCGACAACCGGGCAAATCGGGCCAATGAACCCGATATGTGCACGGAACCGGTTCCAGGAGAAGAACAGATGCAAGACCTCTGCCGCGGCGATGTGTCCCTGACAGACGCGACCAGCCTTAATGACTGGAACGCCATGGTGCGCGCGTTTCTGGCCCATGGATCGGCAACGCCGGTGCATCTGGGGGCTGTAATTGCAGCGGCCCCGCGCTTTGCGATGGCGCAGGCGGTGCGCGGCCTGTTCTGCATGCTTCTGGGGCGGCGTGAGATGGTGGCAACGGCGGCCGAGGCGCTGGCTTTGGCGCGCGCGGGCGATGCGCCGTCGTCGCGCGAGCAGGCATTTGTCGAGGCCTTGACGCTCTGGATGGCGGGCCGCGCCACGGGCGCCATTGCGCAAATGGAAAGCGTTTTGCGCGCCAACCCCGCCGATACGCTGGCGATGAAAATCAGCCAGGCGATCCGCTTTGTGATGGGCGACGGCGCGGGCATGCGACGGTCGGTCGAACGGGTTCTGGACGCGCACGCCGATCACCCGTTGCGCGGCTTTGCGCTGGGCTGTCACGCATTCACTCTGGAGGAATCGGGCGAGTTTGACGCGGCCGAAGCCGCAGGGATTGAGGGGTTGCGCCATGCGGAAGACGACGCCTGGGGCCTGCATGCCGTGGCGCATGTCTATGATACGATTGGCAAAACCGAAGCAGGCATCCGCCTGATCGAAGACAACTCCGGTTCGTGGATGGGCTGCAACAACTTTCGCTATCACGTCTGGTGGCACAAGGCGCTGCTGCATCTGGACCGGGGCGAAGTGGCCACGGTACTTGAGATTTACGACGACAAAATGCGCGCCGACAAGACCGACGATTACCGCGATATCGCCAATGCTTCGTCGCTGTTGATGCGGCTTTCGCTGGACGGTGTGGCGGTCGGCAACCGGTGGGACGAACTAGCCGATCTGGCCGAAAACCGCGTTGACGATGCCTGCCTTGCCTTTGCCGATCTGCACTACATTCTGGCGCTGATCGGCGGCTCCCGCGATGCGGCAATCAACAAGCTTCTGGCGCGTCTGGATGCGACAGATCCGGTCGCTGAGTTTGACAAGGTCATGGCGCATCCGGGCCGCGCCGTTGCCGCCGGTCTTGCAGCTTTTGCCGAAGGGGACTTCACCGCATCCTTCGCGGGGCTGACCGCTGCACGTCCGATTTTGCAAAGCATCGGTGGCAGCCACACGCAGCGCGACGTGTTCGAGCGTCTGACGATTGACGCGGGAATTCGCGCAGGCCGGTTCGATCAGGCGGATTCCCTCCTGATGCAGCGGGTTGCGCGACGCGGAGCACACGAAGACCGCTTTACGTCGCAGCGCCGCGAGGCTATTGCTGCAGCGCGGCAGAACCCGTTCGATCTGGCCGCGCAATAGCAATTAACCGTTAAGGATCATGGCGATGTCTTCGACCGCCCTGGGGGAAACGAAGGGCCTGACCGGGGCAGACAGTGCGCGTGCAGCATCGTCTGCGGTGCCGGTTGCACGGGCGCGCGATCTGCGGCTCGATTTCTTTCGCGGTATCGCGATGTTCATCATTCTGATCGCCCATATTCCGTCGGACTGGCTTGCGCTTTGGATTCCCGCGCGCTTTGGCTTTTCAGACGCGACCGAGATGTTCGTGTTCTGCTCGGGGATGGCGTCAGCGATTGCATTTGGGCGGGTGTTTTCCGAACAGGGCTGGCTGATCGGCACAGCGCGGGTGCTGTTCCGGGTCTGGCAGGTCTATTGGGCGCATATAGCTTTGTTCATTGCCGTGGCGGCAACGCTGGCCGCGATGAACCGATATGGCGATTTCTCAACCGATTATGTCGCGCAACTCAACCTTTACAAGTTCTTCGACCGCCCGATGGACTATCTGCCCGCGCTGCTGACGTTGACGTATGTGCCGAATTATTTCGACATTCTGCCAATGTATATTGTCGTGCTGGCAATGATGCCGTTGGTCATGGCGCTGTCGCGGATCGGCACTTGGGCGGTGGCGGTGTTTGTCGTGGGCGTCTGGCTTTTCGCCAATATCGGCGGCCTTACCCTGCCTGCCGAGCCCTTCTCGGACCGGCCCTGGTTTTTTGACCCGTTCGGCTGGCAGTTGATCTTTTTCACCGGCTTTGCCTTTGCCAAAGGCTGGCTCAAGGCGCCGCCTGTCGACCGCAGGCTGGTGATCCTGGCGATCGTGGTGGTTCTGGTTTCGGTGCCTTTTGCCTATTTCCGCATCATAAACATCTCGCCCGACATTCAGGCCTGGCGCAAGGAATACGGCGTGCTGATCAACAAATCGTCGTTCGGCATTCTGCGCTATGTGCATTTTCTGGCGCTGGCCTATCTTGCGGTCTGCCTTGTCGGACCCAAGGGATCACGGCTTGCAGCGGGGCCCGATCACCCGGTGTGGGCGGCGATCTGGGCGCGGTTCATGGCGGTGATCACGACCGTGGGTCAGCAATCGCTGGCGGTATTCGTGTTCTCGATGTTCATCGCGTTGCAGTTGGGCATGGTGTTCGACGTGGTCGGCCGCAGCAATCTTTCGATGATCTGGGTCAATGCCATCGGCTTTGCGATGATCACGGTAGCGGCCTACACCGCGCAATGGTTCAAGCAGAAGCCTTGGGCAAAAAAAGGGGCAAAGCTATGATCCGGCGCGAGTTTCTGGCGGGTCTGATGGCCATTGCCGCGGCAACACAGGGTCGCGCGCAAAACCTGCCGGTCACGCCTTTGGCCCCGGCGGGCGACGCGGTGCCGTTTTCGGCGGCGATGGTGCGGGAACGTGCATTGGCGCTGGCCGCCGCCGATTACGTCGCGCGCCCGCAGGTGCCCGAGGCGTGGCGCAATCTGAGCTATGACGATTTCGCCCATATCTGGTTCGCTGACCGCAATGCGCTTTGGAACCACACCGATGCCGGCCTGCGGCTGGATACATTTCCGGCAGGCCTTTTCGTGCCCCGCGCGGTTGAGATCAACGTGGTTGAAGATGGCATGTCGCGGGTGCTGCCGTTCAACCTTGGTGTCTTTGATACCACCAACAATTTCCCGCAGATGCCGGTGGATGACACAATGGGCTATTCCGGCTTCCGCCTGCGTGCGGAACTTGAAAAGCCGAAAATCTTTACCGAATTCATGGTGATGCAGGGGGCAAGCTACTTCCGCGCCATCGGCACCGGGCAGAATTATGGTCTGTCCTCCCGCGGCCTTGCGATTGATACCGCCGAACCCACAGGCGAGGAGTTTCCCGATTTTATCGCCTTCTGGATCGAACGCCCCGGCCCCGAGATCGCAAGTTTCGTGATCCACGCGCTGCTTGACAGCCCCAGCACTGCCGGGGCCTACCACTTTACCGTGACCCCCGGCCCGACCCTGCGGATGGAGATCGAGGCAGAATTGTTCCCGCGCACCGACATGTCGCATGTCGGCATCGCGCCCCTGACCAGCATGTTTTTCTTTGATTCCACCAACCGTAACCGGTTCGACGATTTCCGCCCCGCCGTGCATGACAGCGATGGCCTTCTGATGTGGAACGGCGCGGGCGAGGTGTTGTGGCGCGCTTTGGCGAACCCGGCAGCGGTGCAGATCAGCACCTTCAACGACACCAACCCCAAGGGCTTTGGTCTGATGCAGCGCGCGCGCCATTTCGACGATTACGCCGACATGGTGGCGCGCTATGAAAAACGCCCGTCGCTTTGGGTTGAACCGATGGAGGGTTGGGGCGAAGGCGCGGTCAGTCTGGTCGAAATTCCCACGGATATGGAGATCAACGACAACATCGTCGCCTATTGGCGGCCCAAGGATGTCTGGGCGGCGGGCAGCGCGCACAAGATCAGCTACCGCTTGCAATGGGGAGTGGAGCCTGATCTTGGCGCGATGCTGGCGCAAGTCACCAACACCCGAATGGGCAAGGCTTTCAAACACGGTCTGGTCGCAACCGTCGACTTTTCGCCGACGGATTTGTTGCCTGCGGAACTTTCTGCTCTCAAGGCCGTTTTCTCGGCGAGTGCGGGAACGATGCTGGGCGAACCTGTCGTGCAGATCAATCCCGATACCGGCGGTCCGCGACTGGCGTTCAGTTTTGATCCTGGCGACGCGACCGTTATCGAATTCCGGGCCCAGCTTTCCTTGGAAAATGGCCCCTACAGCGAAGTTTGGCTTTACAGATGGACAGCCTGACCCTTCACTACCCGGCGACCCCGGTCGCCATGCCCGAGCGGGCACCCCTGCGCATGCCCGAGCAGAATCTTTCCGTACTTCCCGCCCTGCGCGATGCGGACGTTGTGGGGCAGGGGCCGGATCGCCGCGCCTGGATCTTGCGTGCGGCAGTTTTGGCGCCGACAACTGTGCTGACTGCAATATTCGTTATTGCGCAGGCCAACGGTTTGGCGCGGGGCGGCTTTTCCTGGGTGGAAAAACTGCATCTGTGGCTGGCTGGCTTTGCATTTTTCTTTATTGCGTTCTCGCTTGCCGGTGCGGCGCTTGGGCTGTTTTCGCATTTGCGTGGAAAGCTGCTGCGCCGCGAGGTTCTTGCCACGATACCTACCGATATGAACGTGGCATTGCTGATCCCCATCCACAACGAAGACTCCGCCGATGTGTTCGGCAATGCGGCGGCGCTCCTGGAAGATCTGTCCTCACGAGATGAGGCACGGCATTTCAGCCTGTTCATCCTGTCCGACACCCGTAGCGATGGCATCGCCGCCGAGGAATGGCGCGCGTTCCAGACCTTGCGGATGGAGCAGGGCCACCGTTTCGCCATTCACTACCGCCGCCGCGACAAGAACACCGACCGCAAGACCGGCAACATCGCCGATTGGGTCACCGGCTGGGGCGCCGCATACGAGGCGATGCTGGTGCTGGATGCCGACAGCCTGATGAGCGCGGATGCCGTGATCACCCTGCGGCGTGAATTGGCCGCCAATCCCGGCACGGGTCTGGTTCAGACATGGCCCCGGCTGATCCGGTCAGATGTGCTGTTTGCCCGCGTGCAGCAGTTCGCCACTGCCGCACATGGCCGCCTTATGGCGTTGGGTCTGGCCACATGGGCGCGGGGCGAGGCGAATTACTGGGGTCACAACGCCATCATCCGCACGCGCGCCTTTGCGGCGGCGGCGGGTCTGCCGCATCTGAAAGGCATTTTCGGTGGCCGCACGCTGATCATGTCCCACGATTTTGTCGAAGCCGCGATGCTGCGGCGCGCGGGTTGGCGCGTGCGTTTCCTGCCGCAGGTCGATGGGTCGTATGAACAGACGCCCGCCTCGTTGGTCGATTATGTTCTGCGCGACCGGCGCTGGTGCCGGGGCAATCTGCAACACCTGCGCGTGATCCCCGCAGTGGGTCTGCATGCGGTGTCGCGGTTTCACATGCTGCAAGGCGCTGTCAGCTACCTTATGGCGGTGCTGTGGCTGGTTCTGCTGTCGATCTGGGCTTTCCCCGAAATGGCAACGGTTGCAATGGGCATCGAAGGCGCACCGCCGATCGTAGAGCCGGTTGACGGCTTTGTATCAGGCGGCAACCTGTTCCTGATCTGCGTGCTGGCGATGCTTCTGGGGCCGAAGTTGCTTGGGATGCTCAGCATCATGGCCTCGCGCCCTCGCGCGGCCAGCTTTGGCGGACGGGCGCGTTTCATGCTTGCAGTGCTGATCGAGATCGTCGTGTCGTTCCTGTACGCGCCCATTCTGATGATTCAGCAGGTGCAGTCGATCCTGTTCGCCGTTCTGTCAAAGCGAGACATCTGGGCACCGCAAAGCCGGAGCGGGGCCAAGCAAAGCTGGGGCAGCCTTCTGCGGTTTCACATCATCGAGACGGTGCTTGGTCTGGCCTGTCTTGGCGGCATTGCGGCGGGTGAGGTCACGTTCTGGTTGCTGCCTGTTGGCCTTAGCCTTGCGGGTGCCGTGCCGCTTTCGGCGCTGAGCGCGTGGGACGTGTCCCGGTTGCGCACGGGCGCGTGGATGGAAACGCCTGACAGCCTGAACCCGCCACAGATCGTGAACCGGGCAACCTTGGCGCGGGCGCGCTACCGGCTGATGCTCGACACCGACCCTGCGTTCAGTTTAGCGGCGGAATAGGGCCGACGGGCTGCGCCTCGAACCAATCGAGCGCCATGTCGGCCCAGCCTTTGGGAATGGCATGGGTGCCGGGCCACACTGCGAACTCCAACGCTGATCCCGGCGCGCATTCGGTCCAGCGCCGGTGCCAGAACGTATCATTCATCGTGAAACTGTCGGGCCTGTCGGATGCACAGCCGTTGGTCTGACGCCAGATGCCCATGGATTTGTAGACATCCCCCTGCGCGATGGTCACCCCCTGATCGGTTTCGCGCAGCTTTCGTCCCTCCAGCGGGACGGTTGTGTCCTGAAACCCATGCGTGTGCAAAAGCCGCACAGGTCCTGCGCAATGGTCAGGCTCGGGCCGCCAGAAGCTGCCGCTGACGGGCGCATAGGCCGCGGCAATGGTGGGGTCGGTGCAGGCGGCATAGCTGACCATCGAACCACCAATGGAAAAACCCGCCAAAAGGATATGGTCGCGGTTTATGCCGTGGTTCTGCGTTGCATCCGCCATCACCTGCCGCAGGAACGCAGGCTCGTCGCGCATCGACGGGCGACCGGGCATGAAGGACCACATCTTGCCGTCCGCCCCGTCGCGGTCGCGCCCATAAGGGGCGATCACAGCATAGCCACGCGCAAGAAAGGCGTTGACCATTCCGGTATTGCTCATCGTGCCTTTGCCATCGCTGCCGTAGCCGTGCAGAAACACCACAGCGGGCAGCGGGGCGCTTGTGTCTTGCGGCAGGGCCAGTTCGTAGATTCCGTCTGCGGTTTTGCAAGGGCCGGGCGCGGCGCCACAATCTGCCAAAGCGGGACCGGCCGCAAAAAGTGCCAAAGCCGCGAAAGCTGCTGTCTTCATTCGCATTCCCTTACTTATACGACGCCACCGGCAACCCGCGCGCAACCCAGCCTGCGCCTGCCGACGACCCAAGCATACCTTCGCGCACATCCACGACATTTTCATACCCCGAAACCCGCAACCGTGCCGCCATCCAGCGCGAGCGCACACCCTTTGCGCAGATCATCGCGATGGGTTTGGATCTATCGCCGCCGGTCAACGCGTCAAGTTCGGCGATGAAATCTTCGTCCCGCATGTCGACCGGATGCGCGCCTTGTGCCACTCCCGTCGCCTGCCATTCATCGGGGCGGCGGATGTCGACAAGGATCAGGCGACCGGCCTGCACACGCGTTAGTGCCTCTGGTGCGCTGATCGTATCGGCCTGCGCATACTGCACGACGCCGTAAAGGCCAGCAGTGGCACCACCACTGGCCAGAAGTAACAGCGCCTTGCGACGGCTGATCTGCATTTATTTTGCGGGTGCGGCCGACGTGAACTGCGGGATCGGCGCATCTGACGCAGGCTGCGGGTCCAGCGCCTTCCAATTGCCTTGCGCAAGGGTGATGTTGCCCGGAATGTCTTCCTCCCAGAAACCCACGACATTCTTGGTGATGTTGAGGTACAGCTTGCCATCCACGATGCGCCACAGGTTGGGGTTGCCCGGAACCTTGCCGCCCTTGGCCGCACCGTAGGCGCAATGGCCATCATATTGCGGCGCGTAGGCTTTGGGGTTGGCAGCAAACTTGTCGCGATTCGCGGCCGATGCGAAGGCGAATTCGGAACCGTTATACTTGGCGGTGTATTCAGTCTTGCCCTCCAGCGGGGCGGGTTGGGCGTTGCCCACGGCGGCTTGCTGAAGGTCGAAATACGACACGACATCATAGCCAGATGCGGCGAAACCGGTCCCGTCCACATATTGCGGACCGGCAGAGGCAGCACTTGTCATCAGGCCCGCAAAAACCGCGGCAATCAGGGTGTTTTTGAACATCTTGTCTCTCCTTGTGCGGTGAATTGTTCCGATCTGACTACAGGATTTTCGTGACATGTCGCCGGTCTGTAGCACCGTCTCGCAGGAAGGTGAGAATTGGCGTTTTGACCGTGATCTGCACGTGATCCGGCAGTCAGCGCATGTTGCCGATAGACAATGAGGTGCGTAACGCAATACGTTTGGCACAAAGACACGCCGCTTGATGCTTTGGGAGGAGCGATCATGAAAACCATAAAAGGCCCCGCGCTGTTTCTGGCGCAGTTCGCAGGCGATGCAGCGCCGTTCAATTCATGGGACGGGATAACCAAATGGGCGGCGTCGTGCGGCTATAAAGGCGTGCAGGTGCCAAGCTGGGACGCGCGGCTGTTTGATCTGGACAAGGCCGCCACGTCCAAGAGCTATTGCGACGATTTCAAGGGGCAAGCGGCGGCAAACGGTGTCGAGGTGACAGAGCTTTCCACCCACCTTCAGGGCCAGCTTGTTGCCGTGCATCCGGCGTATGATGCGGGGTTTGACGGGTTTGCCGCACCCTCGGTGCATGGCAACCCCAAGGCGCGGCAGGAATGGGCGGTGGATCAGGTTGGCAAGGCGCTGCGTGCATCGAAGAACCTTGGGCTTTCGGCGATGGTCACGTTTTCGGGCGCTCTGGCCTGGCCCTATCTTTACCCCTGGCCGCAGCGCCCGGCGGGCCTGATCGAGACGGCGTTTGATGAATTGGCCCGCCGCTGGACGCCGCTTCTGAACCTTGCCGATGAGTGCGGCATTGATCTGTGTTACGAAATTCACCCCGGCGAGGATTTGTTCGACGGCACCACGTTCGAGATGTTTCTGGACCGCGTAAAGGGCCACAAACGCGCGAACATGCTATACGATCCATCGCACTACGTCCTGCAATGCCTTGATTATCTTGATCATATCGACATCTACCATGATCGCATCAAGATGTTCCACGTCAAGGATGCCGAGTTCAACCCGACGGGGCGGCAGGGCGTTTATTCGGGCTATGCGCCTTGGGTGAACCGTGCGGGCCGGTTCCGCAGCCTTGGTGACGGGCAGGTTGATTTCGGCGCGATCTTCTCAAAACTCACGGCGCTTGATTTCGATGGCTGGGCCGTGGTGGAATGGGAATGTTGCCTGAAACACCCCGAGGATGGCGCACGCGAGGGGGCGGATTTTGTGAATGCCCACATCATCCGCGTCACCGAACGCGCGTTCGATGACTTTGCCGATGGCGGTACAGACCTTGCCGCCAACCGTAAGATGCTGGGGATCTGACGCCATGCAGATCGGCTTCAACCTGCTGTTGTGGACCACTCATGTCACCGACGATCTGATGCCGGTGATCGAGGGCATCAAGGCCGCCGGATATGACGGGGTAGAGGTTCCGATGTTCGAGGGCGACCCTGCACATTACGCCGCCCTGCGCCGCCGTCTCGGCGATATCGGGCTGCGGGCGACCGTTGTGGGCGTTGTTCCCGGACCTGAGGCGAACCCGATTGGCGACACTGCACAGATCCGGCAGGCGGGGCAGGATCATCTGTCGTGGCTCGTCGATTGCTCGGCCGCTTTGGGGGCCGAGGTGCTGTGCGGCCCGTTTCATTCGCCTTTGGGCGTGTTCAGCGGGACCGGGCCGACGCCCGCCGAACTGGACCGGATGAGGCACGCCCATCAGGCGATGGCGGATCATGCGCAGGGCACCGGCGTGGCGCTTTCCATTGAACCGCTGAACCGGTTCGAGTGTTATGCGCTGACCACCGCCAACGCGTCTGCGGCACATGTAGCGGCGGTGGACCGGCCGAATTTTGGCTATCTGTATGACACGTTCCACGCCAATATCGAAGAAACCGACACCAACGCCGCAATCCGCGCGACGCGGTCTGCGATCAACCACGTTCACATCTCGGAAAACAACCGGGGCGTGCCGGGGCAGGGTCATGCCGATATCCGGGGTGCGCTGAAAGCGTTGAAGGATACCGGCTATGACGGCTGGCTGACGGTCGAAGCTTTCGGGCAGGCGCTGCCCGCCTTGGCTGCTGCAACAAAGGTCTGGCGCACGTTTTTCACCCATGAAGATGAGGTCGTCGAAGCGGGCCTGCGGGTCATTCGCGACGGATGGAAAGGATAGAGCATGGCAATTGAGGGAACGAACACCGGGGCCACAGCCCCCTTGCGGCTTGGCATGGTGGGCGGCGGCAAGGACGCGTTCATCGGCGCCGTTCACCGCATCGCCGCCCGGATGGACGGAGAATTCACGCTGGTCGCGGGGGCTTTGAGTTCCACGCCGGAACGGTCGCTTGAATCAGGGCGCGCTTTGGGGCTGGCGGAAAACCGCATCTACCCCGATTTCGCAACGATGGCCGCGCGCGAGGCCCGGCGTAAGGATGGCATTCAGGCCGTCGCCATTGTGACGCCGAACCACATGCACGCGGGCCCCGCGCGGGAATTCCTCAAGCGCGGTATCCATGTGATCTGCGACAAGCCCCTGACGGGAACTTTGGCCGAGGCGAAGGCGCTGGTGAAGGTGGCTGAAAAATCGGATGCGCTGTTCATCCTGACGCATAATTACACCGGCTATCCGATGATCCGGCAGGCCCGCGCGATGGTGGCTTCGGGCGATCTGGGGCCGATCCGCGTGGTGCAGGTGGAATATGCGCAGGACTGGCTGGCGACCCCTTTGGAGCAGTCGGGCCAGAAGCAGGCCGAATGGCGCACTGATCCCGCGCGGTCGGGAGGGGGTGGGTCAACAGGCGATATCGGCACCCACGCGCACAACCTTGCGGCATTTGTGTCGGGGCTGACGGTGGAAAGCCTTGCCGCCGATCTGCACCGCTTTGTGCCGGGCCGCGCATTGGACGACAACGCGCATGTCATGCTGCGCTATGCTGGCGGGGCCAAGGGGATGCTGTGGTGCAGCCAAGTTGCCACGGGAAATGAAAATACATTGAAACTGCGGATTTACGGGGAAAAGGGTGGCATCGAATGGGCGCAGGAGGACCCGAATTATCTTTGGTTCACGCCCTTGGGTGAACCCCGCCGCCTGATCACCCGCAACGGTGCCGGGGCTGGGCCTGAGGCCGCGCGCATGTCCCGCGTGCCGCCCGGCCACCCGGAAGGCTATCTGGAAGGATTCGCCAATATCTACGCCGAGGCCGCCCGTGCCATTCGTGCCCGCCTTGCGGGCCAGCCGGTGCCGCCCGAGGTGGTGTTCCCGACCGTGCACGACGGGCTGGCGGGTGTTGCGTTTGTGGATGCCTGTGTGAAGTCGTCGGCGCGCAACGCGGCCTGGGTAAGGATCTGACGCACCATGCGTCCGACGGTCCATGACATTGCCAAGGTAGCGGGCGTCAGTCTTGCCACAGTGGACCGGGTGCTGAACGCGCGCCCCGGCGTGCGTGAAGGCACGATCAGCCGGGTCAATGCGGCCATTGATACGCTGGGCTATGTGCGCGATGTGGCGGCGGCCAACCTTGCGCGGCAACGCGATTTCAACTTTGTGTTCGTGCTGCCTGACCGCGACACCGCCTTCATCGCCGCCCTGCGCGATGAGATTGCGGCGGTGCAAAGCCACGCCCGGACTGACCGCATGACGATCCGCCGCGTCGATGTTTCGCCCCATGATCCGCAGGCGATGGTAGCGGCGCTGCATCGGCTGGCCGATGAAGGGGTCGACGGGGTGGCCGTGATGGCCCCCGAAACCCCGCAGACCCGCGATGCGGTGCGCCGTTTGCGGGCGGCGGGCGCGCAGGTGGTCACTTTGGTGTCCGATATTCAGGCGTCGGACCGTAACCATTTCGTCGGCATCAATAACCTTGCCGCAGGCTCTACCGCGGGAGTGCTGGTGGGGCGGTTTTTGGGCGCGCGGCCGGGAAAAGTGCTGGTCATCGCGGGGTCGATGCTGAACCGTGACCATGCCGAGCGGCGTCTGGGGTTCGACCGGGTGATGCAGGCCGATTTTCCGCATCTTGACGTGTTGCCCACGCTGGAAGGGCGTGACGATGCCGCCCATATCGCCGCCGTTTTGCCCGAGGCGCTGGCGCGGGGTGACATATCGGCGATTTACTCGATCGGGGCGGGCAATCGCGGACTGGTTCGGGTGCTGCAAGGGATGGACGCGCCGCGCATTGTGGTTGTGGCGCATGAATTGACGCCGACCTCGCGCGCGGCGCTGGAGGACCGCATTTTTGATGCCGTGATCACGCAAGACACGGGCCACATGATCCGGTCCGCCGCGCGTGTTTTGCGCGCTTATGCCGAACGGCGCGAGATCATCGCCAGCCAGGAACGCATCCGTATCGACATTTTCCTGCGCGAAAATCTTCCCTGATCCGCTTTGGGGGCTAGACATGAGGTACGTCCCTCATTTACGCTTTCATCAGGGACGCCGGGCGGGATTCGCCATGATGCGTTTCACCAAGGGAGGACTGCAATGAAGAAGACATTGATGACGACAGCCGCTGTGCTGTCGCTGACTGTGGCTATGGGCCAGTCGGCCCAGGCCGAAGATCTGACACTGTGCTGGGCCGCGTGGGACCCGGCAAACGCGCTGGTTGAATTGTCGAAGGACTATGAGGCGCAATCTGGCAACAAGATGAACTTCGAGTTCGTGCCATGGCCCAACTTTGCCGACCGCATGCTGAACGAACTGAACTCGGGCGGCAAGCTGTGCGACCTGCTGATCGGCGACAGCCAGTGGATCGGCGGTGGCGCGGAAAACGGGCATTACGTCAAGCTGAACGATTTCTTTGATGCGAATGGCATCAGCATGGATGATTTCATGCCCGCCACCGTCTACGCCTATTCGACCTGGCCCAAGGGCACGCCAAACTATTATGCACTGCCCGCGATGGCCGATGCGAACGGCTGGTTCTACCGCAAGGACTGGTTCGCGATGCCTGACATTCAGGCCGCGTTCAAGGAAAAGTACGGCCGCGATCTGGCCGAGCCGACAACCCAACTGGAACTTCTGGATATCGCGGAATTCTTTCAGGGCCGCGAGATTGACGGCAAAACCGTCTATGGTGCCTCGATCTTTACCGAGCGCGGCTCTGAGGGCATCACAATGGGTGTCACCGGCGCGCTTTACGCCTGGGGCGTGAAATACGAGAACACCCCCGGCAAATACGACATGGAAGGTGCGATCAACTCGCCCGATGCCGTGGCGGCGCTGGAGTTCTACAAGAAGCTTTACGACACCGCGACACCGCCGGGCTACACCAACGCCTACATGGGCGAGTCGCTTGACGCGTTCAAATCCGGGCAGGTGGCGATGGCGATGAACTGGTTCGCTTTCTTCCCCGGCCTGGCCGCCGATCCGGCCCTGCAAGGCAAGATCGACTTCTTCGTGAACCCGCCACAGGTATCGGCTGGGTCCACCTTGGGCGGACAGGGCATTTCGGTGGTGTCCTATTCCGAAAAGCAGGATGCAGCACTTGATTATATCAAGTGGTTCGCGCAACCCGACGTTCAGGCGAAATGGTCGAAACTGGGCGGGTTCTCGGCAGCCAATTCGGTTGTGAACGATCCGGCCTTCAAGGACAGCACGCCGTTTGCTGCGGACTTCCTTGTTGCCATGCAGAACGTGCAGGACTTCTGGCAAGAGCCGGCCTACGCCGAGTTGCTGCTGGCGATGCAGGCCCGGATGCACGATTACGTCGTGGCCGGCAAAGGCACCGCGCAAGAGGCGCTTGACGGGCTGGTGGCCGACTGGACGACCGTATTCCAGGACGAAGGCAAGCTCTGATCCCTTGCGTCCGGGGGAACCCTCCCGGACGCATCCTTCCCCTTGTCACCGCCCTTTGCGGTCAGGAAATCCCATGCCCGACAACACGTTAGATCAGATCGCCCGTGCCACACCGGCCCGCGTGGCGCGAAAGGTGCGCGGCCTTTCAGACCGGGCGATTGCCTGGGTCTTCATCGCGCCCACGATTTTCCTGCTGCTGGCGGTGAACATTTTCCCGCTGATCTGGACCGTTCGCCTCAGCTTTACCAACTTCAAGGCCAACAGCCCGAACCGCCCCGTCGAATGGGTTGGGCTGCAGAATTACCAGCGCATCCTGACGGATGAGCGGGTCTGGGCATCCATGCAGTCAACGGCGCATTTTCTGGTCTGGACGATTGTGTTGCAGGTGCTGATCGGCTTCACGCTGGCCTGGCTGATCAACCGCAAATTCAAGGGCAATGATCTGTGGACCACAATCATCGTGTTGCCGATGATGCTGTCGCCCGCCGTTGTCGGCAATTTCTGGACGTTCCTCTATCAGCCGCAAATCGGGCTTTTCAACTATGTCGTCAGCTTTTTCACCGGCGTCGATCCATCATCGTTCCAGATGCTGGGGTCGGTCAATCTGTCGCCTTGGGCGATTGTGATTGTCGACACCTGGATGTGGACGCCCTTTGTGATGCTGATCTGTCTGGCCGGTCTGCGGTCGATCCCCGACTATATCTACGAGGCGGCCGAGGTTGATCGTGCCACCAAATGGCGGCAGTTCTGGACGATCACCGTGCCGATGGTGCTGCCGTTCCTGATGCTTGCGGTGCTGTTTCGCGGGATTGAAAACTTCAAGATGTTCGATCTGGTCGTGCAGCTTACCGGCGGGGGGCCGGGCGATACCACCCAGCTTGCCTCGATCAACCTCAAGCGTGAGGCGTTCGAGAAATGGCGCACCGGCTATTCGTCTGCCTTTGCGATCATCTTGTTTGTCACCGTGTTTGGCCTGGCCAGCATTTACGTCAAAGCGCTGAACAAGGTGAAAGACAGATGAGTTATTCCATTACCGAACCCTCCAAGGGCCAAAAGTGGATCGCCGGAACGCTGGTCATCCTTTACGCGCTGATCACCATTCTGCCGCTGATATGGATCATGATGACAGGATTCAAGTCGGGGCCGGATTCCATCAGCTATCCGCCGAAAGTGGTGTTTACGCCGTCTCTGGAAGGCTACGTCAACCTGTTCACCACGCGTAGCCGTGTGACGCCAGAGCAACTTGCGGAACTGCCGCCACCGACCAGCTATGCCGAGGAAGTGGCGCGGGCCAGCGGCCTCGTCATCGTCGGCCCGTCGAAATTTGGCGAACGCTTCATCAATTCGGTGATCATCGGGTTCGGATCAACCTTCCTGTCCATCGTGCTGGGCACGCTGTCGGCCTATGCGTTCAGCCGGTTCAAGGTGCCGCTAAAGGACGATCTTTTGTTCTTCATCCTGTCCACCCGGATGATGCCCCCCATCGCCGTCGCCATTCCGATTTTCCTTATGTACCGGCAACTTGGGCTGTCTGATACGCATCTGGGGATGATCCTGCTCTATACGGCGGTGAACATCTCGCTCGCCGTCTGGCTCTTGAAAGGCTTCATCGACGAGATCCCGCGCGAGTATGAAGAGGCGGCCCTGATCGACGGTTACTCGCGGTTTCAGGCTTTTGTGAAGGTGGTTTTGCCGCAGGCCGCCACCGGCATCGCCTCGACCGCGATCTTCTGCCTGATTTTCGCGTGGAACGAATACGCCTTTGCGGTTCTGCTCACCTCGGGCACAGCACAGACAGCACCGCCGTTCATTCCCACGATCATCGGCGTAGGCGGTCTTGACTGGCCCGCCACAGCCGCCGGGGCCACGATTTTCCTGGTGCCGATCATGATCTTTACCATCCTTCTGCGCAAACACCTGCTGCGTGGCATCACCTTTGGCGCGGTGCGCAAATGACAGATCGGAAGGTTACACCATGAGCGCCTTTTTCAACGGCCTGATCACCTTTCGCCGCAGCGCGTGGGAGATGCTGGCGACCATCCTGATTGCCGTTGGCGTCGTGATGCTGATGCAATCCTTCGCGTTGTGGCTGTATACCTACAGCTTTATTGTCACACTGGTCGGCACGGTGATGTTCATCATTGTCAGCCACTTTCCGGAATAGTCATGGCCGAAATAGTCATCAAGAACCTGCGCAAGGAATTCGGTGCGTTCACGGCGGTGCAGGGATCAAGCTTCACTGTGAAGGACGGCGAGTTCTTCATGCTGTTGGGACCCTCGGGCTGCGGCAAGACCACGACGCTGCGCATGATCGCGGGGTTGGAACTGCCCACCAGCGGCGAGATCTGGCTGGACGGCGAAGAGGTCAGCCAGCGCCCGGCAAGCAAGCGCGATATCGCCTTCGTGTTCCAGATGTTTGCGCTTTATCCGCATATGAACGTGCGCCGCAACATCAGTTATCCCCTTGTTTCGCAAGGCATGCCCAAAGCGCGGGTCCAGGCGAAGGTGGCCGAGGTGGCGGGCATTCTGGGCATCGAAGACATCCTTGACCGGCCAGTGTCAGGCCTTTCCGGCGGTGATCGTCAGCGCGTAGCCTTGGGCCGGGCAATCGTGCGCGACCCCAAGGCCTTTATGATGGACGAACCCCTGGGTGCGCTGGATGCCGAATTCCGCGAGCATATGGCCGAGGAATTGCGCGCGCTGCATGACCGTATGAAAGCGACCACGGTTTACGTCACGCATGACCAGCTTGAAGCGATGCAGATGGGTGACAAGATCGTCATCATGAACCACGGCGTGGTCGAGCAATTCGGCACCCCGCAAGAGGTCTATGACAAACCCGCCACACTCTTTGTGGCCGAATTCGTAGGCTCGCCGCCGATGAATTTTCTGCGCTATGAGGGTGCGGTTCATGCGGGTCAGACCACTGTGCAATTGGGCGCGGCAAGCTTTGGCGTGCCTGTCCAGCATCAGGCGGCGCAGGGCAAACTGGTGCTTGGGGTGCGCCCCGAACATGTGCGGTTTACCGATGCAGGACCGTTCCGGGGCCGTGTACTGGCTGCGGAATATCTGGGCACGACCCAGATTGTCACGCTTGATACCCCGAACGGAATTCTGAAAGCGCGCATCGGATCATCCGAAGTGATCCCCAAAACGGGTGAGGCGGTGGGGCTGGAATTCCTGCGGCAGACGGTGACGCTGTTTGATGAAAAATCCGGGCAGGCGCTGAAATCCGCCCTTCACGACGGGGGTGCAGCGCATGGCTGAGGTCACATTAAGCGGTATCACCAAAACCTACGGTGCTACAAAAGCCCTTGATTGCGTTGGCTTTACGGTGCCGGATGGCGCGTTTGTCGTGCTGCTTGGCCCCACGGGTGCTGGCAAGACCACAACCCTGCGCCTGATCGCGGGGTTGGAGCGTGCCGATACCGGCACGATCACCATCGACGGGCGCGATGTGGGCCGCGAAACGCCTGCGGAACGCGATGTGGCGATGGTGTTCCAGCAGTACTCGCTTTATCCGCATCTGACCGTGCGCGACAATCTGGCCTTCCCGCTGAAATCCCCGATCCTGCGCGTTGATGCTACGGAAATTACCCGTAAAGTCAACGAGGTGGCCGAGGTTCTTCACATCTCACATAAACTGGACAACAAGGCCACGAACCTGTCGGGCGGCGAGATGCAGCGCGTGTCGATCGGGCGCGCGCTAGTGCGCAGCCCCGCGATCTATCTGATGGACGAGCCGCTGTCGTCGCTCGATGCCAAGCTGCGGTCCGATATGCGGGTGGAACTGAAGCGGATTCAGGCCGATCTGGGGGCGACGCTCCTGTATGTGACGCATGACCAGATCGAGGCAATGACGATGGCCACCCATGTCGGCGTTCTGGATCACGGGCGTTTGGTGCAATTTGGCACCCCGCGCGAGGTCTATGAAAACCCGGTCAGCGCCACGGTGGCCGCCCGCCTTGGCGTGCCCCGTATCAACCTGCTGCCGGCCGGTGCTTTTGGCGAAGCGCCAAAGTCTGCCGCCACAATGGGCCTGCGCCCTGAGCATATTGAACTGGGCGCGGGGCAGGCATCTGTGGTGCGGCGGGTGGAGCATCTGGGCGATCAGACCCGGCTTCACTTGTTGTTCCAAGGGCATGATATCGTTACTTTAACCGACGCACACACTGATCTTGTTCCGGGCGCGTCACTGGCCATAAGACCGCGCAATCCGCTGTGGTTTGACGCCACTGGCGCACGGCTTTCGTAGGGGGAAACACATGGCGCAATTCATCAATGCCAAGGAATCGCTGGTCACCGAAGCCATCGACGGCACTCTGCGCGCAAGCGGCGGGCGGTTGGCGCGGCTGGACGGTTATCCGCATATCAAGGTCGTGGTCCGCGCCGATTGGGGCCGGGACCGGGTGGCGCTGGTGTCGGGCGGTGGCTCCGGGCACGAACCTGCGCATGCAGGCTTTGTGGGCCGCGGAATGCTGACGGCGGCGGTGTGCGGCGATGTGTTTGCCAGCCCTTCGGTCGATGCCGTGCTTGCCGGGATTTTGGCAGTGACGGGCGAGGCGGGCTGTTTGCTGATCGTCAAGAACTACACCGGTGACCGGCTGAACTTTGGCCTCGCGGCAGAACGCGCACGGGCCTACGGGCTGCGCGTTGCCATGGTCGTTGTTGACGACGACATCGCCTTGCCCGACCTGCCGCAGGCGCGCGGCGTGGCGGGCACGCTGTTCGTTCACAAGGTTGCGGGGGCTTTGGCAGAAGCGGGTGCAGACCTGAAAGCGATTGAATCGGCAGCGAAAAAGGTGATCGTGGGCGTCAAAAGCATCGGCATGAGCCTTGATACCTGCACCGTGCCCGGATCGCCCCGCGAAGACCGGATCGCGCCCGGAATGGCAGAACTTGGCCTTGGCATCCACGGCGAGGCGGGCGTCGAACAGGTGCCCTTTGGTGGCGCGCGTGATGCGATGGCGCGGGTGGTGGCGCGTCTTGCGCCGCATCTGGGGGGCGGGCCGCATGTGGCGCTTTTGAACAATCTGGGTGGGACCATGCCACTGGAGATGGCGGTGCTGACCGAGGAACTGGCGCGATCGGACATCGGCGCACAGATGACGCGGATCATCGGGCCTGCGCCGATGATGACCTCGCTTGATATGCGCGGTTTTTCTGTGTCGGTGCTGCCTCTGGACGCGGAAACGGAGGCTGCCCTTGCCGCCCCGGTCGAATTGGCCGCCTGGCCCGGGATGGTCGGGTTTGGCGAGGTGGCACTGCATCCCTTGCCCGACGGGTTAACCCCGGTGGCACCCATGGCGTCGACCCATGCCGGGCATCATGCGCTGTTGCAACAGTGCTGTGACATTTTGATCGGGGCCGAGGCACCGCTGAACGCGCTGGATGCGAAATCCGGCGATGGCGATACCGGCAGCACGCTGGCGGGGGCGGCACGGGCGTTGAAAGGCGCGCTTGACCGGATGCCGCTGGCTGATCTGACACAGCTTTACCGCGCCATCGGGATTGAACTCAGCCAGACGATGGGCGGATCATCGGGTGTGCTTCTGGCGATTTTCTTTACGGCGGCGGGCGATGCGTCGGCGGGCGGGCAGGGGCTGATCGGCGCGCTGAACGCAGGCCTTGCGCGGGTGCGGCAAGTGGGCGGTGCCAACCCCGGCGACCGCACGATGATTGATGCGCTGGCCCCGGCGCTGGAGGTGTTTGCGCAGGGTCTTCCGGCTGCGGCCAGCGCGGCGCGCAAGGGGGCTGATGCGACGGCTGGCATGACCCGGGCGAAAGCGGGGCGGGCGGCCTACCTTTCGGAAGCGAGTCTGGCCGGGCACAATGATCCGGGTGCAGAAGCGGTGGCACTGTTGTTCGAGGGATTGGTGCGCAAGTAAAGCCAGTTCCCTGCGCGCTTAAAGTTTCAGCAAATCGCCCGCGTTTCGGGCAAATCCCCTGCGCGTCCGAATTGCGAGCCGTTTCGGTGCCGCTGCCATTTGGCAACCATCCCGCCGGGTGATCCTGTGGCGACGGAGGTCCCATGCTTGATGCCCTTACCCCACCCCCTGTGATGGAGCGCAGCCACGGTCAGGCTGCGGTTGCTCTGACTGTGTCCGGCGGTGCGACGCGCCTGCAACGGCTGCGGCAGGTGGGGTCGGCCAAGGCCATTCTGCCGCGCAGCTTCGGCCCAGTGCCCGAGGTGGTGTTTCTGAATACATCAGGCGGGCTGACCGGGGGCGATACGCTGGAATTTGCACTTGATCTGGGGCCAGGCGCGCAGGCGGTGGCGACAACCCAGACAGCCGAGCGCGCCTATGCGAGCTGCGCTGGTGAGGCGCGCGTCCGGGTGGCGTTGCGCGTTGGAGCAGGCGCGCATCTGGATTGGCTGCCGCAGGAAACCATTCTGTTCAACGACGCGGCACTGCACCGGAGCACGCGGATTGATCTTTCCGGCGATGCGGGCTGTCTTTTCGCGGAAACCGTGGTTCTGGGCCGTCTGGCCATGGGTGAGACGTTGAAGACGCTGAACTTTCGCGATGATCGCCAGATTTGGCGCGACGGCCACCCGGTGATGATCGAACCGCTGGAGTTGACGGCGGCGACACTCGCCGCAGCGGGGCACGGCGCCATTCTGGGCGGCGCGCGGGCCTTTGCGACGGTGGTTCTGGCGGTGCAGGGCGCCGAAGATGCGGTAGCCGCCGTGCGGGCGACGCTGACTGAAACAGGGGTCGAGGCTGCGGCCAGCGGCTTTGACGGCAAATGCGTGATCCGCCTGCTGGCCCGCGATGGCTGGCCCATGCAGCTCCAGATGCTGCGGCTTCTGGCGGTTGTGCAGCGGGGCCGCGCGCTGCCCCGCGTCTGGCAGATTTAGGAGCCACGGATGAACCTTTCCCCGCGCGAGCGTGAAAAACTGATGCTGAGCCTCGCCGCGATGGTGGCGCGCGGGCGGCTGGCGCGGGGGGTCAAGCTGAACCACCCCGAGGCCGTGGCGCTCATTTCAGATTTCGTGGTCGAGGGCGCGCGCGACGGGCGCTCGGTTGCCGATCTGATGGAAGCGGGCGCGCATGTGATCACCGCCGCACAGTGTATGGTGGGAATTCCCGAGATGATCCACTCGATTCAGGTCGAGGCGACATTCCCCGACGGCACCAAGCTGGTGACCGTTCATCACCCGATAAGGTAGGATATTTCAATGCGTTACATATCAATGGCACTGATGTTTGCGACCCTGCCCGGAATCGCGCTGGCGCATCCCAGGCATGATTTGGCGGGCGCGTTCCTGCCCGGCCTGACGCATCCGATCGGGGGGGCGGATCATGTTCTGGCGATGGTTGCGGTCGGCCTGTGGGCCGCTGTCACGGGCGGGCGGGCGATCTGGTCGATGCCGCTTGCCTTTCTTGCCGCACTGGTTGGCGGGGGCGTGCTGGGGCGTGCAGGCATCGCGGTGCCGATGGTGGAGCCGATGATTCTGGCCTCGGTCGTACTTTTGGGCGTGGCGGCGGCGCTGGCGCTTCGCGTGCCGGTGGCGCTGGGGCTGGCGGGGATAGCGGTGTTTGGTGCAGCGCACGGCGTTGCGCATGGCGTTGAAAGCCCGGCGGCTGGATTTGTGGCGTTTGGGGCCGGCTTTGTGGTGTCAACCTTGGCACTGCATCTGGTGGGGCTTGCGGTAGGGCTGGCTTTGGTGCGGATGGAGCGGCGCGGTCTGGCGCGCGGTCTGGGGGGCTTGACCGCTGTGGCGGGGTTGGCGCTTGTGTCTGCGGGTGCGCTGTGATCCCCGGCGAGGTGATGCCAGCGGCGGGCATGATCACCCTGAATGCGGGGGCGACTTCCCTGACCCTGATGGTCGCCAATACCGGCGACCGGCCGATTCAGGTTGGCAGCCATTACCACTTTGCCGAAACCAACGGCGGCCTGTCGTTTGACCGAGCGGCGGCACGCGGCATGCGGTTGGACA
Organism: Rhodobacterales bacterium; assembly: GCA_038207585.1. Taxonomy (GTDB): domain Bacteria; phylum Pseudomonadota; class Alphaproteobacteria; order Rhodobacterales; family Rhodobacteraceae; genus JBBQZP01. Next base: position 5,740 of record JBBQZP010000021.1, on the reverse strand, counting down.
TCGCGGCAGGCACCGCTGTTCGGTTCGAGCCGGGGCAAAGCCGCGAGGTGCGGCTGGTGCCTTACGGTGGGGCACGCAAAGTTTTCGGCTTCAATCAGGCTGTGATGGGCGTTGTGTAGGGTGCCACCAGTGGCCCCTTGGAGAGAACCAGAATGAAACCCTATTCCGCCGCCGAAATGATGCGTTTGTCGATGCAGATGACCCTGATGATCACCGAGGCGCAAAGCGTGATCGCGATGCGCATGATGGGCATGGCCGGAGGGTGGAACACTACGCCCGGCGAAAACAACCGGATGGTGCACGAGAAATCGTCTGCCGCCATCGCGTCAGGCGTCGCCGCCGGGACCGCCATGATGGCGGGAAAATCGCCTGCGGGTATCGTTCTGGCCGCGACCAAGCCCTTGCGCCAGAAAACCCGCGCCAATGCAGCGCGGCTGACCAAACGCGGGCCGAAACTGCCCGGATGACTGAGCCTGCCCAAAGAAAAGGTGTGACGCATGCCCGTTGAAATCTCTCGTGCCGCTTATGCTGCGATGTATGGCCCGACGGTGGGTGACCGCGTGCGGCTGGCCGATACCGAACTTGTCATCGAGGTTGAAAAAGATCTTACAACCTACGGAGAAGAAGTGAAATTCGGCGGCGGCAAGGTTATCCGCGACGGCATGGGGCAAAGCCAGATCCCGCGGTCTGGCGGGGCGGTCGATACGGTGATCACCAATGCGCTGATCGTCGACGTGACGGGTATCTACAAGGCCGATGTCGGCCTGCGCGACGGTCTGATCCACGCGATCGGCAAGGCGGGCAATCCCGATACGCAACCCGGTGTCACCATCATCATCGGGCCCGGCACCGAAGTGATTGCGGGTGAAGGGCGTATCCTGACGGCGGGTGGAATGGACGCGCATATCCACTTCATCTGCCCGCAGCAGGCCGAGGATGCGCTTCATTCGGGCATCACCACGATGCTGGGCGGCGGCACGGGCCCCGCACATGGCACGCTGGCCACCACCTGCACGCCGGGGCCGTGGCACATTGGCCGGATGTTGCAGGCTTTGGACGCGATCCCCATGAACTACGGCCTGTCCGGCAAGGGCAATGCCAGCCTGCCTGCGGCCTTGGTGGAAATGGTCGATGCCGGGGCTTGCGCGTTGAAACTGCACGAAGACTGGGGCACGACTCCGGCGGCGATTGATTGCTGCCTGTCGGTCGCCGACGATATGGATGTGCAGGTCATGATCCATACCGATACGCTGAACGAGTCCGGGTTCGTGGAAAACACTCTTGCCGCGATCAAGGGCCGCACGATCCACGCCTTTCACACCGAAGGTGCGGGCGGCGGCCATGCGCCCGATATCATCAAGGTGGTCGGCTCGGCAAATGTGATCCCCAGTTCGACCAACCCGACGATGCCCTACACGGTGAACACGGTCGAAGAGCATCTGGATATGCTGATGGTATGCCACCACCTGGATCGGTCGATCCCCGAGGATGTGGCATTCGCCGAAAGCCGCATCCGGCGCGAGACGATTGCGGCAGAAGATGTGCTGCACGACATGGGCGCGTTTTCGGTGATCAGTTCCGACAGTCAGGCAATGGGGCGGGTGGGCGAGGTGATCATCCGCACCTGGCAGACCGCCAGCAAGATGAAGGCGCAGCGCGGGCGATTGTTGCAGGAAACCGGTGCGAACGACAATTTCCGCGTTCGCCGCTACATTGCGAAATATACCATCAACCCTGCCATCACGCATGGTATGGCCGCCCATATCGGGTCCATCCAGGTGGGAAAGCGCGCCGACCTCGTGCTGTGGTCGCCCGCGTTCTTTGGGGCGAAGCCAGACATGGTGCTGATGGGCGGCATGATTGTGTGTGCGCAGATGGGCGATCCGAATGGCTCCATCCCCGCGCAGCCCTATTATTCCCGGCCGATGTTTGGCGCTTTGGGGCGGGCGATGAAGGCCAGTTGCGCGACCTTTATATCTCAATCGGCTTTGGCGGGCGGTGTGTCGGATCGGCTGGGGCTGGAGAAGACCGTGCTGGCCGTGCAAGGCACACGCAACATCGGCAAGGCCGATATGGTTCTGAACGACTCCCGCCCGCAGATCGAGGTGAACCCTGAAACCTATGAGGTGCGGGCAGATGGCGAGGTTCTGACCTGCGCGCCCGCAAAGGAGTTGCCCCTTGCGCAGCGCTATTTCCTGTATTGATGCGGGCGCAAACGAACCGATTGCTGCCTTTCCGGCGGCTCTGTCAGTCAGGCTTGCCACTGCCACGTTCGGGTCTATTGCGCCGCTGCCCGAACTTTCAGTGCAGTGCCGTTTGCGCATGCACCGCGCGGATCGGCCAGCCGGGCCGGGGTGCGGGCGGGCGGACATCACGGCACCGCACGATCTGGGTGATCAGATCGCGCCAGTATTTCGGATCGTCACGGATCGCTTCGGGCAACAGGCGCTTGTCGAAAATGCGCGCTGTGGTCTGCACGACTTCGATCGCGTTGAACCGGCCAACCGATCCTTTCAGCGGATCGGTCAGAAACGCCCTTTGCAACACCGCTTCTCGCGCCTGAAGGCGGGCGATATCTGCGCGTATTTCAGCCAGTTCATCAGCGGGGCTGGGGTGGTGCATGGGGCGGCTCCTCTTTCCTGTTCCCACATTGTTCGCGCCATATCCCTAACGAATCGCTAAAACCCGGAGGCCAAATGACCGATCTTCCCCCCGCACGTTCCGTTTTACGCCAAAGTCAGTGGACGGGCGCGCAGGATATGGTGACCCTTAGCTATGAGGAGCGGTTCTTGCGCCGCAAACGGCTGCAAACAGCCTCGGGCGCGGGGTTCATGGTGGACCTTGCCGAGACGACAAATCTGACTGGCGGCGAGGCGTTCCAGCTTGCCGACGGGCGGCTGGTTGAAGTGGTGGCAGCGCAAGAAGACGTGCTGATCATCACCGGCGATCTGCCCCGTCTGGCCTGGCACATTGGCAACCGGCACACGCCCTGCCAGATCGGCCCTGATCATCTGGTAATCCGCGCCGATGCGGTTCTGGCAGATATGCTGCGCGGGCTTGGGGCCGGGGTGCGGCCCGCTCGCGCGGCCTTTGCGCCAGAGGGCGGCGCTTATGGAATAGGCCGCACGATGGGCCATTCGCATGGCTGATCCGTCCCGCATATTCTGCCCCGCATGACCCGGACCGCCGATCTTCTGCGCCTTGTGCAATGGCTGTCGCCCGCCTTTCCGACGGGCGCTTACGCCTATTCGCACGGGCTTGAGGTCGCAATGGCCACAGGGGAGGTGACGGATGCCGCCAGTCTGCACGAATGGCTGGTCGATATTCTGCACCACGGCGCGGGGCGGTCGGATGCGATTATGCTGGCCTGCGGTCTGCGCGCCGGGTCCGATCTTGACGCGTTGGATGTCTATGCTCGCGCGCTGTGTGCAAGCGGCGAGCGGCTGCGCGAAACCTGCGAGCAGGGGGCGGCCTTTGCTGCGACAACCGGCGCTTTGGCCGGGCAGGGGCGCACCCCCCGCGCCTTGCCCGTGGCCGTTGCCGAGGCGGCGCGTGGCCTTGATCTGCCGCCCGCACAGGTGGCCGCACTTTATCTGCACGCCTTTGCCGCAAGCCTAGTGTCGGCGGCGGTGCGGTTCATTCCCTTGGGTCAGACCGAGGGGCAGGGTGTGCTGGCCCGCCTGCACCCCCTTATTGACACTTTGGCGACCAAGGCCGCAACGGCCACGCTGGACGACATCGCCACCTGCGCTTTTCGCGCTGACATGGCTGCGATGGCGCATGAAACTCTGGACGTAAGGATTTTCAAGACATGACAGCCTCTCACGGCCCCCTGCGCGTGGGCATCGGCGGCCCGGTGGGCGTGGGCAAGACGACGCTGACCGAACAGCTGTGCCGCGCGCTTGCGCATCGCTGTTCCATGGCGGTGATCACGAATGATATCTACACGCGCGAGGATGCCGATTATCTGGTGCGTGCGCAGGTGCTGCCCGAAGGCCGCATCCGGGGCGTGGAAACCGGGGGTTGCCCGCACACCGCGATCCGCGAGGATGCCTCGATCAATCTTGCGGCCGTGGCCGAGTTGCGCGTGGCGTTTCCCGATCTGGACCTGATCCTGATCGAAAGCGGCGGTGACAATCTGGCCGCAACCTTCAGCCCCGAACTCGCCGATCTTGCGATTTATATCATCGACACTGCGGCCGGTCAGGACATCCCCCGAAAACGCGGGCCGGGGGTGGCACGATCCGACCTGCTGGTGGTGAACAAGACCGACCTTGCACCGCATGTGGGGGTAGATCTGGCGCTGCTGGAATCCGACACACGCTTTGCGCGGGGCGCCCGGCCCTATGTGATGGCACGGCTGCGGGTGGGGGAAGGGGTGGCGGAGGTCGTGGCGTTTCTGGAGCGGGAAGGCGGGCTGGAGTTGGGGTGAGGGGCCCCGGCATCGCAGTAGTGACACGGGGCTGCGCCATCCGACCCGCTGCGGGGCTTCCCGGCCTGCGCTGTGGTTCCGGTCGCCCAAGGGCAGACCTTGCGCCAAGCGGCTGTTGCTGCGGGCGTTGACCCCGACGCCGACCGCTTAATTGTGGGTATTTTTGAAGCCTGTTTCTGAAATCCAAGGGCCAACTTGGACCGACTGCCCCGGTTGCTGCAAAGCGCCGGGGCTTTTTTAGTTCTTGTTCAGAATACCCGCTTCTAATTTATCAAGAAGCGCTTCCGCTTCATCCAATAGGCGAAGTTTTTCGGGCCAAAACCTACCGTCCGCAGCGGCACCTTTGACCCATGCGGCTCTAGCTTCTTCATCAGCTAACCATTGAATACGGTCGTGAATTTGAGTAAGTCGCGCTTGAATTTTTGCTTCATCAATCACAAAAATGTTCCTCTTAATTTAATTTTCTGTCGGCGGGTTGTGCCAGCCAGTGAATACGCCCGCTAGTTCGGTCACAACGTTGCTAGGGTCACTATGTTGAACGTCGTCAAGATCAACGCCAAGCACTTCGTAAAGTTCGGCAATTGTTATCTTACGCCGCCAAATTAGACGGGCCACTTCCAAAAGTATTTCGTCGCGATTTTCCAAATTATACCCCTTTATCTTTGCCGCGCTTCTTTGCTGGTTGCGCCGCCGTGAACATGGCAGAACCCGCCGTCTTCTTGAAGCCAAACTTCGAACGGGCGTTGAATGCCGCCGCTAACGGAGTTCTTGCACGGGGTTCCCTTCGAAGTCTTCGCGCCGCAACGTGGTTCGCCGTAGGTCGCGACCCAATCAAGATACTGTTCCTTGAACGCCCCGTTTTTCCGGGCAAACCATTCTTCGCGGTCTTTGACGAAGGGGGCTACGTCTTCCGGTTCCAAGGTTTTGGTAATACCGCCCCAAGGCGCAGGCACCGAACCGACGAAAGAAATTCCCGCCGCTTTCATCGCTTCAATTGTCTTTTGGTCTAGGTTCATCGGCATTCCTCGCAATCACGTTTTGGCGATCATAGCGGGCGGGAAAGCTTGTGGGCACCCTGAAACTACCGCGCGAATACTGTCACTAGATTGGCAATAGAAATCCAAGGCCGTAAATTTTTTCAGTAAAAACAAGAGCTTAATGGGGATTTTGGCGGAGAGACAGGGATTCGAACCCTGGGTCGGCTTGCACCGACAACGGTTTTCGAGACCGCCGCATTCGACCACTCTGCCACCTCTCCGCGTCAGGGGTCATCCTGAGGCGTGGCATGTAGCCGGGTGCGGGCAGGCT
>JBBQZP010000020.1:0-79093 GCA_038207585.1 Rhodobacterales bacterium | reverse complement strand
GCATTGGGCCAATCGGGGCGCCTATCACTTCCGCAAGATCTGGGACTATGCGCCGACCGACACCCGCGCGCAGACGCTGGACGAGATGCGCGATGTTCTGCGCGCCGCCGCCGAACTTGTGGCCGAGGGCAAGCTCCGCGCCATCGGGCTGTCCAACGAAACCGTCTGGGGCACGGCGCAATGGCTTCGGCTGGCGGATGAGATCGGCCTGCCGCGAATGGCCACGATCCAGAACGAATACTCGCTTTTGTGCCGCCAATTCGACAGCGACTGGGCCGAATTGTCGGTGATGGAGGATATGCCGCTTCTGGCCTTCTCGCCGCTTGCGTGCGGGCTCTTGTCGGGCAAATACGCGGGCGATGTGATACCTGAGGGCACTCGGCGGGTGCCGACCCCGGCCCTGGGCGGGAGGGTCACGCCGCAGATGTTTCCCGCCGTGTCGGCCTATCTTGGCCTCGCGCTGAAACACGGGCTTGACCCCTGCCAAATGGCGCTGGCGTTTTGCCGCAGCAGGCCATTTCCCACGATACCGATCATCGGGGCGACGACGCTGGACCAGTTGCGCACCAACATCGGGGCGGCGGGGCTGGTGCTTTCGCCCGAGGTTCTGGCCGATATCGCCGCGGTGCATCGCGCCTATCCCGCGCCCTATTGAACCCGCCAGCCATTTGAAACGACTTGCATCGCCGGGGGCCGCGCCGCATGGTGCGCCCCACCGGACCACCCCGAACACCCGAGCCGCATGCGCCGACTGACCGCCCTTTTCCTGTGCCTGACGCTTGCCGCATGCCAGTTGGCCGGGCCGGGTGGTGCGGGCTTGGACACACCCCCCGCAACCGAGGCTGCAACCGGCACCATCACCGGCGCTGCCGTTGCAACCACCAGCCTTGACGCACCGCCCCCGGCCAAACCAACCAAAACACCGGCAAGCCGCGTGGCGATCCCGCCTCCGGCATCGGTTGTTCCGGCAAAATCTGCCGCAGAAAAGCCCGTTGAACCCACGCCTGCCAAAGCCACCGGAACGCCCGTCAAAGGCGGCGTTGCCATTCCGCCGCCCGCCGTTGATCCCGGCACCGACCCTGCCGCCGAAGAACCGGCCGCAGCACCCGAACCCGCGCCCGAGGAAACAGCCCTTCCCGACATATTGAAATCGCCCGAACAACTGGCGTGCGAGCGCAAGAGCGGCGTCTATATCACCGCCGGAAAAAGCGGCATCAAGACCTGCGCCCGCCGGACCAAGGATGGCGGCAAGCGCTGCAAGACCGGGCGCGATTGTCAGGGCGAATGCCTTGCGCGGTCGGGCACCTGCTCGCCTCAGGACCCGCTTTTTGGCTGCAACGACATCTTGCAGGATGACGGACGCGAGGTCAGCCTGTGCATCGACTGACGCTTTTCGCGCTGCTTGTTCTGGTCGCCTGCGCTTCGCCCCGGCCCACACCCTACAGCTACCGCGACGCAGCGTTCGGGCTTTATTCCAATGCTCAGGTTGACCCGGCGCGGCTGGACGGCGAATGGCGGCAGGCGGCGAATTTTGCGCCCTATGCCACATCGCCCTGTGATCGCGGCGCGGCACGCATCGCGCCTTGGGGCGACGGGTCCACGTCCAAACGGATGGAGGCCGAGTTGTGCCTTGGCGGGGCGCGGGCCACGTTCAAAGGCCGCGCCGAATTCACCGCAGCGGGCCGGTTGCGACTTTCTGGCGGCGATCCGCAGTTGATCGGGCTGGAGTGGTGGGTGCTGTGGGTCGATACCGATTACCGCACACTGGCGATCGGCACGCCGTCTGGGCGGTTCGGGTTCATTCTGAACCGGACCGGTTCGTTGCCCGCCGACCGGCTGACAGCGGCGCGCGAATTGTTCGATTTCAACGGCTATGATCTTGAGAAGCTTTTCGTTTTCAAGAACTGATCAGCCAACCCGCGCACGAAGTCCGCGCAGATGGTCGCCCAGTTCCCGCGCGCCGATGCTCGCCTCGCGCACCAGCCAGTCGAAGTGTTGGCTGATGCTTGACACACGGGTGACATCGCGAAAGGCAATGTAGCTGCGCCCAAGGTAGACCACCGCCAGCAACGGCCCGAACACCGTGACCGGGGCCGAAAATACCCGCCGCGCGTCGAACAGATACAGCCGAAGGGAGGGGTAAAGCTGATTGGTCAGAGCGAGCAAATGGTCGATCTGCTCCAGCCGGATCTGAGCCGACAGGCCTGTATAATAACCGCAGGCGGTGGCGAAGGCCTCCAATTCATGCAGCGGCAGGGCAATTTCGTAATCCGACCGCGCAACGCGCATCCAGTTCAGCTGATCCTCGAACGCGCCGAAGGCCTGTTCGGCGGTGCGGCCCAGTTGCGGGCGGTATTCCCATTCGACCATAGCCTTGGTTTTCAGCATGTCGGGCAAGGTCGCGGGCACATGGCGGATCTTGTAGCCCGCAGCCTCGCGGTGCCAGCCAAAGATCGTCTCGTCAAACAAAGCGCGCGGCGCTTCGGTGATGGAAAGCGAGGTGGCAAGGATGTCGGCCACGGGTTCAGGGCGCTCTGACAGGCCCAAAAGCCAGTCGGCACTGACGCCAAGCGCCGCCGCGCTGTCAGCCGCCAGTTGCGCATTGGGCAGGCGCTTGTCGCCGGTCAGAACCTGCGAGATGGTCGAGCGATCCACCCCGGTGGCCCGCGCCAGCGCGCTTTGGCTGATCTTGCGGGCCGCCATAGCCTCGGCCAGACGGGTGCGGAACAGGGTGGCACGGTCGCGCCTGTCGATCATATCTGCCATTTGGTGACTTTTCACAACATAGGTAAAGATATGTTGCCTATCTACAGGATTCCGGGCAGGCGGCGCAAATGGTATTCACAGCGTTGTAATCATTGCGCAAAGAAAGTGTCGTATGTCGTCCGACTGCCTTGAAGAAGGCCCCCGCCCGACCCGCCGCATAGAATGGATCACCTTTGGGCTGGCGCTGGCGACCTATCTGATCTGGGCTTTTGCGACGACATGCCTTTACACCCTTTCCGCCCCGCTTGCCGTGATCGTTGCCGGCATCGCCGTCGCTCAGTTCTCCTCGCTTCAGCACGAGGTTTTGCACGGCCATCCCTTCGCCAGCCGTCGCCTGAACGAAGCGCTGGTGTTTGCGGGCCTGACGCTGACCATTCCCTATGGCCGGTTTCGCGATCTGCATCTGAAACACCACCACGACCCCGATCTGACCGACCCCTATGACGACCCGGAATCGAACTACATTGATCCCGCCGTCTGGGCAGGGGTGTCGGCCCCGCTGCGCTGGGCGCTTCTGGCCAACAACACGCTTCTGGGGCGGATGGTGCTGGGGCCGTTGATCGGGAACGCGTTCTTTCTGGTATCGGAGGCGCGGTTGATGCTGCGCGGTGACAAAGGCGCGCGCCGCGACTGGCTGCTGCATCTGGCGGGGGTGGCGCTGGTGGCGGCATGGCTCTGGGCGGCCCCGATGACCCTGTGGGCCTATCTTGCGGCGGTCTGGATCGGGCAGGGGTTGTTGAAAATCCGCACCTTTCTGGAGCATCGCGCGCATGACGCCGCCCGCGCCCGCACTGTGGTGGTAGAAGACCGTGGGCCGCTTTCGATTTTGTTTCTGAACAACAACTTCCACGCCGTGCATCACTGCAGCCCGGATGTTGCGTGGTATGATCTGCCCGGCCTTTATGCCGCCCGTCGCGAGCATTACCTGCGCCTGAATGAAGCCTATGTCTATCGCAGCTACGCGCAGGTTTTCCGGGCCTACCTTGTGCGCCGCAAAGATCCGGTGCCACATCCCCTGATGTCCGGGAAGGCCCCGGTTCAAGACACCGGGGCAGCCCTTCTGGACAGTGCGGGCCTTGCGTGACATCACGCAGGGATGGAGCTTTGGGTCATTGTCACGATTGCTGCTGCGGCCATGCAGACGCTGCGCTTTGGCCTGCAAAAGCGGCTGAAGGGCATCGGGCTTTCAACCGGCGGGGCCACCTTTTCGCGGTTTCTCTTTGCGGTGCCGTTGGCAAGCATGGGCGCGGCCCTGCTGATGTCCACGCGGGGCTACAGCCTGCCGCCGTTGGGCGCTGAATTCTGGTTTTATGCAATAATCGGCGGGCTAAGCCAGATCATCGCCACCTTCTGCACTGTCGCCCTTTTTTCCGAACGCAGTTTTGCGGTGGGCATTGCGTTCACCAAAACCGAAACCGTGCAGGTTGCGGGGTTTTCGGCGCTGTTTCTGGGCGAGGCGGTGTCGGGCCTTGGCCTTGCTGCCATTCTGATCGGGCTGGCGGGGGTTCTGGCGCTGTCACGCCCTGCAGGGGGCTGGGCCTTGCGCGGGTTTTTCAGCCGGGCGATGGGGCTTGGCGTTTTGGCGGGGGCGCTTTTCGGCGTGTCGGCCATCGGCTACCGGGGGGCGACGTTGCAGATTGGCAATGACGACCCCCTGTTCCGGGCGGTGCTGGCGCTGGCTTGCGTGACGGCGTTTCAGACGGCGATCATGTCTGCGTGGCTGCGGTGGCGCGAACCGGGTGAATTGGGGCGGGTGCTGGCGGCATGGCGCGCAACGCTGCCGGTGGGGGTGACGGGGGTGCTGGGATCGCTTGGCTGGTTCACCGCGTTTGCTTTGCAGAATGCGGCCTATGTGCGCAGTGTGGGGCAGGTGGAACTGGTGTTCACGCTACTTGTCTCGACGCTTTTTTTCCGCGAACGCCTGAAAGCGCGCGAGGTTCTGGGCATGGCGCTTCTGGGCCTGTCGGTCGTGCTGATCGTGGCGTTCGCCTAAAGCCTGCGGAAGGTGGGCACGGGGCCGGAGTTGTCGAAAAACGGCACGCCCTCATCCGGCCCGCCGTTCAGGATCTGCCCCACCTCGGACAGAACGACTTCGGTGATAAAGGGCAGATCCAGCGCGCGCGCCTGCGCAAGGCCGATCCAGTGCAGATGCGAAAGTTCATCCTGTGCTGCGCTGAAATCCTCGGTGTCGCCCGCCACTGCATTCGCATCGGCAAGAAAGAACCGCGCGTCAAAACGGCGGGTGCGGCCGGGCGGGGTGATGGCGCGGAAAATGAACCGCAACGCACCTGCATCGGGCAAAAGTCCCCGCGCGGCAAAGCCCTGCCATGCCTGCGGCGCATCGGGCCAGACGGCGGATCGGCCAAGCGCCAGCCCGGTTTCCTCATAAAGTTCGCGGATCGCTGCGGCGGCAAGGGTCTGCGGTGTGACCTCGCCTGAAAGTCTTTGCGTGCACAAAGCCGACAGCGGGCGCGCAAAGGCAATCCCCGCATCGCCCATATCGACCCCGCCGCCCGGAAAGACGTATTTCGACGGCATGAACACCGCCGCAGCGCCGCGCTGGCCCATCAGCACCTGCGCCTCGCCGCCGTGCCTGCGCCACAATACGATCGTGGCGGCAGGGCGGACCTCGGGCGTGTCAGTCATTGCCGGAGCCGAAGCCGTGCATCCGTTTCGCCCATTGAATACCGATCAGCGCACCCTTCAGGCGTGGCAGCAGATAAAGCGACAACGCCACCGTGCCGACCGAAAAGATCGCGGTCAGAACCCACGGGTCGGGCCGGTAGCGCACGAAGAACCACAGGATCAGCGGTGCCATCAGATGCCCCACGATCAGGATCGTAAGGTAGGCCGGGCCGTCATCAGCGCGGTGGTGGTGCAATTCCTGCCCGCAGACCGCACAGCTTTGACGCACGTTCAGATAGCCGCGCATCAGCGGGCCTGTTCCGCAATTGGGGCAACACCCGCGCCAGCCGCGCAGCATGGCGGTGCGCAGGGGGCGGTCGTCTTCTATAAGGGCTGCGGTCATGATCTTGAACTTTCCGGGCGTTGCCCTCTGCCCATAGCGCCTTTGGCTGCCCTTGTTTAGGGGCCAGAACGCCACCGCGTCGCGATGTCGCGACTTTCTGCGACGGAATGTGCAGAGCGGACCGTTTGTCTGCCATGAAGCAAGTCAAACAGGCCTTGCGCAACCGGAGACGAAGAATGAAACGCAGCACTTTCCTTTCGGCCCTTACCGTCGTTGCCGTATCGGCGGCGACCCTTTCGACTGCGGCCATGGCTGACCGACGCGGCGGCCCTGATGGTCGCGAAGCGGGCGGCATGCCGATGCTGAACTTTGCCGAGATCGACGCAAACAAGGATGGCAAGATCACGCAAGACGAGATCACCGCCTTTCACACTGCGCGCCTTACTGCCGCCGATACCAACGGCGACGGTATCCTGTCGGTTGATGAATTGTCGGCCATGAGCACCGCCCGGATGCAGGCCCGCATGAAAGCCCGCTCGGATGAGCGCGCGGCCAAAATGCTGAAACTTCAGGACGCCGATGGCGACGGCAAGCTGACAATGGCCGAAGCTACCGCCGCGCCCGACCGCGCGGCAAGGATGTTTGCCCGTGTCGACACAGATAAGGACGGCGCGCTGAGCCAGGCCGAAGTCGATGCCGCAAAAGCGATGATGATGAAACATCGCGGGCACCGTGGCAAACACGGCGGCGGTGCGGATGATGCGGATGCAACCGACGCCCCCGCAAACTGAGTGCAGCGCCCCGTCCGGCATCGCGCCGGACGGGGCTTTGCGACCGACCCGAATTGCGCTACGCCCGAGGCAGGATGGACATGGCTTTCGATGCACTGCCCGATGTCTCGGACGAGGCGCTGCTGGACCTTTACGCCAAGGGGGACAGGGCTGCGGCATATGCGCTGACGCAGCGCATGACCCCAAGGGTTCTGGGCTATGCCACGCGGATGCTGGCCGACCGGGCCGAAGCCGAGGATGTGGCGCAAGAGGCGATGCTGCGGCTTTGGCGCATGGCGCCGGGCTGGCGGTCGGGCGAGGCGCAGGTGTCGACCTGGCTTTACCGGGTGGCGGCCAACCTGTGCACCGACCGGTTGCGGTTGCGCCAGCGCCGCCGTGCCACGCCGCTGGACGATGCGCCCGAGGTGGCTGACGATGCCGCCGGGGCAGTGGCGGGCCTGATCGAGGCGGACCGCATGGCGGCGCTTGAGGCAGCCCTTGCCGAACTGCCCGAACGCCAGCGTCAAGCCGTGATTCTGCGGCATCTGGAGGGGCTTTCCAACCCCGAGATCGCGGCGGTGATGGACATCGGCGTCGAGGCTGTGGAAAGTCTGACGGCGCGCGGAAAGCGAGCGTTGGCGGCCCTGTTGGCGGGGCAGCGCGAGGCATTGGGATATGACGGGGAAGGGGTCTGAGATGGCACGCGAAGGGAATGACATGATGGGTCTGGATGATCTTCTGGCCACAGCGCGGGCGCAGGCTCCGGCCCCGTCCGATGCGCTGATGGCGCGGGTGCTGCAAGATGCGCTGGCACACCAGCCGCGCGCCGTTGTTTCACCCGCTATCGTCACTGCGCCGCGCGGTCTTGCGGCACGCATAAGCGATTTCATGGGTGCGCTGGGCGGTCGTCTGGGCGTGGCCGGGCTTGGCACTGCAACTCTTGCGGGCATCTGGCTCGGCTTTGCGCAGCCAGCGCCGGTCGCCGCGATGACCGGGCTCTTTATGACCGAAGTGCCGCTTGATGAGGTTGATCTGATTCCCGGCACCGATGATTTTCTGACGGAAGGCTAAGAGATGAGTGATGCCCACCCCCCGATAACCCCACCACATACTCCCCCCCGGCGCTGGATGCGCTGGGCTCTGGGCGTGTCGCTGGCGCTCAATTTGGCGGTGGCCGGGGTGGTTGTGGGTGCTGTGATCCGCCATGACGGACCTGTCCCGCGCGACCGGATGGTGCGGGATCTTGGCTTTGGGCCGTTCAGCGATGCGCTCAGCGACGCCGATCGCAAAGCCTTGCGGCGCGCGTTTTTCGAGCAGACCCCGGATTTCCGCAAATCGCGCGAGGAAATCCGTGCCGACATTGCGTCGCTTCTGGCGGTGCTTCGGGCCGAACCTTTTGACGCATCGACGCTGCAGGACGTGATCAGCCGTCAGACCGCGCGGATCACAGACCGTCAGGCTCTGGGTCGCACCCTGATCCTGAACCGTATTCAGACGATGACGCCACAAGAGCGCGCGGCCTTTGCCGACCGTCTGGAAGAGGCCTTGTCACGCCGCGCCGCCAAAAATCGCTGACGCTCCGGACGCCGGGGCCAGTTCACCGGGCCAAAGGCAAATTGCCAAGTGCCAAGATGGCCGTATGCGACATCCGGCCCGGAGCAATGATATGCTGCTTTTGATCCGACCGCATACCATCAGACCGCAAGCCGATCAGGTCCAAGACGGATCAGACCCCAGAGTGGCCACAAAGCAGAACACCAGACCGATCAGGCCGCAACACGGCTGATCGTGACGGTGTTGCGTCCTGCCGATTTGGCCTGCATCAACGCGCGGTCGGCGCGTTCGATCACATCGGCCGCAGCCTCACCCGATCGGGATTCGCTGATAGCAAGCCCGATCGACACGGTGACGCTGAGCGCGATGCCGTTTGGCAATTCGAACTTCTGCTGATGAACGGCGTTGCGCAAACGATCCGCGATATCCTGCGCTTCTGACAACGAGGTGTCGGGCAGGCCGATCAGAAACTCCTCACCGCCGATCCGGGCCAGAAGATCGCAGTCACGCACGTTATCAGACAGGCGACGCGCCACGTCTTCCAGCACAAGATCGCCCGCTGCATGGCCGAACCGGTCATTCACCGCCTTGAACCGGTCAAGATCCACCACCATCACACAATAGCTTTGGGCTTGCGCCGCAGCTTCGGCTGCAATCGTCGCCAGACGGGGCAGGGCGTGTCTGCGGTTGAAAAGCCCGGTCAACTCATCAATCGACGACAGCCGTACATTGTCTTGCACGGCGGCACGGCGGCGGTCGGCGGTTTGCTTGCGCCCCATCAGACGACGCAGTCGCAAGGCAAGTTCGGGAACCGCACGCGTGGTTTCGGTCACATCGTCTGCACCAAGATCAAAGGCGACGGCCGTGCTGCCATTGTTTTCGGGCCGCCGCAGGATGCAGACCGCCGAATGACGACTTCCTGCCCGGCTGCGCAGATCCGACATCAGCCGCAGCCCGCCCCCCGGGCCGCCCAGATCTTCGTCGATCACATATACGTCGGCGCAGTCTTCGCTTGCCGGATCGGCCAACGCCTCTGCCCGGGTCATCAGGGCCACATGATCGGGCAGCGTGCCTGCCAGTTCGCGCCGCATCCGTGCGGCTGCATCGGGGCGGTCGGTGATCAGCGCAAGACAGCCAGGAACGATAAATTCCGGTGCGTTTTCGGCCAGTCCGGCCAGAACGGGCTGACCAGTGGGCGATTCAAACTCTGCTGCTTCGTCGCGCAGGCGCGCCAAATGGCGCAGACGGGCTAGCAAGGCTTCTTCGTTGATCGGGCGCGTCAGCACATCGTCGGCCCCTGAAGACAAGGCCTTGAACCGCTGCGCCGCATCGGTTTGCGCCGACATCATCAGGATCGGAATTCTGTTGGTCCGCGGATCGGCCCTGAGGTCATTCAATAAACCCAGACCGACCTCGTCAGGCAAATCAAGATCGAGAAGGATCGCATCAGGACGTTCCGCGACCGCCAGCCGAAATCCAGCCACCACGTCGGCCGCGACGACCGGCAGATAGAACGCCTCCCGCAATCGAGCCTTGAGCACGATTCGGTTGATCGCAACGGAATCAATGATAAGGACCTTGCCGGTCATACGGACGACTACCTGCTTTACCCTTGTGCTCTCACCCGTCAGTCTGCGAGTGATTTGGTTAAGATTTCCTTTCTAGAAGTTAAGATAATTGAGGTCTAAGCTACTGGAAAAGGGATGGAACTGGGGACAAAGCGTATGAACAGGCAAGAACCCGCCGAAACGCTGGCGTTAAGGGCGCTGGGCTGGATGTTGGGGCAGGACGAGGTGCTTGGCGCCTTCATGGCAGCCAGCGGATCGGGGTCGCAAGATCTGGCCGCGGGCGCGCGCGATCCGGTGTTTCTGGGCGCGGTGCTGGAGTTCTTGCTGACCGACGATGCCTGGGTGATTGCCTTTTGCGATGCCGAAAACCTGCCTTACGGCGCACCGATGCAGGCGCGCCAGACCCTGCCCGGCGGCGAAGCGGTGCATTGGACATGATAGACGGATTGATCTTTGACAAGGACGGAACTCTGTTTGATTTCCGCAAAAGCTGGGGCGGGTGGACCGCAAGACTGTTGGATACGCTAGCGCTGGATGCCGCACTGATGCACAGGGCCGCAAATCTGCTGGGCTATGACGTGGCAACCGGACTTTTTGTCAAGAACAGCCCGGTGATCGCCGCAACAATGGCCCAGATCGCGCAGATCGTCCATCCGGCGGTGCCGGGCATGACGCTGGCCGCACTGACCGATCACATGAATATGCTGGCCGCCACCGCGCCCATGACCGAGGCAGTGCCGCTTGTGCCTCTGTTCTCCGAATTTCGTGCGCGCGGATTGCGGGTCGGGCTGGCCACGAACGATACCGAAGCCCCGGCCCGCGCGCATCTGGGGGCGTTCGGGTTGCTGCCGCTTTTCGATTTCGTGGCAGGTGCGGATTCGGGGCATGGTGGCAAACCTGCACCGGGAATGTTGCTGGCCTTTGCGCGCGACTGCGCACTTGATCCGGCGCGCGTTGTCATGGTGGGCGACAGCCGGCATGATCTGGAGGCGGGCCGTGCCGCCGGAATGCGTGTGGTGGCCGTGTTGACAGGGGTGGCCGAACACGCCGATCTGGCCCCGCACGCCGATGCCGTTCTGCCCGATATCGGGCATCTGCCCGCATGGCTGGACAGGATCGCCCAAGGCTGAGACATGCCGTCTGCCAAAAACGACGCATTTGCGTCGGAAATTGAGTGTTCACAGCCCCCTGCTTTCCGGCATCTTGGCCAAAGCTGAACCGCTTTGCATCCAAGGACCCGCCATGAGCGACGAACCCGCCCGTAAACGCCGCGCCGGTGGCCGCGCCGGAAACCAGCAGCGCGCCGGAACCGCGATCATCGACCAGATGCCCTGGCGCGTTCCCGTCAACCCCGACCGCCCCACCGAGCCCATCGACATGGACGGCGTGATGGCCATTCATCGTGGTGCAATGCGGATATTGTCCGAAATCGGGATCGAATTCCTGAACCCCGACGCCGTGGCATATCTGAAAAAAGCGGGCTGCATTGTGAACGGCACCAACGTCCGGATGGACGAGTCCTTCGTGATGGACATGCTGAAAACCGCGCCTGAAAGTTTCACCATCACGCCGCGCAACCCCGACCGCGAATTGATCATCGGCGGCAAGCATATGGTGTTCGTCAACGTCTCCAGCCCTCCCAACGCCTGGGATCTGGAGCGGGGCAAGCGGTCCGGTGATTTTGAAACCTTCA
This sequence comes from Rhodobacterales bacterium, assembly GCA_038207585.1. Classification (GTDB taxonomy): domain Bacteria; phylum Pseudomonadota; class Alphaproteobacteria; order Rhodobacterales; family Rhodobacteraceae; genus JBBQZP01. The sequence continues at coordinate 67,774 of JBBQZP010000020.1, read as the reverse complement.
AGGAATTCATCAAGCTGACGCAGTATTTCAACTGCATCCATATTGCGGGCGGGTATCCGGTAGAGCCGATTGATATCCACCCCGCCATCCGCCATCTGGATTGCCTTTATGAAAAGCTGACCCTGACCGACAAGGTCGTGCATGCCTATTCGCTGGGCGCGGAACGGGTCGAGGATGTGATGGAGATGACGCGGTTGGCCGCCGGTCTGACCCACGCCGAATTCGACGCCAAGCCCCGGATGTATACCAACATCAACTCGGTCAGCCCGCTGAAGCACGATTTCCCGATGCTGGATGGTGCCATGCGGCTGGCCAAGCGCGGGCAGCCGGTGGTGGTGACGCCGTTCACTCTGGCGGGTGCTATGGCTCCGGTCACGATGGCGGGGGCGGTGGCTTTGAGCATTGCCGAAGGCCTCGCCGCGATTGCGCTGCTGCAATACATCAATCCGGGGTGCCCGGTGGCAATTGGCACCTTTACCTCGAACGTTGATATGAAATCGGGTGCACCTGCCTTTGGCACTCCCGAATACATGCGCGCAACGCAGATGACCGGCCAGCTTGCGCGGTTCTACAAACTGCCGCTGCGGTCTTCGGGCGTCTGTGCGGCCAACGTGCCGGACGGGCAGGCAATGTGGGAAACATCGAATAGCCTTTGGGCCGCCGTGCAAAGCCGATCGAATATGGTCTATCACGCGGCGGGCTGGCTGGAGGGTGGTCTTATCGCCAGCCCGGAAAAATTCGTGATGGATTGCGAAGTGCTGCAGATGATCCAGCGCTATTTCGAAGAGGCGACCTTTGCAACCACCGACGACGACATCGCCCTTGATGCAATCCGCGAGGTCGGGGCCGGCGGGCACTATTTCGGTTGCCAGCACACGCAGGACCGTTATTCAACTGCATTTTACGCGCCATTTGTTTCGGATTGGCGCAATTACGAGGCTTGGCAGATCGACGGCGCGCATTGGACACCGGAACGTGCGCACCGCATCTACAAGCAGATCATTGCCGAATTCGAAGCCCCGCCGATGAACGGCGATCACCGTGAGGACCTCGCGCGCTTTGTCGCCCGCCGCAAACAGGAAGGCGGCGTTCCGACCGATTTCTAGGCGCCAGCTATGTCGTAGGACATTTGTTAACTGTTTGTGTCCAGACTGCCCCGGATTCGGTAAGGTCGGGATATGCACGGACTGATAAACAAGTCGATCCAATGTTTCGTGCGCGACACTTACGGTGCCGCGTGCTGGTCCGCTGTGGCGCGTCAGGCGGACCTTGCGTCCGAGACCTTTGAATCGCTTTTCGACTATGAGCCGGGGGTTACGGATCGTGTGATCGAAAGCATCGTGGTTGTCTTGCAACGCCCGCGCGAAACGGTGCTGGAAGATCTGGGCACCTACCTCGTGTCCGATCCGGCGGTAGCCTCGTTGCGCCGTCTGTTGCGGTTCGGCGGGGTGAATTTCACTGATTTTCTGCACTCGCTGGAAGATTTGCAGGGCCGCGCCCGTCTGGCTGTGCCGGAGCTTACGTTGCCGGAACTGCGGGTGCGCGATCATACGCCGGATTATTTTACGTTGACCTGCCGGTCGCCGATAGCGGGGGCAGGATTCGTGTTTCTGGGGCTTTTGCGCGTGATGGCCGATGACTATGGTGCGCTGGTTGTGCTGGAGCATCAGGGCACGCGGGACGGGGCCGAAGTGATTGCGATCAGCATTCCCGACCTGTCCTATCACGAGGGGAACCGGTTTGAACTTGGCACGTCAACAGGGTGACACGATGGATGGCGGTCAGGTTTCGGCGCAAACCTTCACCCTTGATGGCCCGATGCTGGACAGGCTGATGCCATTCCACGTCTGTCTGTCTGCGACCGGCCACATCACCGCAACCGGTCCGACCCTGCGCAAGATTGCAGGCGACGCTGCGTTGATCGGGCAGCGGTTTTTCGAAACCTTCGTGTTGCGCAAGCCTGGCAATATCACGAACATGACCGGCCTTTTGCATCGCGCGGGCGAACGGCTGCATCTGGCGCTGCGCGATGACGACGGGCCCGGCTTCCGGGGCATCGCCATTCCGCTTGCCGGCGGGAAAGGTGCGCTTGTCAACCTGTCGTTCGGGATCGGTATCGTTGATGCGGTGGGCCAGCACGCATTGACCGACAGTGATTTCGCCGCAACGGATCTTGCGGTGGAGCTGTTGTATCTGGTCGAAGTGAAGGCTGCCGTCATGGACGAATTGCGCCAGTTGAACCAACGCCTTGAGGGCCAGAAGACCGAGGCTGAAGAACAGGCCCTGACCGACACGTTAAGTGGCCTGCGCAACCGCCGCGCGCTTGACATGGCGGTGACGCAAACCCTGAACCGGCGCGATGCATTTGCGCTGCTGCACATCGACCTAGATTTCTTCAAGGCGGTGAATGACACGCTGGGCCATGCCGCAGGCGATCATGTGCTGTGCGAGGTCGCCCGCATCATGGTCGAAGAAACGCGCTCGGGTGATACGGTGGCGCGCGTGGGCGGCGACGAATTCGTGATCCTGCTGCCCGGCACCGTGCCACAGGCGCAAATCGTCGCCATCGCAAACCGCATTATCGAACGACTGATCGTGCCGATGCCGTTCGAGGGCAATCTGTGCGCCATTTCCGCCAGCATCGGGATCACGACATCCGACCTGTATCCTGTGCCCGAGGCGGAACAGATGCACCAGGACGCCGATAACGCGCTTTACGCCGCCAAACATGCCGGGCGCGGACGGGCCGTTTTGTTCGAAGGGTAGCCAAGCCACGACCGCAAGTAACTGCGCCTCACGTCAAAACCCGGCAATCGAAGTTGATCTGGCAGCCCGTAGGGGAGTCGAACCCCTCTTACCAGGTTGAAAACCTGGTGTCCTAACCGATAGACGAACGGGCCAGCGCAGTGCCGGGGAATTAGGGCACTCTGCACCGGTCTGCAAGAAGAAAAAGGCGTTCAGGGCTCGATTTTTGCAGCCATCAGCGCAATTGCTTGCTGATAGACGGTTGCCGCATTCCACTGTTTGATCACTTCGAAATTCTGCTCGCCCTCTTGGTAGCCTGCACCCGGGCGCCAGCCCTTCCGGGCAAAGAAATTGGCGGTGGAGGCAAGCGCGTCAGCCTCATTGGCCAGATCAACCCGACCGTCACCGTTGCCATCAACGCCGTATTGCAGCACGTTGCCGGGCAGGAACTGGGTATGCCCGACCTCGCCATGCCGCGCTCCGATGGTCTTGGTTGTGATCGTGCCACGGTCCACCAGAACCAAGGCGGCCAAAAGGTGCCCGGTGAAAAACTCGGTCCGGCGGCAGTCATAGGCCAGCGTAGAGATCGCAGACACGACATTGCTGTCGCCCATGTAATTGCCAAAGCCGGTTTCCATGCCGTGCACAGCAAGGATCACCCCTGAGGGCACGCCGTAGGCTTGCTCCAGCCCCTTGTAAAACCCCGGATTTCGCGCCATCCGTTTGCGCCCCTGCGAGATGATCGCATCCGATCCGCGCACCTGCAGGAACTTTGACAGCGAATATTTGAAGCTTTTCTGGTTGCGGTCGGCAGCGATTGTCTTGGTGGCGTAGCTTGCCCCCATCAAGGCCGCGATGCCGCGTTCACCCACGCCCTGAGCCGCCGCCTCGCGCGCCATTGCCGGCTTCCACGCCTCGAACCCACCCGACGAATTGCCGCAGGTGGCGGCCATGGCGGGTTCGGCAAGTCCGGCACAGGCCGCAGCGATGCTGGCAAATCGACGCAAACGAATGAACACGGTGAAATCTCCTGACACTATTTGGATCAGTCTAGCGGCTTTGCATGGGCGTGCAAGGCACCACAAGGTTCCCCGCGCGCCCATTAGCACCAGCCGGATCACAATTGTTTCAGGAAACTGGCAACCCGTAGGGGGCTGGCTTGGTAGTTCCCCCATTTTTAGCGGGGTGCGTTCGTAGAATTCACGCGGCCATTTTCAGTTTCATGGCGGGTGTGATGCCGCCGATGCCCATGTTGGGGCGGTCGTTGTTGTAAGTCCAGAGCCATCGTGTCGCGAAATCCTGAGCCTCATCGATGGTTTCGATGATGTATTGGCCAGCCCTTCGTGTCGGGCGGTGCTGTTGTAGCGCTCGATGTAGGCGTTTTGCCGATGCTGGCCGGGTTGGATATGCTGGATGGTAACCCCATGACTCGAAGCCCATTTCATCAGCTCTTCACTGATGTATTCGGGGTCATTGTCGACCCCAATGGTGCCAGGCTTGCCGCGCCATTCGATGATCCTGTCCAAGCTGCGAATGACGCAATCGGCGGGCAGCGAGAAATGAACTTTGATCCCAAGCCCTTCACGATTGAAGTTTTCCAGCACGTTCAGCAGCCGGAATGCCCTGCTATCCCCAAGCCGATCCGCCATGAAGTCCATGGACCAAGTAACATTTGGAGCTTCTGGCACAGCCAGCACGTTGGGTTTGTCCCTCTTCAGCCGTCTACGCGGTTTGATCCGCAAGTTCAGTCCAAGCTCGCAGTAAATCCGATAAACCCGTTTGTAGTTCCACGGATGGCTCTTCAGGTTGCGTAGGTGCAGAAAACACAGCCGAACCCCCAGGTTTTGCGGGCGTCGGTCAAACCGGTCAGCAGATCGGCGATCTCTTCGTTCTCGGCCCGCAACTTCGGGCCATAGCGATAGCAGGTCTCGCTGACCCCGAAAGCCCTACCGGCCAGGGCGATACTTGCCCCGCGTCGCGCCACTGCATTCTCGACCATCGCCCGGCGTTGAGATGGCCGTGTTACTTTTTTCCGAGGGCCTCTTTAAGCAAATCCGCCTGCATGCTGAGGTCCGCATACATCCGCTTCAGGCACCGGTTCTCATCTTCCATCGCCTTCATCTGGCTGACCAAGGAAGCGTCCATGCCTCCATACTACGCCCGCCATTTGTAGAACGACGCATTGCTCATGCCCTGTTCACGGCAAAGCTCGGCCACCGGCACACCGCCTTCGGCTTGGCGCAGGATCGCAAGGATCTGAGCTTCTGTGTATCTGCTTGTCTTCATTCAAAATCTCCTCATGCATCTTGCCGAGAAACCTCTACTTATGCAGCCCCTTACTTTCGTGGGGGATTACCGCCGCACCCCTACGCAGGATTTTTTCCGCATCTTTTCCGCCTGGTATGCGGACTGGACCGGCGCGCGCCTCGCCCAGGCTGACGGATCACGGGCAAGTCGCGCGGCGTTGCAGAAGGACCTTTTGGCCCGTGGAATTCGTAAGGTGAAATCCAGCGGAATCATGACTTTCGCGGGGTTTCGGTGGCGGGACACCCCCGCTGTCCGCGCTTTCCTGAGTGACGGCGGGTGACAGAATGACCGCCTGCCCGCGCCCGCCCCCGCCAAATTTCGAACCCTTGAAAGGAAACCGCCCAATGAACGCCCATACCACCACCGCAACCCTGCCAACGGCCGCACAGTTCGTCCGGTCTTATGTCGTGGCGGCCTGTTTGGCCGTCCTGGTTCGGGAAGTTCACGGCGCGGGCCTGAAATCCCAGGACTCCCTCGACCTCTTGCGGGACGCCCCGGACCAGATCGCCGCCGCCCTTTCGCGTGGTCCTGGCGCGCTTGTGGTCTATCGTCTGGACCGGCGCGGGGCGCGGGGTGGGGTGAGTGATAGCGAGTCCCGCCTGAATTACTTTGTCGCCGTGGCGGAACAGGATGGTGCGCCGCTTTTCGGTTTCTGTCCGGCCGCCATTGCCGAATTGGCCGCCCATATAGAAGGGGGCAGGGCGTCCCTGAGAAAGGACGCCTGAGCCATGGCGCACCAGCGGTTTGCAGATTTGAAAACCCCCGCTTTCGGCTCGCAAGTTCTGGCTGATGCGAGAGTCGAGGACGGGGGTCGGCTGGTCCGTCTGTCGTTCTCGAGTGAAATTCCGGTCTTTCGGAATACCCCGATGGGACCGGCCTATGAGGTTTGGGGCATGATCCGAGTGAAGTTGACCTGCTCAGGCTCAACAGCGGATCTGCCCCGGTCCTCAAGGATCATCGGCGGGACGTGGACCCGATGGTTGGGACGGTTGTTTCCGCCCAAGTCGAGGGACGCCGAGGCCGCGCCATTGTGCGGCTGTCAGACACACCAGAAGGCAACTCCAGCTCGCACCGGCGGCCGATTCCGTCAACACCGAACGCCGCCGTGCGTCCGAAATCTCGGCCTCGGGCCGCAATTTCAACGTGCCGGCCAAGGACGTGGAAACCGCCATCACGGACGGAATGTCCGTGGATGCTTTCCAGTGTTCTATCCTGGACAATATGTCCTCGAGAAGCGCAGTACAGCCCGCCGCACGCGGCCGCATGGGCCTTCCCGCTATCGCGCTGGCCGAACGGTCCTACTCCCTGAGCCGTGTTGCCCATGCGCAGATCACGGGCGACTGGTCGCAAGCCGGTTTCGAGCGGGAAGTTTGCCAGGAGTTGCAGGGGCAGATTGGCCGTAGCGCCTCTGGCGCCTATATTCCCACCGCCGCCCTGGCCGGTCGCCCGCCTTCTACGCCCCTACACTGACAACAGATTTGGAAACCGTTTCCGCGAATGGTGCGACAAGGCGGGGCTACCCCATTGCAGCGTCCACGGCCTGCGTAAGGCCGCAGCGGCGCGCTTGGCCGAGTTGGGCCGCACCGAGTTTGAAATCATGGCGATCAATGGCCACCAGACCTCGAAAGAGGTCACGCTTTATACTAAGGCCGCAAGCCAAAGAACCCGAGCTGAAGCCGCTTTCAAGACGCTGGGTGGAGAACAGAAATAGGACTAAAGCGTCCCACCTTCTGCACTGAATTTGACCAGTGAGACGGAAAATCGACGTAAGGCACTGATTTTCAAAGGAAATCAAAAGTAAGTGGCAGCCCGTAGGGGAGTCGAACCCCTCTTCCCAGGTTGAAAACCTGGTGTCCTAACCGATAGACGAACGGGCCAGTGCTGAGGTTCTGTAATTCGCCGTGCCGTGCTTCGCAAGAGGAAATCTTGGCATGGAACGGAGCGCAAATCAGTTCTGGGTTCCCACTTGGGCGGCATCTTCAAGCCGAAGCTGCACCTTGGAACGCCCGCCATAGGTGTTGATCTCCAGCCGTCCGGCCAGATGAAAGCGCCGGTGGCCCGCGTTTTCCAGCGCTGGGCCAAGGGGCCCGTCAAACGCGCCAAAGGCCACCGCTTCCAGTTTCGGGCCCAACCCGTCGCCAAAGCTGATCCGCAGGTGGTTTTCGCCCATCCGGCGCGCACTGACGGCCTGATCGGCAAAGGCAAAACGGGGCGCGGGCGACGATGCACCGAACGGCCCTGCCTCTTCGATCTGTTCGACAAGCGCCGTCGTGGCCGCGCCTGGCATCAGCAAAGCGTCGATGCGCAGGTCTGAGGGGCCGCCCGCCCCGGCCCCCTGTTTCGCCAAAAGCTCCGACAGGCGCGCCATCGCCGCATCAAGATTGCTGCGGGTGACGGTCAGCCCCGCCGCCATCTTGTGACCGCCGCCTTTCTCGAAAAGCCCTTCGGCCGCGACCCGTTGCACCGCAGCCCCCAGGTCAACGCCGCTGACCGATCGGGCCGAGCCTTTACCGATATCGCCGTCAAACCCGATCACGACCGATGGGCGGTGCGCCGCCTCTTTCAACCGCGCCGCGACAATGCCCACGACACCCGGATGCCAACCCTCGCCCGCCGCCCAGACCATGGGCGCGTCAAAGCCGCGCTCTTCGGCCTGAGTCAGGGCCGAGGCGCGTACCGCAGCCTCGATCTCGCGCCGCTCGGTGTTCAGCATGTCAAGCCGGGCTGCGATGGAGGCCGCCTCAGCCGGGTCTGACGCTGCCAGAAGCCGCGCGCCAAGATCGGCCTGCCCGATGCGCCCGCCCGCGTTGATGCGCGGCCCAAGGATGAAGCCCAGCGCATAGGTGGTGGGGGCCGTGTCCATCCGCGCCACATCGGCCAGAGCCACAAGGCCGGTGCGTTCGCGCCGCGCCATGACCTTGAGGCCCTGCCGCACGAAGGCGCGGTTGACCCCGATCAGCGGCGCCACATCGGCGACCGTTGCCAGCGCCACCAGATCCAGCAGCGCCATCAGGTCGGGGCCGGTGATCCCGCCTGCGCGCAACTGGCGGTTCGCCTCGACCAGCATCAGGAAGACGACAGATGCAGCACACAGATGCGCAAGGGAGCCATCCTCGTCCTGCCGGTTCGGGTTCACGATGGCAAGGGCTGCAGGCAAGGTCTCCGCGCCGAGGTGATGGTCCAGAATGATGACATCCGCGCCTTTCGCGGCGGCAATCGGGGCGTGGCTCAAGGTGCCGCAATCGACGCAAACGATCAGGTCGTGGCGCGCGGCAAGGGCGGCCATCGCGGGCTCGTTGGGGCCATAGCCTTCGTCGATCCGGTCCGGGATGTAAAGGGTCGCATCATGCCCCATGGCCCGCAGCCAGATCATAAGCAGGGCTGAGGACGCGCCGCCATCGACATCGTAATCCCCAAAAACCGCAATGCGCTGGCGTGCTTTTAGAGCCGCCAGAAAGCGGCGCGCCGCAAGGTCCATGTCGCGCAAGCTGAGCGGGTCTGGCAGCAGGTCGCGCAGGCTGGGCGTGAGGTACGCTTTTGCATCGGCAGGCGACACGTCGCGTTTGGCAAGGGTCTGGCACAGGGCAAGGGGCAGGCGCGTCTCTTGCGCAATCGCTTCGGACAGGCGGTCCTCCAGCGCCGTGGGGCCCATCCAGCGTCGGCCGGTCAGGGACGCTGTCACGCCAAGAAATGCGGGTTGATCCATGCGCCCAGACTCAGCAACGCGGGCCGCTCTTCAAGCCCTTTCGTGCTTTCATCGCTTGCGGCGCGCGGCACCCAAGCGAGGAAAGCCACAAGGCTTGAGGAGCGCGCCCGGTGTTCACTTGACCGGGCTGCGGTAGGTCATCCGCCGCACCGATCCGGTTTTAGACCGCATCAGCAGGGTTTCGGTCGTGACCCACCCCGGCTCGGTCTGGATGCCCTTCAGGATCGAACCTTGCGTCACACCTGTGGCTGCAAAGATCACATCCGCCGTCACCAGATCGTCGCGCGTGTAGATGCGGTTCAGATCAGTTATTCCGGCGCGTCGGGCGCGGCCGCGTTCATCATCGTTGCGGAACAGAAGTTGCGCGTAGATCTGCCCGCCCATGCATTTCAGCGCCGCCGCAGCCAGCACACCTTCGGGCGCGCCGCCCGATCCCATATACATGTCGATGCCCGTGACCTGCGCCTCGGCGCAGTGGATGATGCCCGCGACGTCACCATCGGTGATCAACCGGATCGCTGCCCCGGTTGACCGGATTTCGGCAATCAACGCCTCGTGCCGGGGGCGTTCCAGAACGCAGACCGTAATGTCGCGCGCGGCACAGCCCTTGGCCGCTGCCAAAGCCGTGATCCGTTCGGTGGGCGACATCGCCAGCGTCACCGTATCTTTCGCGAATCCCGGCCCGATGGCCAGCTTTTCCATATAGACATCGGGCGCATGCAGCAGCGTGCCGCGCGGTGCCATCGCTATGACGGTCAGCGCATTGGGCATATCCTTGGCGGTCAGCGTTGTGCCTTCCAAGGGATCAAGCGCGATGTCGACCGCCGGGCCGTTGCCGGTGCCGACCTCTTCGCCGATGAACAGCATCGGGGCCTCGTCCCGCTCGCCCTCGCCGATGACGACGACGCCCGCGATATCCAGAAGGTTCAGCTGATCGCGCATCGCGTTGACCGCAGCCTGATCGGCGGCCTTTTCATCGCCGCGCCCGATCAGCGCCGCCGAGGCCAACGCCGCCGCCTCGGACACGCGGGCAAGGCCCAGAGACAGCAGTCGGTCCTGAAATTCACTGGCTCTGTTCATCTGGCGCTTCCTGATTGTGTTTCGCCTTCACCTAGCCTGTGTCGGGGGCGGGCGGCAAGTCTGGTGGCGCTAACGCCCGCACAAGCGATCAACGCGCGTCAGACCTCTTCGATACGGATCGCGACGGGGTCGCCGACCAGCACGCCCGTTGCGCCAAAGCGTGACATTGCGTCGGCAATGTCGGCGTTGGTGGCTTTGTGCGTCACGATCAGAACCGGGGCATGTGCGCCTTGGTGCCCATACTGGCGCATCCGGTCGATGGAAATTCCGGCGTCGCCAAGCGCGGTTGCGATTTTGGCTAGTGCGCCCGGTTTATCCAGCAATGTCATGCGCATATACCACGGTGCCGGGGTTGCCGCCTGTGCCGCCACGGGGCGCACAAGGCCAACGGCGGGCTGCCCGAACGTCGGCAGGCGCACCCCGCGCGCAATGTCGATCACATCAGACATCACGGCACTGGCGGTGGGACCTTCGCCCGCCCCCGCACCGCGCAGCACGATCTGGCCCACAGCGTCGCCTTCCAGCACCACCATGTTGGTGCCGCCCTGCAACTGGCCCAGCGGGCTGTCTGCGGGCACAAGGCAGGGGGTCATGCGCTGCTCCAGCCCGCGCCCGGTCATCTGCGCCACCCCCAGAAGCTTGATGCGGTAGCCCATGTCTTCGGCGTGGCGGATGTCGTCGATGCTGATCGCGCCGATGCCTTCCAGTTCCACTGCGTCAAAGCTGACTTGCGTGCCAAAGGCGATGGCGGCCAGCAGGCTGAGCTTGTGGCCCGCATCTATGCCGCCCACGTCAAGGTTCGGGTCTGCCTCCAGATAGCCAAGCGTGCGCGCTTCCTCGAACACCTGCGCGTAGGGCAGGCCCGCCGATTGCATCCGCGTCAGGATATAGTTGCAGGTGCCGTTCATCACCCCCATCACCCGGCGCATCTGGTTTCCGGCCAGACCCTCGGTCAGCGCCTTGATCACCGGAATGCCGCCCGCAACCGCCGCCTCGAAGCGGATCACGCGGCCTGCCTTTTCGGCAGTCAGTGCCAGCGCGTGGCCGTGATGCGCCAGCAAGGCCTTGTTGGCGGTGACGATATCCTTGCCCGAGGCGATGGCGGCTTCGGTTGATAGTTTCGCGGGGCCGTCATGGCCGCCCATCACCTCGATATAAACATCCACATCATCGCGGCGGGCAAGGGCCACGGGATCGGTTTCCCAGGCATAGGCAGACAGGTCGGCGCCGCGGTTTTTCGTTTTGTCGCGGGCAGATACGGCGGTAATCTCAACCCTGCGCCCGGCGCGGGCGGCGATCAGATCCGCGTGGCGCTGCACGATTTTCACGACACCTATACCAACAGTGCCAAGTCCGGCCAGACCAAGTCGCAGGGGGGCGGGCATCGTGATCTCCGTCGCTTTGGCCCAGCAGGGGCACGTTCGGGCCGACTGTTAGCGCGACAGGCGCGGGCTTGCAACGCAAGCCTTGGTCAGCCGCCAGCGGCATCGGTCAGGCGCGCGGAGGTCTCGGGGTCAAGCACAGCACCCCGCATCCCGGCCGCACGGGCACGCAGGCGCGCGGCGCGGGCGCCAAGGTCGCCCTGCGCGGCAAGTGCTGCACCCGTGGTCTGGGCGCTGGCGATCACCTCATCCAGCGGCAGGATCACCGGTTTGGGGCCGGTTGCTGCGGCCAGCGCCGGGGTGTCGATGCGGGGCGGCGTGGCGCAGCCCGATACAGCGCCAAGCGCAATCAGGGCCGCTGTCAGGTGAAATCGGAATGTAGCGCGCATTGTTTGCTCCCTGCCGACGGACTTTAGCGCCCGGCGGCGGGGGTGGGCAAGCGGGCGTTTGCGCGGGCCCGCCAATGCGCCGGCTTGCCGCGCGCTAATGCGCCGGCTTGATGAAAGTGCCGTTGCGCAGATCGGCCATCGCCTGCTGCAATTCGGCCTGGGTGTTCATCACGATCGGCCCGTGCCACGCCACCGGTTCCTGAATCGGCGCGCCCGAGATCAGCAGAAACCGGATGCCCTTTGGCCCGGCCTGAACCGTTACCTCATCGCCGGTGCCGAACTGCACCAGCGTGCGGTCGCCCGACAGATCGCGGATGTTGACCTCTTGTCCCATCACTTCCTTTTCCAGCAACACGCCTTTGGGGCTGGCTGCATCGCGAAAGTTGCCCGAGCCTTCAAAGACATAGGCAAAGGCGCGGCGATAGGTGTCGATCTTGAACGTCTTGCGCAGGCCGGCGGGCACGAAGATATCCAGATACTGCGGATCAGCGGCGATGCCATCGACCGGGCCGGTCTGGCCCCAGAACGAGCCGACGATGACTTTGACGATAGAGCCGTCATCATCGGTGATTTGCGGAATGTCGGTGCCTTTCACGTCCTGATAGCGTGGCGCTGTCATTTTCAGGCTGCCGGGCAGGTTCGCCCAAAGCTGAAAGCCGTGCATCTGGCCCTTGGCGTTCCCTTTCGGCATTTCCTGATGCAGAATGCCCGACCCCGCCGTCATCCACTGCACATCGCCGCCGCGCAGGGTGCCGGTGTTGCCAAGGCTGTCACCATGATCGACCGATCCGGCCAGAACATAGGTGATCGTTTCGATCCCGCGGTGGGGGTGCCATGGAAAGCCGCGATAAAAATCCTCGGGGCGGTCATTGCGGAAATCGTCGAACAAAAGGAACGGGTCCATCTGTTCTGGGTTCTGAAAACCGAAGGCGCGGTGCAGGTGAACGCCTGCGCCCTCCATCGTGGGCTGGGCGTGGGCTTCATAGGCGACGGGGCGGATGGACATGAGGGCCTCCTTTGATCAACGTTGATCCCAAGATAGGTTGCCATCCGCTGTGGCACAACGCGACCCGATTGCAGAGCCGTTGTGCAGAAATGCGCAACCCAAATGCAAAATGCCCCCCGGACGGCGTCCGGAGGGCATCAAGCCGGTTACACCGTGGCACCGTCAGGAGGCGGTGCAGGTCGGGAAAGGAATGCTCTGCTGCGCGCGCGGACGCGTGACCACGAATTGCTGCAGCTTGCGGTCGCCGTAGCCAACGTTGAAAAGCGGCGAATAATTCACCTCTGTCTGGACCAAAACCACGGTTTCGCCATCGGGCATCACGGGCAAGCGCGACTTCACGCTGGTCGCGTTCAGATCGCCGGTGCTCAGCTTGCTCATCTGGTTCAGCGCCGAACACGACCAGATCACCTCATACCGGTTGCGCGCCTGGCTCCATGTCAGGCTGGTGACGCGCATTTTTGTGGTCTGCCCCGGGTCAAGCAAGTAGTTCATGACGCTGCGCATGCCGTTCAGATAGGTGGTGTTTATCGCGCCATCTTCGCGTGAGATCGCGTCGGAAATGGTGTAGGTGGCCTTTTGCACCATGTTGATCGACCGGTAGGTGTCCCAGTAGGTGAACAAGGCTGACACAGTCCAGAACATCAACGGCAGGATCATCACGGCTTCGACCACGACCGACCCGTCTTCACGGCGGCGGAACGTACGAAACGACTTGGAAATGCTGAGTTTCATCATATCACCCTTCACGCCGGCTCAGCCACAAAGGCCGATTTGGCAACAAGCCAGTATCCGCCCTGACCGTCTTTTCGCATGCGAAGCGCAAGCCCGGTGGTCGGGAACAGGGCGTCTACGACAACACAGACACGGATCAGCATGATCTCATCAGGCACGTTCGGACTGAATTCATCCGGCGGCTTGATCGCCTCGGCCCGGTTGACGCAGGATTGCGCCGACGTGGGCAGGGCGAAGGTCGCTTTGCTGACTGGCGTCATGTTCAGCCGCAGCACATTGTTGCAGTCTTCGATGATGATCGAATGCTTGCAGATCTCGGTCCGCAGCAAGTTCGCGCTCGGGTTGGCATAGTGGCCCAGACGCTGTTCGCGCATTGTCACATCCAGCGCGCGATCCAGCATAACGAAGCGCGTCATCATCATGCCCGACTCGAACGACATCATGAAGATGAACAGCAGTACCGGCAGGCAAAGAACGAATTCCAGTGAGGCCACGCCGTCTTCCCGACGAAAGGCGCGCAGCAAACGGTTCATGTGGCGTTTCATTGGGTCAGCCTCAACTGCGTGATCTGACTTGCGATGGCGCGGAATGCAGTTCCAAGGGCAGCTTTATCGCTGGCATTGAAGTAGTAGCCACCAAGCTGCGTGGAACAATCTTCAATCGTTTCCTGGCCATGGGTCGGCGCTTCGAACGCGATGCCAAAGATGAAGACGTTCTTTTGCTTGGCCAGATCGCACATGGATTGAAGCTGTGTATCCATCACGGTCGTGTCGGTCTGCGTGCGCAGCATGTCTGTGTAGTCGACGAACTTGTTTGCGTTCAGCGCGCGGGCGTAAAGCTGGTAGGCCACCCACTTCAGGCGCACCTTTTCCCAGACCTTCGGCCATGTCTGTTGCGTGCCGTTGTTGTAGGGGTCTTTATACCAACCACTCAGATGCGGGACCCAGTATTTCTTGGTGCCACTCCGCTCCACATGATAGATTGAATAGTAACCGTCGTTCGACAGATAGATCGGCGCGTTTCCGGCACGGTAGCCGTCGTTGAGTTGTTCTTCCTCGAAATGCTCGCCATCCGTCATCAGAACGATGACTTTCATCACCTTTTTGGCCGAGTCTTTTTCACCGGGCAGTTGGTAATCCATCGGGCGGTTGGCAGAGTAAACGGAAGCCTGACTTGCCGTCCGCATACCAGTCACCACACTGCGCGTGCCCGGATCAAGAAGCGCCAGCCCCCAGCGCAGGCCCGCGTTGATCGACGTAGCGCCGTTCCCCGTCAGCCCTTCAATCTGGCCTTGCAGCGTGCCGATATCGCTTCCAAGAACGCGGACTTTGTTGTTATCGTTCGGTGTGCACCACTTGTTGCGGAAGACGTTGTTGTATTTGTAGGGCGCGAGCACGGACTGATACGAGTTGACCAGATTGTTGCCGCTGCGCGTCAGACCGTCAGAGAAGGAGTCTACGTTCCCTGTCATCGGCATCTCCAACGTCGTCGAGAGCGCACGGCTGGTATAGACCGACGCGGGCATGTCGACGCAGTTCTGATCCGTGTAGGTGTGCTTGTCCGACACGTTGTAATAGCTCATCAGCTTTGTGCCGAGGTTGACCTGACCGTTGTACGGAACCAGCGAAATCGTCGTGCGGTTCTGCGTGTCGGCCTTGAGAACAGTGTCAACAAATTCCTTGGCGGCATCTTTCAATGCGTCCAGCTTGCTGGGATAGGGAAGATCGTTGCCATAGGAATCGCGCACCATCGAACCCGAGATGTCAAGCACCAGCGAAATCTCGATGTTGTCGATGGCCTGCTCGGCCGTGCTGGCGGCGCCCGCATCGAACTGGTCAATCCCGACCAGATGCATGAACAGCGGTTTGGTGTCGGCGACGGCCTTTGTGGTGACCTTGCGGAAGCTGTAGCCCACCTGCGCGTTGCCGAATTCGGTGACCTGAATGTCACTGGGGTTCAGATATTCCGAAAGCCCGGCCTTGGCGAAGTAATCGATCACGACGGCCTTGGGGCTGAGCGTCTGGTTCAGACTTGCAGCCGCCAGAACGCTGCGGTCCATGGTTTGCTGAAGGTTTGTGCGGGTCCGTTCGTGGCGCATGACGTCCACGGCCACGCCCCCCATCATAAGCATGATGAAGCTGAGGATCAGGCCGAAATAGATCAGCGCGCCGGTTTCGTCATCGCGAAACCGCTGCACATGATGAAGTGGCCAGATCATGCGACCTTGCGCCTTCATAGAATTTCCCCGTCCGTCAACGTTCCGCACGTCTTCCATGACACTCATCCCCTCACCGGGCCTTGACCGGTTTCAAAAGCTATCAGCAGCCGAGCCCGGCAGACGGACTCCCACTTCCATCGTTCAATTAACCGACGGCTTGGGGCGGAAATGTGTCCGAATCATGCATTTAATCCGGCATTTGAGCCGATGATCAGGGAAAAACTTCCCTTGGCGCACCTTCTATCGGCCGCATGGACAGATTGAACGCATCAGCTGCAGGGAACGCCGGAAAAGCACACGTTCAGCATGAATCGGGGACGCGTTGCCACAAATTCCGAAAGATTTCTGTCACCCAACCCGTAAAGCAGCCCGCCGATTGAGGATGCAGTCAGTGGCGCGCGATACTCTACCTTCGACTCGACGATCAAAAGCGTTTCCAGATCGACAAGGTCCGGGATCTGCGCCTGCATCGTCACCAGATCGGCATCGGTCAGCGGCGACATCTGCCCGCCGGGCGAATACGACCAGAGAACCTTGTAGCTGTTGTCGGTATCGGTCCACTGGATGTTGGTAAACCGAAGCTGCGACGGATCACCGGTGCGGTTCATGAAATCGAAAAACGCCTTCATGCCGTTCAGCGTCGGCGCATCCACCGCCCCCGCCGAACGCGACAGCGCGTCTGCCACGTTCAACGTGGCCTTCTGCATCCGGTTCGAGGCGGAATAGGCATCCCAATAGCCGAACAACGCGGCCCAGGCCCAGATCAACAGGGGCAGCACGATCACGAATTCGGTCAATACCGTGCCGTCTTCACGCTGGCGAAAACGCCGCATCAAGGTTTTAAGCGCAGTTGATACAGGGGTCATCATCACTCTCGCTCAAGGTTCGTTCACAAAGCCGGAGGCGGCCACGATGAAATATGAATTGTCCGGCGCCTGTGACATGCGCAGCGTCAGCCCGGTTGTCGGGAACAGCGCATCCACGGTCACACAGGCGCGGATCGTCATAAGCTGGTTCTGCACGCCGAACGAAGGCTCTTGCGGCGGTGACAAGGGCGCGCTGCGGTCGATGCAGTCTGTCGGGCCGTTGGGAAAGTTGTAGCTGCCCAGCGCCACAGGCTCCAGCTGAACGCTGAGGACATTTGCGCAATCAGAAATGATCAGCGTGCGGCTGCAGACCGATTTCTTGATCGTGGCAAGGTCGGGCGGGGTCAGGATGCCCAGCCGCAACTCGCGCACCGTCATGTCAAGCGCGCGGTCCAGCATGACATAGCGGGCCATGTACATGCTCGATTCAATCGCTGCGAACAAAAGGAACAGCACGATGGGGAAACATACCATGAATTCGATCGTGGCGGTGCCGTCGTCGCGGCGCAGCCAGCGCGCCAGTGCTGTGCGAACCCGGGTCATTGGGTCAACCGAAGCGGGCGGATGCGGCGCGCGATTTCTTCAAACGCCGAGTTGATCTGCGTTCCTGTGGCATTCAGGTGGTATCCCGGCCCGGACGAACAATTGGCCATTTCCTGCTGCGCCGTGACCGAGGTTTCAAACGCGACGGTATAGACGACCACGCCATTCGCCTTGGCCAGATTGCATTGGCGGTAAAAGTTGGCAAGGTTGGTGGCGCGGCTGGTCACCTGAATGGAGTTCAGGCTGCTTGGCATCAGGTCGGCTTCGGTGGTGCGGTTCCACAGATCGAAATCGGTGCCGTCGACGGTGTCAGGGTCTGCCACGCCGTTGTAGGTTTCGTTGTCCAGCGCATCGGCGTCAGCATCGGCCACGCCGGTCCGCTTGGGGCGGAACTGGTCGGTGATCTCGCCATCCGTCATGACGATCATGTATTTCGTAACCTCGGCATTGGGCGTGTTGGGCCATTGCAGCGGACGGTCGGCAAACTGCGGTGCCACCCCGTTGCCCGACAGCGCGGCAAAACTTGGCCGAGTCGCCGGGTTCAGCAACATCACGCCGTATTTCACGCCGGTCATCGTGCCGGTGCCGTCATGCAGGCGCACACCATCGATAAAGCCGTCCAGCACGCCACGGTCATTCTGCGCCAGAAGGATCGCGCTGTTGTCGGTCGGGCACCAGCCCCAGTTCATCGTCGCAAGATCAATCGCCCACTTCATGAAATGTGGCACCTGCGCCAGACCAAAGGTTGGTTCCGCCGCTGTCAGATAATCGGCCGGCTGCAACTCCAGGCAAGATGAGAAGGTCTGGTTGCGCACCCCGCCATAGCGGCTGAACAAAAGCGGGCCGACATTCACTTGCCCCGCATAGGGCACGATGTTGATTGAGGTCGTATCGGCCTGTTCGCCGTCCAGCACGATCTTGAAGAAGTTCTTCGCGGCCTTGCGCAATTCGCCGATCTTGTTGTTGAACCGCATCGAGCCCGAGATATCCAGAACCATCGAAATCTCGATCGGAGTCACGCTTTCAACAGCGCGGGCAGCGATGTTGGCCTCCAGCGTGTTGATGCCAAGGCTATGCATAAAGAACGTGGGCAGATTCTCCTGCGCCGTCGCGCTGACGTCACGCAGCCCAAGTTCCGAGACCGAGGTCCACCCCGTCAGCCGGTCTGCGAGACCCGCTTTGGCAAAGTAATCCTGCACCACCAGATTGGGGTTGCGCTGCTGCCTGAGGCTGGCTGCGGCCAGAACGGCCCGGTCCATCGTTCCCTGCAGCTTGGTGCGGGCACGTTCATAGCGCATCAGGTCAACCGCGATACCGCCGATCAGCAGCATCAGCATGAAGCAGACCAGCGTAAAGATGACCATCGCGCCAGATTCGTCACGCCGGAATACGCTCAGTCCCCGGAGCCGCGAACAAGTCTTTGCGGCACCAAGTGGCGCGGGACGGGGGGAGCCGTTCGTCATCATCACCACATCAACCCTTCAAAACATCCGGCCAATTGCCGGCGCCCCCACCAATGCAATTGCGGAAGAGAAGCATCGAAGTTGCGGCGAAAATGTGGCAAAAAATCTGAAAAGTGTTCGAAATTAGACAACCCCAGAAACACTCATCCGGCCTAGTCGGGATTGTTTCGCAAAAGAGCGGAAAATTGATGATTTTCTGAACTGAATAAGGCGTTGGCATGGCAGCGGCAGGCGTTTGCGCAAACCGTACGAATCGCTCCGCCCAACCGGTTGTGACATCAAATTGCCACTTTTCGTGATGCAAAATTCACATTCCCGGGCTAGGGTCAGGCGCAATTGCAGGGGCAGGCGCCACGCCACCCCGATACGGGAGGGACCCCATGCACGCCACCGGTGAAGTCAGTTTTCGCGAATCCGTCGATCTTATGTTCAACCGCGCCGTGTCGCTGATGGATATGAGCCCGGGGTTGGAGCAGAAGATCCGCGTCTGCAATTCGACCTACACCGTGCGCTTTGGCGTGCGCCTGCGCGGCAAGATCGAAACGTTCACCGGATATCGCTCGGTCCATTCCGAACATATGGAACCGGTCAAGGGCGGCATCCGCTATGCGCTGTCCGTCAATCAGGACGAGGTTGAGGCGTTGGCGGCGCTGATGACATACAAATGCGCGCTGGTCGAAACCCCCTTTGGCGGCTCGAAGGGTGGCCTGTGCATCGACCCCCGCGCCTGGGACGCGCATGAGCTGGAGCTGATCACCCGCCGCTTCGCCTATGAGCTGATCAAGCGTGACCTGATCCACCCGGCGCAGAACGTCCCCGCCCCCGACATGGGCACGGGCGAGCGGGAAATGGCGTGGATCGCCGATCAGTATGCGCGGATGAACACTACCGACATCAACTCCAAGGCCTGCGTCACCGGCAAACCACCCCATGCGGGCGGTATTCAGGGCCGGGTTGAGGCGACCGGGCGCGGCGTGCAATACGCGCTTCGCGAGATGTTCCGTTATCCCGAGGATGTGGCCAAGGCAGGCCTGTCGGGCGGGCTGGATGGCAAGCGGGTGATCGTGCAGGGGCTGGGCAATGTGGGCTATCACGCCGCCAAATTCCTGAGCGAGGAAGACGGTTGCAAGGTCATCGGCGTCATCGAACGCGACGGCGCGGTGACGGATGCGGGTGGCATCAACATCGAAGAACTGTATCAGTGGATCAAGAAGCACGGCACGATCAAGGGTTACCCCTCGGGCAGTTTCACCGAGGCGGGTTCAGCGGTTCTGGAAGAGGCCTGCGATATTCTGATCCCCGCCGCGATGGAAGGCACGATCAACAAATCCAACGCCGCGCGCATTCAGGCGCCCCTGATCATCGAGGCGGCGAATGGCCCGGTGACCTTTGGCGCCGATGAGATTCTGCGCGCGAAAGGCACGGTGATCGTGCCCGACATGTATGCCAATGCGGGTGGTGTGACGGTTTCCTATTTCGAATGGGTCAAGAACCTGAGCCATATCCGCTTTGGCCGCATGCAGCGCCGCGCCGAAGAGGCACGTCACGATCTGCTGGTGCACGAGTTGGAGCGTCTGTCGGCGGATCAGCAACTGGGTTGGACCCTGTCGCCGGGATTTAAGGACAAGTATCTGCGCGGCGCAGGCGAGTTGGAACTGGTACGCTCGGGTCTGGATGATACGATGCGCGGGGCCTATCAGGCGATGCGCGAGGTGTGGCACGGCCGCGAGGATGTGGAAGACTTGCGGGTTGCGGCATACCTTGTGTCCATCGGCCGGGTTGCCTCGACCTATCAGACCAAGGGGCTTTAGAGGCCGCTCTTCGGTCCTTCATGGCTTTGGACGGCTTGATCCGCCGTTCCCGACGCCAAATGTCGCAGCCGGAAAAGCAGTTTGCGGCGCGGCGGGGGATTGTGTATCGCCAAGAAACCCTTTTTACTCTGGGGAAAGACGCGAGGACAAACGATGCGGTATTCCGGGCTGAAAGTCATCACCGAGGGGCTGTTTGGCAACAAGGGCTGGACCAAGGCCTGGCGCGACCCTGAACCCAAGGCCGAATACGATGCGATTGTCATCGGCGGCGGCGGGCATGGGTTGTCGACGGCGTTTTATCTGGCCAAGAATCACGGCCTGACCAATATCGCCGTGCTGGAAAAGGGTCACATCGGGTCGGGCAACATCGGCCGCAACACGACCATTGTGCGCGCCAACTACAACCTGCCCGGCAACTCGGAATTCTACAGCCATTCCCTGAAATTGTGGGAAGGGATGGAGGCCGAACTCAACTACAACGTGATGCACAGCCAGCGCGGGCTGATCAACCTGTTCCATTCCGACGGGCAGCGCGATGCCTTTGTGCGGCGCGGCAATTCGATGATAAATCAGGGCGATGACGCGGAACTCTTGGACCGCGAGGGCGTGCGCAAGCATCTGCCCTATCTGGATTTCGAGCAGACGCGCTTTCCGATTTATGGCGGTCTGCTGCATCGCCGGGGTGGCACCGCGCGGCATGATGCGGTGGCCTGGGGCTATGCGCGCGGCGCCGATCAGCGCGGCGTTGACCTTTTGCAGAACTGCGAGGTCACGGGCATCGACATCGTGAACGGTGTCGTCAAGGGCGTGCAGACGACGCGCGGGCCGATCCGCGCCAAGAAGGTGGCGATCATCGTGGCGGGGCGGTCGGGGCAGGTGGCGGCGATGGCGGGCATGCGCCTGCCCGTTGAAAGCCACATCCTGCAGGCGTTTGTGTCCGAAGGGCTGAAGCCCGTGATCAACCATGTGGTCAGCTTTGGCATGGGGCATTTCTATATCAGCCAGTCCGACAAGGGCGGGTTGGTGTTCGGCGGCGATCTGGATTTCTATACCTCTTACGCCAGTCGCGGGAACCTGCCGATGCTGGAGCATGTGCTGGAGGCGGGAATGACCCTGATGCCGATGATCGGGCGCGCCAAGATGCTGCGCAGTTGGGGCGGGATCATGGACATGACACCCGACGGCAGCCCGATCATCGACAAGACCCATGTCGAGGGACTGTTCATCGACTGCGGCTGGAACTACGGCGGGTTCAAGGCTGTGCCGGCCTCGGGCTGGTGCATGGCACATCTGATGGCGACCGGAGAGTCCCACCCCGTCGCCCGCCGCTTCCGCCTGAACCGCTTTGCCACCGGGCACCTGCTGGACGAAGAAGGCACCGGCAGCCAGCATAATCTGCATTGAGGGTTTGATGCGCATCACTGTCCTTACTGCAACAGCGTTCTGGTTCAGCCTCCTTCCGGCTTTGGCAAGTGCCGAGGTTTGTTTCCGACGTTCGTCTGAACTATCATACGGCTCAACACCCATACTTTATGGCTGCGCAGTCCATTTCCGCTTCGAGGACAGCTTCGGGACACTTGGCGTTTTTGTAAGTAATCGCCCTTCAATATCGGTGTCTGCTTCTGGCAGGCCCCAAGTTGGAGTGTGGCTAGTGTATGATGGATTGGTTGACGATCTGGAAGCCAGCAGCAACGGCGTGGATAAGACTTTGGAGAGTGCGGTCTCTGAGTTTGAACTGGCGGTTCGCAAAATTGCTTGTGCGGGGGCCTACTCAGACTTCCTGCAAGCCGGTGGCTCACTCCGTGTTGCCTTGACAGCGCTTCGCAAGGTCGAGAAGCAGGATGAATTGAGTTTGGGCCTGGAACGATTCTCCTTATTTGATTTTGAAATCAACACCCTCCAAGACTGCGAGGCCCCATAAATGCGCATCACCTGTCCCCTTTGTGGCCCCCGCGACCGGCGTGAGTTTTTCTATATGGGGGCCGAAGATTATCTGACCCGACCCGCCACCGATGACGCGCCGGGCTGGGATAACTACCTGCATCTGCGCGATAATCCGGCGGGGGAAACGGTGGATCTGTGGTATCACGAAACCGGCTGCGCGCAGTGGTTGCGCATTCACCGCAACACCGTGACCCACGCGATTGGCACGGTCGAACTGGTGGCTGATCTGAAGGGGACCAAGGCATGAGGATTGATGGTCATGGCCTGATCGACCTCGCCTCGCCGGTCGGGTTCCGGTTCGATGGGCGCGACTATGTGGGGTTCAAGGGCGATACGCTGTCGTCGGCGCTGATGGCGAATGGCGTGCGCATGGTCGGGCGCAGCTTCAAATACCACCGCCCGCGCGGCGTGCTGACCGCGGGGTCAGAAGAGCCGAATGCGCTGGTCGAGGTTCTGGAAGACGGCCAGCAAACACCCAACATCCGCGCCACGGTGCAGGAGATTTTCGAAGGGTTGAGCGCGCAAAGCCAGAACCGCTGGCCCAGCCTGAAATATGATCTTCTGTCGGTCAACGACCTTGCAGCACCCTTTCTGAGTGCCGGATTCTATTACAAGACCTTCATGTGGCCGCGCGCGTTTTGGGAGGGGCTTTATGAGCCGATGATCCGCCGTGCTGCGGGGCTTGGCCGGCTGTCGGGCAAGCATGACACAGCACCCTATGAACAGGCCTTTGCGTTCTGCGATCTGCTGGTTATCGGGGCTGGCCCCACGGGTCTGATGGCGGCGCTGACGGCGGCGCGCGCCGGGGCGGATGTCATTCTGGCCGACGAAGATGCGCGGATGGGCGGGCGGTTGTTGTCAGAACGCCTGAGCATCGGCGACGTTACGGGCCGCGATTGGGCGGCGGGCGTGCTGGCGGAACTGGCATCCATGCCCAACGTGCGGCTGATGTCGCGCACCACTGTAACAGGGGCTTACGACAACGGAACGTTCGGCGCGATGGAGCGGGTGGGGCTGCATCTGCCCGTGCATCCCGATCTGCCGCGCGAATGTTTCTGGCGGATCTCGGCGGCTCGGGCCGTGCTTGCCTCGGGTGCTTTAGAGCGGACCGTGGCGTTTGAAAACAACGATCGTCCGGGAATTATGACGGCGAGCGCGATCCGCAGCTATCTGCACCGTTACGGCGTGGTACCCGGCAAAAACATAACGATCTTCGCCAACAATGACGACGCAAGGCGCACGGCGCGCGATTTGATGGCGGCAGGGGTTGAGGTCGCGGCGATCATCGACAGCCGCGATGGCGCGGATGAAGCCGAGGATTGCCGGGTTTACACCGGCGCACAGGTTGTGGGAACTAAGGGCCGCAAGGGTCTGGAAGAAATCACCATTTCCCACGCGGGCGGCGAGGTGCGGATTGCGACCGACTGCCTTGGCGTGTCGGGCGGTTGGAACCCGACGCTGCACCTGACCTGCCACATGAACGGGCGGCCAGTGTGGCGTGACGATATCGCGGCGTTTGTGCCCGCAAAGGATGCCATTCCGGGGATGACGCCTGCGGGTGCGGCCGAGGGGAGTTTCTCGACTGCGGCTTGTCTCGCAGCGGGGCAGAAGGCGGCTTTGGCAGCGCTGGATGCTTTGGGCCGCAAGGCAAAGGCCGCAAAACTGCCCGAGGCGGAAGATGCGCCTTACCGTCTGACGCCGCTTTGGGCGGTGCCGGGCAAGGGGCGGGCATGGATTGATTTCGCCAATGATGTGACCGTCAAGGATGTCGCCCTTTCTGCGCAGGAAAACTTCAAATCCGTTGAACACATGAAGCGTTACACGACCCAAGGCATGGCGCCCGATCAGGGCAAGAATTCCAATGTGGTGGCGCTGGCCGTTCTGGCCGATGTGACCGGGCGGGGCATCCCCGAAACCGGGACCACGACCTTCCGCCCGCCTTATGTGCCAACCTCGATCGCTGCTATCGGGGGTGCCGCGCGGGGCAAGGGGTTTGCGCCGCAACGGTTTCTGACTTCGCACGCGGCGTCGGTGGAACGCCATGCGCCGATGGTTGAAGCGGGGCTCTGGTATCGCCCCAGCTATTTCCCGCAACCCGGTGAGGCAACCTGGCTTGAGGCGTGCAACCGCGAGGTTGGCATGGTGCGCAGCGCTGTCGGCATCGCCGATGTGTCGACCTTGGGCAAGATCGACATTCAGGGTGCGGATGCGGCGAAGTTTCTGGATTTTGTCTATACCAACACGTTTTCCACGCTGCCTGTCGGCAAGGTCCGCTACGGGCTGATGCTGCGCGAAGACGGGCATGTTCTGGATGACGGCACGACTGCACGGTTGGGTGAAAACCACTTTGTGATGACCACGACCACCGCTGCGGCGGGTCTGGTCATGCGGCATCTGGATTGGGTGCATCAGGCGCATTGCGCTGGGTATGACCTGCGCTTCATCTCGGTTACCGAAAACTGGGCGCAATTCGCGATTGCAGGCCCGAAGGCGCGCGTGCTGCTGGATTCGCTGGCCTTGCCCGAATTGCCCTTCATGGGCGTGGCTCCGGTGACGGTGCAGGGGGTTGAGGGGCGGCTTTTCCGCATCTCGTTCTCGGGCGAGGCGGGGTATGAATTGGCGGTGCCCGCGCGCTATGGCGAGGCGCTGTTCCGCGATCTGATCGCTCGCGCGGCAACGCTGGGCGGCGGGCCCTACGGGATGGAGGCGCTGAACATCCTTCGGATCGAAAAGGGTTTCATCACCCATGCCGAGATTCACGGCCGGGTGACGGCGTTTGATATCGGCATGGAAAAGATGATCTCCGCCAAGAAAGACTGCATCGGGAAGGGTGCTGCCTTGCGGCCCGGCTTGCTGGGGGCAGAGCGCGATCAACTGGTTGGTCTGCGTGCGGAAACCAAGATCACATCCGGCGCGCATCTGTTTATCAAGGGTGAGGCCGCGATGCGCGAGAATGATCAGGGCTATGTCACCTCGGTCGGGTATTCGCCGACGCTGGATGCGCATATCGGCCTTGGCTTTTTGCGCAACGGGCGCGCAAGACTGGGCGAAACCGTGCGGCTGGTCGACCATCTGCGCGACATTGACGTGCTGTGCGAGGTGGTGGACCCGGTGTTCCATGACAGGGAAGGGGTGAAACTCCGTGGTTAGTCTTATCGCAAAATCCCCGCTTCAGGGGCAGGCACCAGTAACGCTTGCTGGGATCACTCTGTCAGAACGGCTGATTGGCCGGATGACATCGCTGGCGCTGCTGAAAGGCCAAAAAACCGCGCTGGGCCGCGCGTGGAAGGCGATGGGGCTGGGCTTTCCCGACCCGAACCGGATGCTTGCGTCGGGCGCGGCGCAGATAATCTGGACCGGGCGCGATCAGGCGTTCTTGCTGGACGCTGACCCGGCGGGCTTGGCGGGATTTGCTGCGCTGACCGATCAATCTGATGGCTGGGCCGGGCTGACGCTTGCGGGTGAGGGGGCCGCCGATGTGCTGATGCGGCTTTACCCGATTGACCTGCGCCTGTCCGCGTTCGCGGTGGGCCACGCCGCCCGCGCGCCGATGGGGCATATGTCGTCGGTGGTGATGCGCGTGGCGGACGACCGCTTTGATCTGCTGGTGTTCCGGTCAATGGCGCAGACCGCATGGCACGAGGTAGAGGATGCGATGAAAAAGCGGGCTGCCCGCAAGGCCGCTCATTGCTGAGCAACAGCGATATCGCAGAGCTGACCGCGTTTCGCCGCAACCTGCACCGCTTCCCCGAGGTGTCGGGGGCGGAAGAAGAAACCGCCCGCCGCATCTGCGGAGCGTTTGAACAACTTAAGCCCGACCAGATCATCCCGCAGCTTGGCGGGCATGGCGTGGCGGCGGTGTTTCAGGGGGCCGCGCCGGGGCCGACGGTGCTGTTTCGCTGTGAACTCGATGCGCTGCCGATCGAGGAATTATCCGATATCGCCCACCGGTCCACCATCCCCGGCACCGGCCATCTGTGCGGCCATGACGGGCATATGACGATTATTCTTGCGCTGGGCCGCCTGCTGTCGCGCAATCGGCCCGCGCGGGGGCGGGTAGTGCTGATGTTCCAGCCGGCGGAAGAAGACGGCTCGGGGGCGGCGGCGGTGATTGCTGATCCGGCCTTTGCGCCCCTGCACCCCGACTGGGCCTTTGCGCTGCACAACATGCCCGGCGCAAGGCTGGGCGAGGTCTGGCTATCGGATGGCCCCGTCAACTGCGCGTCGGTGGGCATGAAGATCACGCTTGCGGGCAAGACGAGCCACGCCTCGCAGCCTGAACACGGACGTTCGCCCGGTCTGGCGCTGGCGCGGCTGATCCCGGCGCTGGGCGAATTGGGGCCGGGTGGCGCGTTGGGGCCTGCGTTCCGGATGGTGACGGTCACGCATGCGCGGTTGGGGGAGCCTGCCTTCGGCATCGCGCCGGGACACGCCGAAATTTGGGCGACCCTGCGCACGATGCTGGACGCACCGATGGCCGATCTGCGCGCGGCGGCGGTGGATTTGGTGCAAGCTGTGGCACGCGAATTTGATCCCGCCATCAGCTGGCACGACGATTTCGCCGCCTGCACGAACCACCCGGAGGCTACGGCGCATATTGCCGCCGCTTTGGATCACCTGCATATCCCGCATGACGAAGGCGATCTGCCGATGCGCGGGTCCGAAGATTTCGGGCGTTTTGGCAACCTTCCTGGCTGCAAGTCCGCGATGCTGTTTCTTGGCGCGGGACAAGAACACGCTGCCCTGCACAACCCCGACTATGATTTCCCGGATGATCTGATCCCCATCGGTGCGCGGATTTTCCATCGCATAGTGGAAACACTTCTGGGCTGATCGACTTTTTCTGTTCAAAAATATCCCGCAGGTGGGATTGAGGGGGAAGAAAGCGTCCAGTGTACGCTTTCCGCAAAGTCCGCCCGGCCCCGTGGCCGGGCTGGGGTGGGACGCGACGTCCGCCCGCGCATGCAACGCGCGCTGCCCGCTGGACTCCGCGCCCCGCTCGCCCATATTGGGGCACATGAGTCTCCCGCCGAATTTCATCGACGAATTGCGCACGCGCGTCTCCCTCTCGCAGGTGGTGTCGCGCAAGGTCGTTTGGGATACCCGCAAATCCAATCAGGGCAAGGGCGACATGTGGGCGCCGTGCCCGTTCCATCAGGAAAAGTCGGCCAGCTTTCATGTCGATGATCGCAAAGGGTTTTATTACTGCTTTGGTTGCCATGCCAAGGGCGACGCCGTCAGCTTTGTGCGCGAGACGGAAAACGTAAACTTCATGGAGGCGGTCGAAATTCTGGCGCGCGAGGCGGGCATGCAGATGCCCGCGCGTGATCCGCAGGCCGCAGCCAAGGCCGATCGGCGCACGCAACTGGCGCAAGTGATGGACGAGGCGGTGAAATGGTTCCGCCTGCAATTGCAAACCGGCGGCGGTGCTACTGCGCGCGAGTATCTGTTGCGCCGCAAACTGCCGCCCGAGGCGCAGGCGCGCTGGGATATCGGTTGGGCCCCTGATGCGAGGCAAGGCGTGTTCACGGCCCTTACGGCAAAGGGCATCGCCCCCGATCTGATCGTGGATGCGGGGCTTTGCGCCAAAGCCGATGACGGGTCGATCTATGACCGGTTCCGGGGCCGGATCATCTTTCCGATCCGCGATGCGCGGGGTCGCGCCATCAGCCTTGGGGGCCGCAGCCTTGATCCCAATGCGCGGGCGAAATACCTGAACGGACCAGAAACCGAGCTTTTCGACAAGGGCCGCAATCTTTTCAACCTTGGCCCCGCGCGCGAGGCGTCGGGCAAGGGCCAGACGCTTATCGTGGCCGAAGGGTATATGGATGTGATCGCGCTGGTCGAGGCCGGGTTCGGCGCGACCGTGGCCCCGTTGGGCACCGCCATCACCGAAGATCAGTTGCGCCTGATGTGGCGTGTTCATCCCGAACCGGTGATTGCACTGGATGGCGATACGGCGGGCATCCGCGCGGCGCTGCGGGTGATTGATCTGGCGCTCCCGTTGCTGGAGGCGGGGCAGGGTGTGCGCTTTGCCGTGCTGCCGGGAGGGATGGACCCGGACGATTTGTTGAAAGCGCAAGGCGCACCCGCGATGCAGGCGGTGATTGATGCGGCCCAGCCGATGGT
This sequence comes from Rhodobacterales bacterium, assembly GCA_038207585.1. Taxonomy (GTDB): domain Bacteria; phylum Pseudomonadota; class Alphaproteobacteria; order Rhodobacterales; family Rhodobacteraceae; genus JBBQZP01. The sequence goes on along the minus strand of JBBQZP010000020.1, from coordinate 39,453 downwards.
CAACCTTTTGTGGCAACGCGAAACCGAAGGCCGGGTGTTCGACAGCCCCGAACGCAAGGCGACGCTGGATAAATCGCTGCGCGCGGCTCTGATGCGGATCAAGGACGCGTCGATCCGCTCCCATTACGGCGAGGATATCAAGCGCCTGCGCTGGGAGTTGTTCGGCCAGCAGGGCCGCAAACCCGCGCGTAAATTCGTGCCGGGGCAAAAGCGGGTGGCCGAACCTTTGCCGCCCACCGCAGGTACCCGCGCATCCGTTCTTGCCACGCCGGGCAATCTTCCGGCCGAGGCTTACACGCTGGAATCGCTTCTTCTGGCCACGTTGATCGTGCATCCCACCCTGATACGCCGCCACGAATCCGAAATCGAAACGCTGGTGCTGATCGCCCCCGGCCATGATGCGTTGCGCGGCTGCTTGCTGCGCCACGCCGATACGCAGGACCCTGCCGCCTTTCGCGAAAAAATTCTGGCCGAGGCACCCGCAGTCCTTGAAAGCCTGTTTGCGCAAAGCCATGTGCAGACTGCACCCCCTGTGCGCAATCACGGCGACCGCGAATTGGCGCAGATGTGCGTGGCCGAAGGGCTGGCCAAGCTGGAAGCGCGGCGCGGTATGCGGCGCGAGATTGACGATGCGATAGAGGATATGGCGGGGCTGGTCGATGAAGGCCTGACCTGGCGACTGGCGCAGGCGAACGCCGCCCGTGACCGGGCCGAACGCAGCCCGCTGGAAGACAACGCAACCATGGGCGAGGACCGCGCAGCGATGCAAAAACATCTACAAGACCTTCTGGATCGTCAGGTTTGGGTAAAGAATAAAGGCTAGACCCTTTCCCCTGACGTGATTCGCGTTATTGATTCGCAGCAGACCAAAGTGATTCGAACTGATTCGCCCAACCGACCCGTTCAGGAGCTTTCATGGCACTCAAAGACACCGACGACGCCAAACCGGACGAGCAGGATGCCGAATCCTCGCTTGATATGAGTCAGGCCGCCGTAAAGCGGATGATCGCGGATGCGCGCGAACGCGGCTACATAACCTATGATCAGCTGAACACGGTGCTACCGCCCGAGCAGGTGTCGTCCGAGCAGATCGAAGACGTGATGTCGATGCTGTCGGAAATGGGCATCAACGTCATCGAAAACGATGAGGCCGAAGAAGGCGAGCCGGTGGGCGAACTGGTCGAGACCGCCTCGACCTCGCGCGAGGTTGCGGTTGCGGGGTCCACCACCGAAACGCTGGACCGCACCGATGATCCGGTTCGGATGTATCTGCGCGAAATGGGATCGGTCGAACTGCTAAGCCGCGAGGGCGAGATTGCCATCGCCAAGCGGATCGAGGCCGGCCGCAACACGATGATCCTGGGGCTTTGCGAAAGCCCGCTGACCTTTCAGGCGATCACCATCTGGCGCGACGAACTTTTGTCCGAAGACATTCTGCTTCGCGATGTGATCGACCTTGAAACCACCTTTGGCCGATCGCTGGATGGCGATGACGAGCTGGAAGGTGCATCTGTCGAAGGCGTCAGTACCGCCACTGGGGCCGCGCGCGGCGGGTCATCCGACCCCGAGCTTGATGCCGACGGCAACCCGCTGTCCAACGCCGACTCCGACGATGATGATGAGGATGACGAAGCCTCGAACATGTCGCTGGCCGCGATGGAGGCGGCGCTGAAACCCCGCGTGCTGGAAACGCTTGACCTGATCGCACATGATTACATCCGCCTGTCCGAAATGCAGGACCAGCGGATGCAGGCCACGATGGCCTCGACGGGCCGCTATTCTGCGACGGACGAGGCGGCGTATCAGAAGCTGCGGTCTGAAATCGTGCTGCTGGTCAACGAATTGCACCTGCACAACAACCGTATCGAAGCCCTGATCGACCAGCTTTACGGCATCAACCGCAAGATCATGTCGATCAATTCGGGCATGGTCAAACTGGCCGACGCCGCCCGGATCAACCGCCGCGAATTCATCGACGAATATCAGGGGTTCGAGCTTGACCCCGACTGGGCCGACCGCATGGCCGCAAAGGCCGGGCGCGGCTGGCAGGCGCTGATGGAGAAAAGCCGCGACAAGGTTGACGAGTTGCGTGCCGAGATGAATCAGGTCGGCCAGTATATCGGCGTCGACATTTCCGAATTCCGCCGCATCGTAAATCAGGTGCAAAAGGGCGAGAAAGAGGCGCGTCAGGCCAAAAAGGAAATGGTCGAGGCGAACCTGCGTCTGGTGATTTCCATCGCCAAGAAATACACGAACCGCGGGCTGCAATTCCTTGATCTTATTCAGGAAGGCAACATCGGCCTGATGAAGGCCGTGGATAAATTCGAATACCGTCGCGGGTATAAGTTCAGCACCTATGCGACATGGTGGATCCGGCAGGCTATCACGCGCTCGATTGCAGACCAGGCCCGTACCATCCGTATTCCGGTGCATATGATCGAAACGATCAACAAGCTGGTGCGCACCGGCCGTCAGATGCTGCACGAAATCGGCCGCGAACCGACGCCGGAAGAATTGGCCGAAAAGCTGCAGATGCCGCTGGAAAAGGTCCGCAAGGTGATGAAAATCGCCAAGGAGCCGATTTCTCTGGAAACGCCGATCGGTGACGAGGAAGACAGCCAGCTTGGCGATTTCATCGAAGACAAGAACGCGATTCTGCCTTTGGAATCGGCCATTCAGGAGAACCTGAAGGAGACCACGACGCGGGTTCTGGCCTCGCTTACCCCGCGCGAGGAACGGGTCTTGCGGATGCGGTTCGGCATCGGCATGAACACCGACCACACGCTTGAGGAAGTGGGCCAGCAGTTCAGCGTCACCCGCGAACGCATCCGCCAGATCGAGGCGAAGGCTTTGCGGAAGCTGAAGCACCCGAGCCGCAGCAGGAAGTTGCGGAGTTTTCTGGATCAGTAGGAACTCAAACCATGGCAAACAGTTTACGCCGCAACGCCGTGACAGGGGCTTTCGCCAAGAAGTCTGAGGGTAAGGCTGCTGGAATTTATCAAGAGGTCAGTCCTCGCCAGTTTTCCCCGAAAAAGTCAGCATCGGATAAACCCTCGCAGCAAAAGGTGACGAAATCTTCAGGACGCGTCATCAAGGAGGTGTCGTCGACTCATCAGGAAGCCCTGAAGCGCCTTGTCGACAAGTGAATGCACTACCGTGTGACGCTTGCCGACGTGATCGCAGCGCATGATGAAGCGCTGAACTACGGCGGACGGGCGGGCGTTGTAAATCTGGACAGCGTCCAATCGGCGATTGGCCGCCCGTATTCCGGCTACTACCGGGCGATCCACCGAAAAGCTGCGGCCCTCATGCATGCTTTGGTCAAAAATCACGGTTTTGTTGATGGAAACAAGCGGACCGCTCTGATTGTCACGCTCCTTATGGTGAACCGCAGTGGCTATCAATTTGATGAGCTGCCGGGCACCGCGATTGACGATGTCGTGGTTGATGTCGCAAATGGCACAATACCGCTTGATGCTTTGACCGAATGGCTTAAGCCTAGGATATCGAAGAACTATTGAAGGATAGACGCGAAGATGAGACCCTGTGTTCATCCCTCCCTCGCACAAGCTTGATCGCCCGCTCTACAGACTTTCCCGACAAATGCCCCATACTCCATGGCATGAAACATCAGGAGTCCCTCCCCATGCGCCCCGTCCTTATCCTTGCCGCCCTCACCCTTGCTGCCCCCGCGAACGCCTTTACTGCCCGCAACGGGCTGGAGGCGCGACAGATCGGTTCCACGGAAATCGAAGTGCCGTTCCGACATGTCGGCATCGAAACGGCCTATTGGTGTGCGGCGGGCGATTACGCGGTGCGGGTGCTGAAGCTGCCCAATGCCACACGGATTTACCGCGCCTCGCCGCCGCCGCGCAAACAGGGGCAGGGGATAACCTTTACGCTGGATCCCGCAAAGGCGGCTGATCCCGGCCTGAGCATTTTCGGCAAAGACAAGAGCAGCATCTCGCTGGGCCATGCGACTGGAAATTTCTGTTCGCTAGATGACGTTTACCCGTTTTCCCTGTTCGACCGTTAGGCCGAACAGGGCTTTTCCTCAGACAAGGTTGGTCTTGAAAAACGCAATTGTGCGATCCCACGCCAGTTCCGCCGCAGCCTCGTCATAGCGTGGCGTGGAATCGTTGTGAAAGCCGTGGTTGACGCCGTCATAAATGAACGCCTCATAGGTGGTGCCTGCCGCTTTCAACGCCGCCTCATATTCTGGCCAGCCTGCATTCACCCGCTCATCCAACCCCGCGTAGTGGATCAGAAGCGGCGCCTTGATCTTTACCACATCGGCGGCAGCAGGCTGGCGGCCATAGAACGGCACCGCCCCGCCAAGTTCGGGATAGGCCACGGCAGCTGCATTGGCGACGCCGCCGCCATAGCAAAAGCCGGTAATTCCAACGCGGCCCGTCGATCCTTCGTCGGCCATAAGGTATTCGACGCCGGCAAAGAAATCGTTCATCAGCTTGGTGCCATCGACCGTCGCCTGCAACTCTTTGCCCTTTTCGTCATTGCCGGGATAACCGCCGACACTGGTCAGCCCGTCCGGGGCCAGCGCCAGAAAGCCCGCCTTGGCCAGACGCCGTGCGACATCCTCGATATAGGGATTGAGGCCACGGTTTTCGTGCACAACCAGCACGGCGGGCAACTTGCCGTCCGCCGAAGCGGGCCGCACCCGGTAGGCGCGCACCTCGCCATTGCCGCCCGGCGAACCGTAGGTGATATATTCGCCGATGATATCGGGGTCGTTGAACGACACCTGTTCGGCCATCGCATAATCGGGGCTCATGACGCCCAACAGGGCCATCGCGGTCAACCCGCCGACGGTAAACTTGCCCGCCCGGTCCAGAAACTCGCGTTTCGAGATGATGCCGTGGGCGTAAAAATCATAAAGTTCCAGCAGTTCCGGGCTAAAATCCTTGGCGGTCATACGGGTCATCCTGGCCTCCTTTTGATTGGCTGGCATTCAAGGTAGCACCGTCACACCGCATGTCCCGTCACAATCGTGTAAAATCGGCCTGAGTCCGCGCCGCCACACCGCATATGGCATATGCAGTGGCTGCACATTAGCTCTACCCGAAACCTGCCAACCTCTTCTATAGTTAGCGAAGATGACCGGGGCAAACCCCGGCGCTAGAGGCAGGACAGAACAAAAAAGGGGGGAAGCCATGCGCTGCCCATTTTGCGGAAACATCGACACGCAGGTGAAAGACAGCCGCCCGGCCGAGGATCACGTCTCGATCCGGCGCAGGCGCTTTTGCCCCGCCTGTGGTGGCCGCTTTACCACCTATGAACGGGTGCAGTTGCGCGATCTGGTCGTGATCAAATCATCCGGCAAGCGCGAGGATTTTGACCGCGACAAGCTGGAACGCGCGATTCGCATCTCGATGCAGAAACGCCCGATTGACCCCGAGCGGATTGATCAGATGATTTCCGGCATCGTGCGGCGGCTGGAATCCTTGGGTGAAACCGATATCCCAAGCCGGTCCATCGGCGATATCGTGATGGAAAGCCTGGCCCGGATCGACACCGTTGCCTATGTGCGGTTTGCCAGCGTTTACAAGAACTTCCAGGCGGCGGATGATTTCGATAAATTCGTTTCCGAACTGCGCCCGACAGGTGCGCCGGACGAGTGAGCGACGCGGATCACATGGCCCACGCCCTTGCCCTTGCGGCGCGGGGGCTTGGGCGGGTGTGGCCAAACCCGGCCGTCGGCTGTGTGATCGTGAAGGGGGCCCGTGTTGTCGGGCGGGGCTGGACACAACCGGGTGGACGCCCGCACGCCGAAACCGTGGCGCTGGCGCAGGCCGGGGAATTGGCGCGCGGGGCCACGGCCTATGTCACGCTGGAACCTTGCGCGCACCACGGCAAGACCCCGCCCTGCGCCGATGCGTTGATTGCGGCGGGCATCTCCCGCGTGGTCACGGCATTGACTGATCCTGATCCGCGCGTGTCAGGGCATGGGCATGCAAGGCTCCGCGCGGCGGGCATTGATGTGATCGAGGGCATCGGGGCGCAAGCCGCCACCACCCTGAACGCAGGGTTCCTCAAGCGCGTGACGCGCGGGTTGCCGATGGTCACGCTGAAACTTGCAACCTCGCTGGATGGCCGCATTGCCACCGCGTCAGGCGAAAGCCGCTGGATCACCGGACCCGAAGCGCGGCGGGTGACGCATGCGATGCGCATGGCGCATGACGCGGTGCTGGTGGGGGCGGGCACGGCTGTGGCCGATGACCCCGATCTGACCGTTCGAGATATGGGCGCGGGCCATCAACCGCTGCGCATCGTGATGGATTCCGCACTGCGCCATGGCCCGGACAGCCGCCTTGGCCGTAGCGCGCGCGATGTGCCGGTTCTGATGATCCACACCGGTCGCGCCTCCGCCGCAGCCCGTGCCGCTTGGCAAGCAACAGGAGCGGAACTTATTGAAATAGCAACTGAAAATGGCCGTATTGACGCAACCACAGCGATTCGCACCCTTGCCGAACGTGGTATAACGCGGGTCTTTTGCGAAGGCGGGGGCACACTTGCGGCGACGTTGATGGGTGCCGGTCTGGTTGACCGCATCGCGCATTTCAGCGCGGGCTTAAGCCTTGGCGCGGATGCCTTGCCTGCCATTGGCCCGCTTCACTTTGCGGCGTTGGGTGACGCCGCGCGCCCCAGCATTATGGGCACCCGCGCCATCGGGCCGGATACTCTGACCCTCTGGAGCTTCTGACCGCCAGACGCCGCAATTTGCAGCGTCCGGCGCTTCTTTCCGGAAAAAATATCCCCGCCGGAGGCTTCGCTTGAACAGCCGCCGGAACGGCAAGTGGTTTACCAGCTTCCCGTGCTGGCCATGCTTTTCCACGGCTCGACCGGGGTCAGTGCTTCGCCCGCCTGCAAAATCTCGACGGAGATGTTGTCGGGGCTGCGCACAAAGGCCATGCGACCGTCGCGCGGTGGGCGGTTGATCACCACACCTGCCGCCTGCAACTGCGCGCAAAAGGCGTGAATATCATCCACCGCGTAAGCCAGATGGCCGAAGTGACGGCTGTCAGATGGCAAGCCTTCGTCGCCATCCCAGTTGTAGGTCAGTTCCACCGGACATTCGGGCTGGCCCGGCGGGGCCATGAACACCAGCGTGAAGCGCCCGCCCTCATTGTCATAGCGCCGCGTTTCCTCAAGCCCCAGAAGCTTGTAGAACGCGAGCGATGCATCCAGATCCTTCACCCGGACCATCGTGTGCAGATATTTGATCATGTCGGCTCTCCTTTGTGGGGGAAGCTAGCATGATACCCGGCCAAGGACAGCCCAGATTAGAAAAGAGACTTTATCCCGAAGACGAGGCCCAGCTCATTCTGATCAAACCGCGAAATGTTGCTGTTGGTGCGGCTTGCGCGCAAGGTCAACTCGGGCGCAAAACCGGCCCAAGACAAATCCTTTGCAGTCAGACTTACCTCGCCAAAGATCGAGACATCCTGGCGTCCGCCGGGCGGTCGGATGAAGCCGATCGTATAATCAGCATAGCGAGACATCGATCCGCCAACCGCGCCTGACACCAGAAACGGCCCCAGCGCATTGCCGAAATCATAGGACCCTCGAACAAAGAGCCCCTCGCGTCGTTCGTTGCTTCGGTCGGCATCTGTAGCAAAAAAGGCAAGGCTGACTCCGGCAATATCCCCGTTTTGAAACCCGCGTCGCAAGGTTCCTGACACCTGATATGTCGTAGACACCGGCCGCGTTCCCGCGCGCACCTCCTGGATTTCCACACCGGCCCCCAGATCTGCCAGCGTGCTTTTACCCAGCGCAAAACGGCGGCTGACATCAAGTGACGCACGTCTGCTGAAATCGGAATTGCCGTCAAGATCGCTGTCGTAGCCCAGTCCGAAGCCCAGCCCGAGTGACAGACTTATAGAGCCATTCATGCCTTCCGTCCGAAAACGGTGGTCAAGACTGAAATCGACATCCGTTGTCGCAAGATCCTTTCCGGTCAGCGTTATCGCCTTATCACGTGCGCCCGATGACAGCGACACGCGCTTCAGCCCCAGGCTGGCGCCGATCTGGGTTTGCGACAGACTGGTTTCGCGCAACCGATAGCCGATACGACCTTGCAGCGTAGTCACCAAGCCCGAAAGAGCCTGCGCGTCCGGATCAAGCACCCCCACAAAAGGCACGCCATCGATCACGTTGAAGGGGCTGTTGCTGCCGCCGTTCACATTGTTTGACGGCGTCACCGAAAACCGCAGGCTGGTCGACCATGGGCTCTTTCGCCGGACGGCATCAATCGTTGCAATGCCGCGGGCTCGCACCTCGGGTGTCGGGGCGGTTTCCGTGGCTTGCCGTAGCCAGAAGCGCAGCGCAAGATCGCGCTTCTCGGCCGAAGCAATATTAGCCGCCGTGATGGCCGCCTGATGTTTCTGAACATCCGTCCGGCCATAGCGGAAGGCAAGCCTCGCGTGGGTGCGTGCGATCCGCAAGTCGTCGTTGTCAAAAGAGGACAGCGCCAGAACGTAATGCGCAAGCGGATCGCGGCCGTCGGCGGCCAGCAACGCCTGCGAAAGTTGGCGCGCGACAATCAGATCGCCGCGCCGCCACGCCGCGACAGCGGCCAGTTGCGCATCTTCTTTTGGAACCTCGACGGTTTCCCCGGCGTTCACCCCGGCGTCGGCCAAAGGACAGACAATCCATGCAGCAGTTATTGCGGCAACGGCTAATCTGGAAAGGCGGGTCATGCCCTTAGTTCGGCGCGGTGCCGTTGCAGATGGGCGAATCGTTTGGCCGGCCGCACTGGGTCAACACGAACACACCGTATTCGTCTTCTTCATCAATATCCGGACCCCAATCCGTGACGTGGACGGTCCCTGCGACTGATCTTGAATTAATGCCGCCGAAAACACCGCCGTAATCGCCGACAACGGTCGGATTTGGGGAGGGGTCCGAAGCGGTGGGAAAGACGGACTCGCCTTTGCCCGCGAATGTCCCGTTGCTTGCAATCGTAGCCGGGACGAGGACAACATTTTGCAAACGATTATTCGTTCTGGCATCAATCACAACGCGGTTGTAAATCACGCCGTTGATCTGGTTGTCGGAAAAGTTTGCGTTCAGAAAGATGTCACCGCGCACTCGCGTTGGTTGAACCGGCCGAACGGAAGGATCCGTCCCTGCTGGAACAGGCAAAAGATCGGGGCCATTCCGAAGGCCTACGTCGGTCACACCTGCATATCGTCCGGCATAGCTGACCTGTCCGGTGCCAGGTCCGGACCCGATATTCGGACGGTCAAACGCGCCATCGCGTTCGTAATATGTGCCACCGAAGGACCTGTTGAACTGCCCGCCATCTGACGCTGCAACGGCGCGGACACTTCCATCAGCGCTTTCTGCGGCAAGTGCCACAAACAAGCGATCAAGTGCATCTTCCTGAACTTTGTAGGCCCTGAAGCCCGGAACATCCAGTCTCCTGAACCGATCATACTCAACCAGCACGGGCGTCGAGTCGAGACCCGAAATCCGCAACTCAAGCGTGTCGGTCGCGGCGTTGTAGTTTGCGGCTCTCAGGTTCACGGCCAACGCAGTCGGAACCGTGATGTTACCGGTCGACCCTCCACCACCGCCACTACCACCGCCACCGCCGCCCCCACCGCCGGTATTGTCGCCCAACGGGTTGCCGCTGCAGGCCGAGACCAGCAGGAGCGCGCAAACAGCGGTCTTTACATTCAGCATGATTTCTTCTCGATTGCCCGATTTTTGGAAACGGTGACGGAATCCTGTAACGAAGTCAACGCGTTTTGCCCCAGCCTTCATCTACGCTGCAACCTGATGCGCCCCGGCATCACGCAGGATATCGCGGTTTGCGATGCTGCTTTGGCTATATATAGTGGCGCACGACTCATATGACCTGCGAAAGGCCCCGATCCCATGCCCCTGACCCCGGAACAGACCGCCGAAATCGCGGCGCAGCGTGCAACCACCCGCCAGACCCTGCGCGCTGTGTCCGAGGGGATGGAGGCGCATCTTTACCTCGCGCACGAGGTGCTGGATCACGGCTTTGTCCGCGTCATCGACTATATGGGCGACGATGCGGCCATCGTGCAGGCCGCGCGGGTCAGCTACGGCGCGGGCACCAAACATGTGCAGAACGACGAAGGCCTGATCCGCTATCTGATGCGGCACTGGCATTCGACCCCGTTCGAGATGTGCGAGATCAAGCTGCACGTCAAACTGCCCGTGTTTGTCGCCCGCCAGTGGATCAGACACCGCACCGCCAACGTCAACGAATACTCGGCCCGCTATTCGGTCTTGGACCGCGAGTTCTACATTCCCGCCCCGGATCAGCTTGCCGCCCAGTCGGTGATCAACAATCAGGGCCGGGGGGCCGTGCTGGAAGGGGCCGAGGCGGCGCGCGTGCTGGAGGTGCTGAAGCGCGACGCGAACACCGCCTATGATCACTATGAAGAGATGCTTTCTCAGGCCCAGCCCGATGGCACCCCCCAGCAGGGACTGGCCCGCGAACTGGCCCGGATGAACCTGCCCGCCAACATCTATACGCAATGGTACTGGAAGGTTGATCTGCACAACCTGTTCCACTTCCTGCGCCTGCGCGCCGACCCCCACGCCCAATACGAGATCAGGGTCTATGCCGAAGCCATCTGCCGCGTCGTGGCCGACTGGGTGCCGCTGGCCTTTGCCGCCTTCGAGGATTACCGCATGGGCGGCACCACACTCTCGTCAAAAGCGATTGATTGTTTGAAGCGGATGCTTAAGGGTGAGGTGGTGACGCAGGAAACCTCGGGCATGAGCAAGGGGGAATGGCGGGAGTTTGAGGGGGTTTTGGGGTGAAATTCTCCTCATCGACGACGATGCTTGTCACGAAACCTATCACCAGAGTCTGTATTTCTATTGATGGAATAGAGAAGAAACTCTTTTCACTGAAGGTTGGCAAGGGTGGAGAAATAATCATAGGCATCAATTCCGGATCAAAGTTTCAATACTCTGGCCTTAACTCCGACATTGATTTTTCCATAGGTGACGAGGCACTAGATGGGTCGAAAATTACGGGGCACCATTACTCGATTCACCCCTCAAACAAGTCGCCGCTTGATTTGACAACTATCAATTACACCATGGGCTTTGAAGGCAAGGAAAACATAAAGTTATATTCAGAGTACCTCGGCCTGCGTAGTGGTGGGGCTGCGGAGTTATATTATCATTCAGCCTCAAGGAAAGCCTCAGATAAATATAATATCAGAAAGAAAAAAGAGATAACTGAAGCGATTACTATTGCGAACGTGAACCCACGCAAGCAGCAATTCTTTTATGGTGTTTTGGTTGGTCGTCAAGCGGCATCGAAAATCATAATGGGCTCCACAAAATATAGCTTTAAGCGATTTAATGTTGGGGAGTTTTCAATATTTGTGGTGTGGTGCTTTTTAAACCTCCCCTCGATTGAAACGGGAAAACTAATTCAACCAGCAAATCGTGGCGCAAGGGTCGGCGAAGGTCCACACATTGGGGATATTGGTCCGCGTCCCGGCTTTGCATACGCAGATAGTCGAAATCGTATTCTTGGGCGATTATATATTTGACAAACCCAACTCCTGAACCTATATTCAAGCCATAGAGTTGAGGAACGCGCCATGTCCATCCTGTCCAAGCCCTACATGCACGACGAAGCCGCAGCCTTTGCGCACGTTGAGGCGCTGCTTTGGGCTGGTGGCCCGGTTTGCCCGCACTGCGGAAACTGCGGCAAGGTGTATGCACTCGCCGGTGTCCGCTCCAAGGCGTCCAAGAAGAACCCGGAAGGCATCGAGCGCCACGGCCTCAAGAAGTGTGCCGAATGCCGCAAGCAGTTCACCGTTCGCATCGGCACTATCTTTGAGGAAAGCCACATTGCTCTGCACCTTTGGCTGCAAGCAATTCACCTGATGGTGTCCAGCAAGAAGGGTATCAGCAGCCACCAGATGCACCGCGTCCTTGGTATCACCTACAAGTCCGCATGGTTCCTGACCCACCGCATTCGTGAGTGTATGCGTGACGGGGCGCTGGCTGGCTTTGGTGCCAATGGTGGTATCGTAGAGGTAGACGAGACATTCATCGGCAAAGAGCCGGGCGTCACCAAGGCGAAGAACGCTCGTGGCGGTTCTCACAAGATGAAGATGCTGACCCTTGTGGACCGCACCACTAAGCGCGCCAAAAGCATTGTCATTGAAGACCTCAAGAAGTCCACGTTGATCCCGATCCTACAACAGAACATTGCCCGTGAAGCATATGTAATGACTGATGAAGCCCGTCAGTATCAGGGCATCGGCGCTGGCAAGATTTTTGAAGCCCACGGTTGGACCAACCACGGCGCAGGCGAGTATGTGAACCTTGAGGACCGCGAAATGCACACGAACACGGTTGAGGGTTTCTACAGCATCTTCAAGCGCGGCATGAAGGGTGTCTACCAGCACTGCGGCAAGCAGCACCTGCACCGCTACGCCGCAGAGTTCGATTTTCGCTACAACAACCGCGTTGCGAATGGCGTTAACGACGCTGAGCGCGGTCAAATCACCATCCTAGCAGCAGTAGGAAAGCGCCTGACCTACGCTCAGTAAACGCGCAATGGGATGAATCGTTGTAGTTGCGTCAGCAAAGGCTTCACCGCAGATGAAAAATGATTATTTTGAAGGGTGTGGTGGCACAAATACCTTGGAGGGTGTCGGTTCGCCGGTTGCGTCGCTACAAAAAAGAGGGAGCAGTTTTCTGCTCCCTCCAGTCTTAACGGTAAGTCAGGTCTCGATCCGAAACGCCTTCTTACCATACCATTTGGCCCAGATCCTGCGACCATCTTTGGTCGTGATGTAGGGCCGGTAGATGACCTTCTTGTCATCTGTTGAGTTGTCCATATGGAATTCCTTTCCTATTGGACTTGAACCGCTCCCTCAGATTGCTTCTCACGGCATAGGTCTGGGGGGGCGGGCCTTCTCAGCAAAGCGTCAGAAAGACCCCTCGCTCGAAGTTCGCAGTGGCGTTACCGAGCCTGGAATCACCGTATATTTCTTGAGGCGATAGTTGCTGCCATCGTAGGCCACAACATCGTCCTGTTTGAGCCTAGACAGAAGGCTGGATACCGACCCGCGATCCAAGGCGTCACCAGAAGCTTCGCTCAACTCAACTGCGCGCGCAGCGTTCAGCCCGCTCCTACCTTGTTTCTCCAGCAACTCTAAAACCCTAACCTTAACTGACCCCTTGGCAGCCCTCTTTGTTGTCGTCGTTATCGGCTCTTTAGGAGCTTCATTCAGCAAATCCAGTAAGAGAGCCTCTTGCCCTCTAAGGACTGCAATCTGCCCCCTAATTGCATCAAGGCGGTCTCTCATATCCTTCATATTCGATGCCCTAGACATAGCGGCCTCCGTAAATGTGGTGGCCCCGGTGGGATTCGAACCCACAAACCTTGGAGGGTGTCCGTTTTAAAGACGGTTGCGTCTACCATTTCGCCACGGGGCCTATGTTGTGCGGCTCAGGACCGCATACACCATATATCGTCAAAAACGGGGGTTGGAGTCAACCACGCTTGCGTTTAAGGCATTGCCTCAAGGTAACTATATGAAATCAAGTTGTTTTCCTGAGTGCTTCAAAAAAACCCGCAATGGGTGTTGCCAAGCATGGCGCAGAAACCGCCGAATCACTATCATGTGAGGATGGAACAAGAAAAAACCCAACTAGATCGCTTCAAGGAAGCCGCCCGCGAACTTGAAACGGACGACGACGCCGACCGCTTCGACGCCGCGCTCAAAAGGATCGCCAAGGCGGGCAAGAAGCCGGACGACGACAAGAAGGATGAATGAGGTATTGAGTTACCTCACTTTATGGGGTATCATGATACCCATGAAGAAACACATCGCATCACTTATCTTGCGCTTGCTGGGTGTTGACGCTTGGGACGAAAGCGGCGTCCCCTACAACCAACCTGCGCACCAGCCCCCAACCGACTAGAATCGGGCGTCTATCCAAGCTTGAGTCCCTTGGAATGATTTGAATGATGCGGGCTTCGCTGTGAGTTCGCAGACAAGCATCATGTCGTTTCCATCAATTAGTTCTCGCAAGTGAGTCAGCAGGGACGCGGCGTCGTCGGCGTTGCAGTCTACAAGATAAACTGTCCGCTGGGCCTTCTGGGCACCAAGACGTTCGAACTCATCCCACAGCGCTTTGTAATCCTGACCGTCCTTGTTGAGTTGGTAATTGACGATAAAGTAGGCCATGTCTCGAATCCCTCTATGGTGGAATCCGAGCATGTCTCTAGGTCATGGGTTTGTCAAATATACAATCGCCTATTCTTGCAATGTTCGAAAAATTGAAGTTGTCTTCTCTTGCGGCTTTGGAAAGGGAGTTTCCAGAGGTTAATGCGGCGGATTTCACATTTATGAAGCCTGGCTTCCGGTCGGTAAGATCAGAACTACTACGGGAGCGGAAAAAGAACTTGCTTGGCTAGTTGCCATCGAGGGCTGCGTGGCAAGTGAATCCTGCAACTGACGAAACATCAGCCTGCGTGTTCTAGACTATGTGAAAGACAAATGACGTTCCGCCTGCTAACGGCCATTGGCATCAGTCACACCCCCCATGAAACCAACCCGCCCCGCCCTACGTTATCCTCCGAACCCAACCCCGGAGCCGCCCTCATGCCCTTCGCCATCCTCTTCGCCACCACCTCGGTCCTGTTCCTGATCGCCGATGCGATCATGCTGCGCATGGTGATCCAGCCGATCTTCAAACAGCATCTGGGCACCGCCCTGATCGACGGGTTGCGCTACGGCCCGGCGATCCTGTTTTACCTGTGCTACATGGGGGGCCTCATGTGGTTTGCGGGGTGGCCGGCCCTGCGCGACGGCGTGCCTGCGCAGGCGCTGATCAACGGGGCGGTGCTGGGGTTTGTGGCTTACGGCTGTTACGAACTGACAAGCTGGACCATCATGCGCGACTGGCATCCGCAGATGGTGATAACCGATATGGCCTGGGGCACGGTGGTGTCGGGAGTCACGGTTTGGCTCGGGGTGCTGGCGGCGCGGGCCTGGGGGTGATAGCGTGGCCCAAACGGAGCGCAGCATGATCCTTTACGGCATTTCCACCTGTGACACCTGCAAGAAGGCGCTGAAGGCGCTGGTTGCGGCGGGGCGCGACGTGACCTTCCGCGACATCCGCGCAACCCCGCTGACCGAGGCGGAGATTGCCGAGATGACCCGCGAATTCGGCGACCGCCTGATCAACAAGCAATCGACCACCTATCGCGGCATGTCGGATTGGCTCAAAGCGTCCGACACCGAGGCGCAGATTGCGGCCCAACCTACCGTGATGAAACGCCCCGTCATTCAAGACGGAGCGGTGTGGCATCTGGGTTGGGACACCGCAACTGAGACGACCCTGACAGCCTAGATCATCCGTAGGTCGCTGGCCGACATCTTGCCATCGCGCCCGGCCTGCATCTCATACCCGATTTTCTGGTTATCATTCAAAGCGGTAAGCCCCGCCCGCTCGACCGCCGAGATGTGCACGAACACATCCGTGCCGCCGTCATCGGGCGCAATGAAGCCATAGCCTTTGGTCGTGTTGAACCACTTTACGGTGCCCGTCGGCATGCCGCATCTCCCTTGTCGGTGCACCCCTGGCGAAATTGCCGAAGGGTTGTTCAGCCAGAATTTCCGGAACCTCTGGCTGCCACTGGGCAGGGGACGGGTCGAAATGCTGCCTTCACGGGTGTCAGGATGCCAAAACCGGCCCAAAAATCAAGATGATTTGCGCCGATCAGGTCAGGCGGAAGATGCGGTCCAGCGAAAGCGGGCCGGCCCCTTTCAACATCAACACCACCAGAAGCATCACCCAAAGCGCGCGCTGATCCATGATCAGGGCGTCGGGCGCGCGGTCGAACCATGCGCCGATGGTGGCGGCGTCGGCACCGTGGCCGTAGATATCGGTCAGGCTTTGCACGACGATGAAACTGATCATCCCGAACGCCGCCAAGCGGGTGAACAGCCCCAGCACGATCAGCACGGGCAGCACGAATTCGGCGATGGTTCCGGCCACGACGACAACCCAGGCGAACAGGCCAAGCTGGCTGGAATCGTACCCCGCGGCCTCCAGCGCGCGGGGGAAAATCTGCGCGTATGCGCCGTCTGACGGGTGCAGGAACCCAAGCGCACCCGGCCCAAGTTTGGTCAGGCCCGAGGCCCAGAAATAGCTGAGCAACACCCCGGAAAAGACAAGACGCGCCAAAGTGGGCAGGGCTGCGGTAGAGTCCGTCCCGACCCTGTCGGCTGCACGATTATGAAGCGAAATCAGCATGATGTCGTTATTCCTTGATAGGGTCCAGAAATCCGCCGCCGTTGATCATCAGCGCCAATGTGCGGGCAAGATCGTGTGCGGGGCCCGCGTCATCGACCGCCTCTTCCACGGGTTTCCCGGCGGCCAATGCGGCTAGAAAACGGTCGCCCCCTTCGGGCAAAAGATGCGGGGCGGGGTCAAATTCGGGCCGCAGGATGACCACGCTTTGCGCAGCCATGACCGGGGACGGGGCGGTTTCATTGGTGTTCGCGCGCCAGATGTCGTAAATCGGCCAGCGCGAGGTGATGACTCGAACCGCAGGCGCAAGGCGCAACCGCGCAGCAACGAAGGCCGCTGGCGAAAGGGTGGCCAGTGCCTCTGCGGTCAGAGGCTGCGCATCTGCGGCGTGGTAGGCGTGGCGCAGGGCCAGTTCCAGCCGCGCTATATCGGGCAGATAGCCCATATGCGCCACCGGGGGGAAGGTTTGCAGAAATGCGGGCATGTCCGCGCCGTAAAGCATCAGAACTCGCGACCGGGGCGGGTGCTGGCGCAGGAAAACCAGTGCCATGGCCGCAAAAAACTCAGGCCCGACGATCTTTCTAAGAATCGGAAAACCGTCTTCCAGTGCGCGGGTCAGGCTGGCGGTCACGTTGTTGCGATAGACCGAAAAGCGGCGGCCTGCCGGGCGCTTGAAAGGATCCACCAGCCCGTCCGGAATGGCGGCGTCCGGGTCCAGCAGTGCGGCCTGAAACGCGGCCTGCATCACCGGGCACTCTGAAGAATGGATGCGGCACGCGCCGCTTCGGCCGCCAGAACCGTCCAGTCGGGCACGTCATTGTCCCATTCGATCAGCGTGGGTTTCGCGCCGCCCTTCGCGATGACATGGGCATAAAGCGCCCAGACCGGGTCTGCCACCATTGCTGCGTGGCTGTCGATCAGCAAGGGCGCGCCGAAATCATCGGCATCAAGATCATGCCCGCCCAGATGTATTTCGCCCACGGAATCCAACGGAAATCGGTCGATATAGGCGCGCGCATCGGTGTTCTGGTTGGTCGCCGAAATGAACACATTGTTCACATCCAAAAGCAGGCCACATCCGGTGCGTCGCGAAAGTTCGGCCAGAAAATCAACCTCGTCCATCTCGGTCTGCGCAAAAGCCAGATAGGTGGACGGGTTTTCCAGCAGCATCCGCCGCCCCAGAACCTCTTGCACCCGGTCGATGTGACCGGCCACACGCGACAGGGTTTTCGCCGTGTAAGGCAGGGGCAGAAGGTCGTTCAGATAGGTGGTGTCATGGCTGGACCATGCCAGATGTTCGGAAAAGCTGGCGGGCGAAATTGCGTCACACAGGGTTTTCAGTCGGACAAGGTGGTCGGCATCAAGCGGGCCTTCACCGCCGATGGAAAGACCCACGCCATGCACCGAAATCGCAAAACGCTCGCGCAGATGGCGCAGTTGCGCTTGCGGTCGCCCGCCGTGGCCCATGTAGTTTTCGGCATGGATTTCCAGCCATTGAACCGGTCCTGCGCTGGACAGAATATCGTTGAAATGCTGAGGCTTGTAGCCAACACCGGGGGCGTTCGGCAGGGGGTCGTGCGCGGGGGCGTCGAACATGGGCAGCATCCCTTTCAGGTGCCCCCCGGCGCATCGTCGGGGGGCAAAGGCGATCAGGCGGCCGGATCGCGGTCAAGCGCTTCCAGAGATCCGGTGCGGCCATCGGGCAATTCCATGGTGGCGCAGGTTCCGGCGGGCACCAGGCTCCACGCGTTGCCCTGATAATCCACCTTGGAGGTGCCCGCGCAGGTCGTGCCCGGCCCGGCGGCGCAATCATTGGCCCCGGCAAGGGACACGCCAAAGCATTTTTCCTTGGCCCCTTCGGCTGACGCGGTGGTGGTATAGGCTGCAAGTGCGGCGGCCAGAGCACCGGCAACTGCAAAGGTCTTGACGTGAGTGGACATGAGAATTCCCTTGTTTTGTCTTGTGTTCAGGCCTTCGATTCAGGCCGTCGCCAGTTAAGCGAGGGCCATATTGAAATGCCAATCACAGCCCCGTGCATGACAAGGGCGTGAGAATTTGACATATTCTGTCGCACCGCCGTTATCTGCCGATGCCGGGTTCGACGGGTTTTCGACTGAATATCAAATCGTTACGCGCGGCGCAGGTCCGGGGCCAGTGTCTCTTGCGCAAGGTCCGCAATGATCTGGTCCAGTGTGACAGTCGAGGTTTGGGTTTCGCCCAGACGGCGTAGCGACACTGTGTGGTCCTCCACTTCCTTCATGCCGATGGCCAGAATGACCGGCACCTTGCCGACCGAATGTTCGCGGACCTTGTAGTTGATCTTTTCGTTGCGCACATCCGCCTCGGCCCGCACGCCTGCGGCAATCAGGGCCGTGACCACCTCTTGCACATAGGCATCGGCATCCGACACGATGCTGGCCACCACAACCTGACGCGGGGCAAGCCAGAACGGCAGTTTGCCCGCGTAGTTTTCGATCAGGATGCCCAGAAACCGCTCGAACGATCCCAGAATGGCGCGGTGCAGCATGTAGGGGCGGTGCTTGCCACCATCGACGCCGACATATTCCGCACCAAGGCGCGCGGGCAGGTTCGGGTCCACCTGAAACGTGCCGCACTGCCATTTGCGGCCAATCGCATCGGTCAGCTTGAAGTCCAGCTTCGGTCCGTAGAAAGCACCCTCGCCGGGGTCGATCTCATAGGGGTTGCCGGTTTTACGGATGGCGTTTTCCAAGGCCGCCTCGACGATATCCCAATCGGCATCCGATCCGATGCGCACATCGGGGCGGGTGGACAGTTTGATCTCGAAACTCTCGAACCCCAGATCCTTGTAGACCGAAGCGAGCAGCCGGATGAAATCGGCACATTCGGTTTCGATCTGGTCTTCGGTGCAGAAGATATGCGCATCGTCCTGCACAAAGCCACGCACCCGCATCAGCCCGTGCATCGAACCAGAGGATTCGTAGCGGTGGCATGACCCGAACTCGGCCAGCCGCAAGGGCAGGTCGCGGTAGGACTTAAGCCCCTGATTGTAAACCTGAACATGGCACGGGCAGTTCATCGGCTTCAGCGCGTTGATGCGCTTTTCCTTGGCCCCGTCCTCGTCCACCTCAACGATGAACATGTTCTCGCGGTAGGCTTCCCAGTGGCCGGATTTTTCCCACAGGGTGCGGTCCACCACTTGCGGCGTCTTGATCTCGCGGTAGCCCGCAGCACGCTGGCGGCGGCGCATGTAGTCTTCCAAAGTGCGGTAGACCTGCCAGCCGTTCGGGTGCCAGAACACCATGCCGGGGGCTTCTTCCTGCAGGTGGAACAACTCCATCTCGCGGCCCAGCTTGCGGTGGTCGCGTTTGGCGGCCTCCTCCAGCATGGTCATATGCGCCTTCAGATCGTCGCGGTTCTTGAAGGCCACGCCGTAGATGCGCTGGAGCATCGGGCGCGTGCTGTCGCCCAGCCAATAGGCACCCGCCACGCTTGTCAGCTTGAACGCATCGGCGGGCACCTGGCCTGTGTGTTGCAGGTGCGGGCCACGGCACAGGTCCTGCCAAGGGCCGTGCCAATACATCCGAAGGTCTTCACCCAGCGGAATGCGGTCGATGAGTTCAAGCTTGAAGGGCTCGCCCTTGGCCACGTAATGCGCAATCGCGCGGGCACGGTCCCAGACCTCGGTTTTCACCGGGTCGCGCGCGTTGATGATCTGCTTCATCTTCGCTTCGATCGCGCCAAGGTCTTCGGGCGTGAACGGCTCTGCCCGGTCGAAATCGTAGAACCAGCCCTCATCTCGCACCGGGCCGATGGTGACTTTGACCGCAGGCCAAAGGTCCTGCACCGCGCGGGCCATGATGTGGGCAAGGTCGTGGCGGATCAGTTCCAGCGCTGCTGCATCATCCTGCATGGTGTTGATGGCGATGGTCGCGTCCGCGGGGATCGGCCATTGCAGATCGTAATGCGCGCCGTTCACCACTGCGCTGATCGCCTTTTTGGCAAGACTGGTCGAAATGCTTGCGGCCACCTCGCCCGGCGTCACACCGGCAGGAAATTCGCGTTTGTTGCCATCAGGAAAGGTCAGGGAAATCTGTGCCATAGCACCACCTCGTCGGTTTGGCGCCCACGGAACGCCCGGTTGCAAGTTATGTCGGTGGCATGAATGGACGGGCGCGCGCGGGGTGTCAAGATATGCCGCAAGCGGGGTTGATCTTTCAACCGGGGGGTGGAAGGTGAAATGCAAAGAGGAGCCGCCGTGCCAACCGACATGATCACACAACAGGGGCGGCGCATCGCCTATCGCCACCTGCCGGGGCAGGCGCCCGGCGTGGTGTTTCTGGGCGGATTTCGGTCCGACATGACCGGCACCAAAGCGCAAGCGCTGGAGGCGTGGGCTTTGGCGCGCGGGCGGGCGTTCCTGCGGTTTGATTATTCCGGGCATGGGGTGTCCGGGGGCGCTTTCGAGGACGGCTGCATTGGCGATTGGCTCAATGATGCGCAGGCGGTGATCACCGCACAGACCAAGGGGCCACAGATCCTGGTCGGTTCATCCATGGGCGGCTGGATCGCGCTTTTGCTGGCACGCGCGATGCCTGCGCGGGTGGCGGCCTTGGTCGGCATCGCCGCAGCCCCCGATTTCACCGAAGACAGCATGTGGGCCGGAATGTCCGAGGCTGGCCGTGCGACCCTGATGTGCGACGGGCGACTGGAGCTGCCGTCCGAGTATTCTGACGCGCCTTACGTCATCACCCGGCGTCTGATCGAGGATGGGCGGACCCGTCTGGTTCTGCGTGACGCTTTGGATTTGCCGTTTCCAGTCAGACTGTTGCAGGGCGCATCTGATGTTGATGTGCCGCCGTCGGTCGCGCTGCGTCTGTTGGATCATGCGACCGGGCCGGACATTCGGCTGACGCTTGTAAAGGAAGCTGACCATCGCTTTTCGTCGCCCGAATGTCTTGCGCTGTTACAATCCACGCTGGACGAACTTGCGAAGGGATACCGCAATGCGTAGATTGGGCCGTTTTCTTGGGCGTATTCTGATTGTCCTTTTCTTGATAATTATGGCTGAACGCCTGATTGCCCCGCGTGATGGTATTGATCGGGATATATCGTTTGATACGAGTGGATTGCCTGCCGATCTGGATGTTTATCTGGTGGATGAAGAAAAGGCTTTTTCTAACATTGTTCCCGGAACCGCCAAGAAAATCATCTGGGCTGGAGCGGTGGGGCAGAAGACCCCGCTCGCCATTGTCTATCTGCACGGCTATTCGGCCACGCTGGAGGAGATCCGCCCTGTTCCCGACCGTGTAGCGCAAGAGTTAGGGGCCAATCTTTTCTTTACGCGGCTGGCCGGACACGGTCGTGGCAGTGCCGCAATGGCCGAACCCGCCGCCGGCGACTGGATCGAGGATACCGCCGAGGCGATAGCGATCGGGCGAAGACTGGGCAACCGGGTGATCGTGATCGGCACCTCGACCGGGGGCACACTGTCGGCGATTGCGGCGACTGACCCCGATCTGTCAAAAGACCTTGCGGGGGTGGTGCTGATCGCGCCCAATTTTGCGCTGCGGCCAATGGCGGCGAAAATCCTTGATATGCCGTTCGCGCGCTGGTGGGGGCCGCTGGTTGCGGGTCAGACGCGCAGCTTCACGCCGATCAACGCAAAACACGGTCAATTCTGGATAACATCCTACCCCACCATTTCGCTGTTCCCGCTCGCGGCACTGATGCGCGAGGCACGGGGGGCGGATTATGCACTGGCGAACACCCCGGCTCTGGTCATCTATGCCGAGGCGGATCAGGTGATCGACCCTGCCGCCATCGCCCCGGTTCTGGCGAAGTGGGCAGGCCCGGTGCAGATTGAAAAACGCGTGATGGGGCCGGGGGATGACCCGTTCAGCCATGTGATCGCGGGCGATATCCTGAGCCCCGGCCAGACCGATGATACGGTCGCGCTGATCGTAAAATGGGCACGGGGGATGGCTTTGCAATGACCGATCCCGTTGTCCTTTTGCCCGGAATTCTGTGCGATGCGCGCGTGTTCCTGCACCAGATCCTTGATCTGGGGCGAACGCGGGCGGTGATGATCTGCCTGCCCGTTCAGGGCGCATCGGTCGAGGACATGTCTGCGGCGGTTCTGGACGTGGCCCCGCCGAAGTTTTCGCTGGTAGGTCAGGGGCTTGGCGGCGCTGTGGCGCTGGACGTGCTGCGCCGCGCAATAGGACGGGTCAGCCATATCGCTTTGATCTCGACCGATCCGTTGGCCGAGGCGCCGCAAACGGCGGTTGCCCGCGAAGGCCGGATGATCGCAGCCAAGGCCGGACGTATGGGGCAGGCGATGCGCGAAGAACTGCCGCCGTCCGCGCTGTTCCAGGGGCCGGATCGCAATGATATTCTTGATCTGGTCGCCGATATGGCTTTGGGGCTTGGCCCGGCCACCTTTGTTGCACAATCGCGCGCCTTGCAGCGCCGGCCGGATCAACAAAAGACCCTGCGCCGCATCTCCATTCCTGCCCTTGTTCTGGCGGGGGCGGACGATCCGCTTGTGCCGGTGCGGCGGCAGGAGTTCGTGGCGAACCTGATGCCGTCAGCCCGGATTCAGATCATCGACGGTGCGGGCCACCTGCCAAGCATCGAGCAGCCCGGCATCGTGTCGGCGGCCCT
The DNA here is from genome assembly GCA_038207585.1 of Rhodobacterales bacterium. Classification (GTDB taxonomy): domain Bacteria; phylum Pseudomonadota; class Alphaproteobacteria; order Rhodobacterales; family Rhodobacteraceae; genus JBBQZP01. Next base: position 16,512 of record JBBQZP010000020.1, on the reverse strand, counting down.
TGAGGCGTTTCTCGGCGCGCCGCTTTTACTGCGATGAGGCGAGGCTGATTTTCGGTGCCTTTGCCGAGCTTTTGTCGATGAACTTCAACACCAGGGGCCGGATGTTCAGACGCCAGCTGCGCCCGGCAAAGATGCCGTAGTGCCCGGCGCCTTCTTCAAGATGCTGGGCCTTTTTGGAATCGGGCAGGCCCGTCAGCAGCTTGAGCGCCGCAACACATTGTCCGGGCGCCGAAATATCGTCATTTGCGCCTTCGACCGTCATCACGGCGACCTTGGTGATCGCACTCATATCCACCCTCTTGCCGTTCACGACAAATTCGTTCAGGGCAATCTCGCGATTCTTGAAAATCCGCTCTACCGTTGAAAGGTAGAACTCTGCCGTCATATCCATGACCGCAAGGTATTCATCATAAAAGCGGTTATGGGCATCGTGGTCGGACGCATCACCATTGGCCACACGCAGGATCTGGTCGGTGAAGGCTTTGGAGTGTCTCTCACCGTTCATCGAAATGAAGCTTTGAAGCTGCAACAGCCCCGGATAAACCAGCCGCCCTGCACCCTTGTATGTGAAACCGACGCGCTGAATGGCGAACTGTTCCAACTGGCCCATTGTGATGCGGCGGCCAAAGTCGGTGACATCGGTTGCGGCAGCATCCGGATCGACCGGCCCGCCGATCAGCGTCAGGCTTCGCGGCTGTGCGTCGGGGTCTTCGGCGGCCAGATAGGCGGTGGCGGCCAAAGCCAGCGGCACCGGCTGACAAACCGCGATCACATGGCTGTCTGGGCCAAGGTGGCGCATGAAATCAGCCAGATAAAGCGTGTAATCCTCGACATCGAACTTGCCCGCCGACACCGGAATGTCGCGCGCATTGTGCCAATCGGTCACGAACACATCGCAATCGGGCAAAAGGCTTTGCACAGTGGACCGCAGTAGGGTGGCGTAATGCCCCGACATGGGCGCCACCAGCAGCACCTTGCGGGCCATGGGCGCGCGACGACGAACCGCAAACTGAACCAGATCGCCGAATGGGCGCTGCACCACCGGGGTGATGTCGATCAGGTGATCCTGCCCCTCGGGGCCGACGATCGACCGGATGCCCCAGTCGGGTTTGGCGACCATGCGGCCAAAGGTGCGTTCCGTCACCTCGCCCCAGGCGGCGGTCAACTGGATGGCGGGATTCATAGACAGCGCGAAGGCCGGATAGGACGCCATTGCCCGCGCCGTGGCCCCCATCCACGCATTCGTGTTGCGGGCGGTTTCCATCAGGTCGTAAGTCATCATATACTTCATCATGTTTCCTATCGGGGGAGGGGCCCCATTCGATTACGCCGCTCTCCCCCAGACAGGCGACACTATGCTGCACAGCAGCAAGATAGGACGGGAACGTTACCATGACAATACAAGACAACGAGGACCGCGCCCGCCTTGACCGGCTGAACGCGAATCTGTCCCGTCTGGATGAATTGTCAAAACGCATGACAACCGCCCTTTCTGCCCGAAAACAGGCCGATCCGGCCCTCGCAGGCCCCGGGCAGGATGTCTACATGAAGGCCGCAGCGGCCTATGTGGCCGAAATGATGCAGAACCCCGGCAAAATTCTGGAGCATCAGGTCGCCTACTGGGGCAAGACCCTGAAACACTATGTCGAGGCGCAGCAGGTGCTGGCCAAGGGCGAATTGAAAGCCCCCGCCGACCCGACGCCCAAGGACAAACGATTCGCCAACCCTTTGTGGGAAACGCATCCTTTCTTCAACTATCTCAAGCAGCAATATCTGTTCAATTCGGAAGCGATCACCGGTGCCGTGGCGGGGCTGGAGCATCTTGACCCCGGCGACAAGAAGCGCGTCGAATATTTCTCGCGCCAGATTGTCGATATGTTTGCGCCAACGAACTTTCTGGGCACCAATCCCGACGCGTTGGAACGCGCAGTGCAGACCGATGGTGAAAGTCTGGTGCACGGCCTTGAAAATCTGGTCCGCGATATCGAGGCGAACAATGGCGAGGTGCTGATCACGCTGGCCGACAAGCATGCCTTCACCGTGGGCGGCAACATCGCCACCAGCCCTGGCGCGGTTGTTTACCGCAACAAGATGATGGAGCTGATCCAGTATTCGCCCAGCACCGAAACCGTACATGCGACGCCGCTGCTTATTTTTCCGCCGTGGATCAACAAGTTCTACATTCTGGACCTGAAGCCGCAAAACAGCCTGATCAAATGGATCGTCGATCAGGGCTTCACGCTGTTTGTCGTCAGTTGGGTGAACCCCGATGCAAGCTATGCGACTGTCGGCATGGATGATTACATCCGCGACGGCTTTATCCGCGCGATGGCCGAGGTGCGCCGCATCACCGGGCAGGATCAGATCAACACCGTGGGCTATTGTATCGCCGGCACCACGCTGACCGCGACACTGGCCTATCTTGCGCAGCAGGGCGACCATTCCGTTGCGGCCACCACCTATTTCACCACGCTCACCGATTTTTCCGACCGCGGCGAGGTGGGGGTGTTTCTGAACGATGATTTTGTCGACGGGATCGAACGTCAAGTGGCCGTTGACGGCGTGCTGGATCAGACTTTCATGTCGCGCACGTTCAGTTACTTGCGCTCGAACGACCTGATCTATCAGCCCGCGATCAAAAGCTACATGCTGGGCGAGGCACCGCCTGCGTTCGATCTGCTTTACTGGAACGGCGATGGCACCAATCTGCCCGCGAAAATGGCCGTCGAATATCTGCGCAAGCTGTGTCAGGCAGACGATCTGGCGCAGGGGCGGTTTGCGGTGTTGGGTCAGACCGTGAGCCTTGCCGATGTCACGATCCCGGTGTTTGCCGTGGCCTGCGAGACTGATCACATCGCGGCGTGGAAAAGCTCTTACAACGGGATCCGGCAGTTCGGAGCCAAGGATAAGACATTTGTTCTGTCGCAATCGGGGCATATCGCGGGGATCGTCAATCCGCCGTCGAAAAACAAATACGGCCACTACACGAATCCCGCTGCGCTGACGACGCCCGATGCGTTCCGCGAGGCGGCGACGTTCCACGAAGGCTCGTGGTGGCCGCGCTGGAAAGACTGGTTGTCGGCGCGGTCGGGCGTGCAAATTCCGGCGCGCATTCCGGGTGATTCTGGTGCCGAAATCCTGTGTGACGCGCCAGGCACCTATGCGCTGCCGAAAGATGCCGCTTAAAGATCGATGTCGGATCAAGGGCATGGCGGTTTTCAACCCGCAGTTTCGCTGCATCGCAGAATTGCCACTTGATTTGCTGCACTGCAGCATTTATATCCTGCTCATCACCAAGGGCACTGCCCAACCAGATGGAGCTGCAAATGAACACCGCAAACGATTTCACCAAAGTCATGCAAGACATGATGGCGTCTTTCCCCGTGGACACCTCTGCCATGCAGAATGCGTTCAAAACCCAGGCCGCGATGACCGAGAAATTCTCGAAAGTGGCTTTGGAAGCGGCTGAAAAGTCGACCGAGATCACCTCGAAATGGGCCAAAGACACCATCGCCAAGATGAGCGACGCTGCCAAAGCCAAGCCGGAAGCTACCGATTACACCAAATCGGCCACCGATTTCGCATCGGCCGCTGCTGAAATGGCTGCTGAAAACATGGCTGCTTTCGCCGAAGTCGCGAAAAAAGTGCAGATGGAAACGGTTGAATTGATGCTGGCCGCCGGCAAGGACATGTCCGCCGAGGCGACCACCGCGATGAAAAAAGCGACCAACGATGTGACGGCTGCTGCGAAAAAAGCGACCGTTCCCGCGAAGTAAGTTTTCGATTGCGCCCCTTTACGGGCAAGTGACGCGAGGGCGGGCCGCAAAGCCCGCCCTTTCTTTTTGCCAAACCCTCGCCTAAGCTGATTGGCACCAGAACGATGAGGGTGGTCATGGCCGAAACCAAAGCTCCGCTGCTGATCAAGCGCTATGCCAGCCGCCGCCTCTATAACACCGATACTTCGGATTATGTGACGCTGGAAGATATCGCAGGCTTCGTGCGTGCCGGTCGCGAGGTGCAGATCATCGACCTGAAATCGGGTGACGACCTGACCCGCCAGTATCTTTTGCAGATCGTGGCCGAGCATGAAAGCAAGGGCGAAAACGTCCTGCCGGTGGCTGTGCTGACCGATCTTGTGCGCAGCTATACCACCGGCATCCAGTCGGTCGTGCCGCAGTTTCTGGCGGCGTCGTTCGACATGCTACGCGACGGGCAATCAAAGATGATCGAAAATCTGGGCTCGATAAACCCGCTGACCGCGATGCCGGGGTTCGATGCGATGCGAAAGCAGCAGGAAGCCTTCATGAAGACCATGATGGGCGGCTGGCCCAAAGGCGGCTCTGGCCCGGCGCAGGAAGCCCCGGCGGGGTCTGCCGATGACATCGCCGAAATGAAGCGGCAACTGGCGGAATTGCAGAAGAAGCTGTCGAAGATGTAGCTTGGCCGCAGCGCCAAAGACAAGGGGCGCCGAAGCGCCCCTTTTTGCATTCCGATAGGCGAAACCTCAGTTCCGCGCTTTATCCACCATCTTGCCTTTGGAAATCCACGGCATCATCGCGCGCAGTTTCTCGCCGACTTTCTCGATCTGGTGTTCGTCGTTGATCCGGCGGGTCGCCTTGAAGAACGGCTGGCCAACCTGATTTTCCTGCATGAAATCGCGCACGAACTTGCCGGTCTGAATGTCGGTCAGAACCGCTTTCATCCGCGCCTTGGTTTCCTCATAGGGCAGGATGCGTGGGCCGGAAACATACTCGCCGTATTCGGCGGTATTGCTGATCGAGTAGTTCATGTTGGCGATGCCGCCTTCATAGATCAGATCGACAATCAGCTTGACCTCGTGCAGGCATTCGAAATAGGCCATTTCCGGCTCGTATCCGGCCTCGACCAAGGTTTCAAACCCCATGCGGATCAACTCGACCAGACCGCCGCAAAGCACGGCTTGTTCGCCGAAAAGATCGGTTTCACATTCCTGACGGAAGTTCGTCTCGATAATGCCCGACCGCCCGCCGCCGATGCCTGAACAATACGAAAGGCCCAACTCCATCGCCTTGCCCGACGCGTCCTGATGCACGGCCACGAGGCAGGGCACGCCGCCGCCCTTGGTGTATTCGCCGCGCACGGTGTGGCCGGGGCCTTTGGGGGCCATCATGATGACATCGACGCCCTTTTTCGGCTCGATCAGACCGAAATGCACGTTCAGACCGTGCGCAAAGGCAATTGCTGCCCCTTCGCGCAGGTTGTCATGCACGAATTCCTTGTAGGTCGCGGCCTGCAGCTCGTCCGGCATGGTGAACATGATCAGATCGGCCCATTTCGCCGCCTCGGCGATACCCATCACTTTCAGGCCCTCGCCTTCGGCCTTTTTGGCCGACGGGCTGCCGTCGCGCAGCGCCACGACAAGGTTCTTCGCCCCTGAATCGCGCAAGTTCAGCGCATGGGCATGGCCCTGCGACCCGTAGCCAAGAATGGCCACTTTCTTGTCTTTGATCAGGTTAACATCGCAGTCCCGGTCATAATAGACGCGCATCGCCGTCTCTCCCCATGTGTCCCGTGCCGTCCGGCATCGCGCGGGTTCTAACGATTTTGAGGGGCGATGCAACGGCAAGCGGGCAATTTCGGCCCTCGTTTCCCCAGATAGGCTTTGCTTTTCGCGCGCCCCCGCCCTAGCTCTGGCCTAAAGCAGCGGAGGATATGATGGACGGCACGCACAGCACGGTGGACCCGGACGGTCTGATGGAGTTTTCGGTGGTCTTTACCGACCGCAGCCTGAACCACATGTCGGCCAAGTTCCAAGGGGTGATGCGCGATATCTCTGGCGTGCTGAAAGAGGTTTACAACGGGGCTGCCGTGGCCTTGGTGCCGGGTGGCGGGTCATATGCGATGGAGGCCGCTGCGCGCCAGTTTGCCACCGGGCGGCATGCATTGGTCGTGCGCAACGGCTGGTTTTCGTATCGGTGGACGCAGATTTTCGACATGGGCGGGTTCACGTCACAAACCACCGTCGTGATGGCGCGGCAAACCGGCAACGGCGCGCAGGCCCCCTATGCTCCGCCCCCGATTGACGAGGTGGTTGCCAAAATCCGAGAGGCGCGCCCCGATGTGGTCTTTGCGCCGCATGTGGAAACCAGCGCCGGGATCATCCTGCCCGATGATTATATCACCGCGCTGGCAGCGGCGGCGCATGAGGTTGGCGCGTTGCTGGTGCTCGATTGCATCGCCTCGGGCTGCATCTGGGTGGATATGGCCGCGACGGGCGTGGACGTGCTGATTTCCGCGCCGCAAAAGGGCTGGTCGGCGTCGCCCTCTGCCGGTGTCGTGATGCTGTCGCCCTTGGCCGAGGCGCGGCTGGCGGAAACCACCTCGAACAGCTTTGCCATCGACTTGAAGAAATGGCGCGCGATCATGGCGGCGTATGAGGGCGGCGGGCATGCCTACCACGCCACCATGCCGACCGATGCGCTGGTCGGATTCCGCGATGCGATGATGGAAACTAAGGAGTACGGGTTTGACCGGATCAAGGCCGCGCAACAGGCCTTGGGGCAGGGCGTGCGGGCGATGCTGGCCGACAAGGGCGTGAAATCGGTGGCCGCCGAAGGCTTTGGCGCGCCGGGTGTCGTGGTCAGCTATACCACCGACCCCGAGGTGCAGAACGGCAAGAAATTCGCGGCTTTGGGCATGCAGATTGCCGCGGGCGTGCCGTTGCAGGTGGGCGAGGGGCCGGAGTTCAAGACCTTCCGCCTTGGGCTTTTCGGTCTGGACAAGCTTTATGATGTCGAGGGCACGCTGGCCCGCCTGAAGGGTGTGATCGACAAGGTGCTTTAACGCAACCCCAGCCCTGCCCGCATGACCGTGCGGCGCAGAGGGGCAAAGCCGTAAAGCGCGTTCAGCGCCGCCGCCCTTGCATCGCGCAGGGGTTGGCTCTGCAGCATCGCGGCACGGTTCAATGCCTCGATCCCCGCGCTGCGGACCATCACATCCGTGTGGCGGCGGCGATGATACGCCTCCAGCATTGCAGCGTCGCCCAGCGTTTGCGGCGTGGCAAGATCAAGCAACGCCGCCAGATCGGCCATGCTCATGTTCAGTCCCTGCGCGCCGATGGGGGGCAAAACATGGGCGGCCTCGGCCATCAGCGCCGTGCGCTCACCCGCCATCCGATGCGCGATCTGGCTGATGATCGGCCATTCGGTGATCCGGCTGATCAGTGTCAGCGGCCCAAGGATATGGCACGACCGGGCGGTCATTTCCGCCTCGAATTCCGCCACGGGCAGGGCGGAAAGGCGCGCCACCTCGGGTCCGGTTTCCATCCAGACTACGGCGGAACAGGGCCGCCCCTCACGGTCGGGCAGGGGCACAAGGGTGAACGGCCCCCCAGTGCGATGAATTTCGGTGGAAATGCTGTCATGTGGCAACGGGTGGCTGACGGCAAAGGCCATCGCCTTTTGCCCGTAGCGCCGGGTGGTCACACCGATCCCCAACGCCTCGCGTACCAGTGACGCGCGCCCGTCCGCGGCAATCAGCAGGCGGGCCGAGATGCCCGACCCATCCGAAAGCGTTACCCGTGCTTCAGTTTGCCGCGTGAACACGCGGGCGGTGGCCACGCCGGGGCGGAAATCGACATTCGGCAATTCCGCGATCCGCGCCAGCATCTCACGCCGCAGCAGCCAGTTGGGCAGGTTCCACCCGAACGGCTGATCCGAGATATCGGCGGCGTCAAAATCCTTGGAAAGGCGCGGGTCCGGCCCCGGCCCGCCGGCATCGACGATTCGCATGATCTGCAAGGGGGCGGCAAACGGCGCGAGCTTGTCCCACACCCCCGCCGTGCGCAGAACGGCGACCGAAGGCTGCAGCAGCGCTGTGGTGCGCAGATCGGCCCCATCGGCATCCCGGTCCGTCACGGGCGGGTTGGGCTCCACCGCAATCACCGAATAGCCCGCCGCGCCGAACGCCGCTGCTGCCGCAAGGCCCGCAACGCCGCCGCCTGAAATGAAAATGTCTGTTTCTGCGCGTGTCATAAGATCACCTCTGCTTTGCAATCTAGGGCGCTGGTGGTGCCTCGTCCAAGCGGCATCTTGCCCCGGCCCACGCTCCCGTCAGACAAGCTTGCGCAGAAAGCCTGCCAGATCGTCGGTGTGGTGGTGAATATGCGGAGCGGGGTCGGCCTCGGGCGCTACATGCACAGTGCGCATGCCCATCAGGTGCGGCGCCTCCAGATTGCGGCGGTCATCCTCGAACATCGCGGCACTGGTGGGGGTAAGGCCATCCTGCGCAAAGACGTGCTCAAACGCCGCGCGTTCGGGTTTGGGTAAAAAGCCTGCGTGTTCCACGCCGTAGATGGCTTGGAACAGCCCGCTGAGCCCCCGCGCGTTGAGCACCCGTTCGGCATAGGGGGCCGAGCCGTTGGTATAGACAATGCGGCGTCCGGGCAGGGCGGTGATGGCCGCAACCAGCCCCGCATCCACTGTCAGCGCGTCAAAGGAAATGTCATGCACATCGGTCAGGTATGGCGCGGGGTCGATGTCATGTTCGCGCATCAGCCCGGCCAATGTCGTGCCATAGGTTGCCCAGTAGTGACGGCGCAGATGGTCGGCGCGGGCGCGGTCCACGCTCAAAGCCTGCATGACCCACGCCGTCATGCGCACCTCGATCTGGTCAAACAGGCGGATTTCGGGCGGATAAAGGGTGTTGTCGAGGTCAAAGACCCAGGTCGAGACGTGGCTGAACTGCTGTGCGATCATGCCACTGCCTAACGCGGCCTGCATGGCCTTGCAATGGTGCGGCCTTGCGGGGCGCGGTCAAGCGGGGCTAACCTGTGCGCCAAGCCATTGAAAGTGCCCGACCGTGCAGAAAGATGCCTACACTCTGATTCTGGATGCGATCGACGCGGGGCTTTACAAACCCGGCGACCGGCTGGTGGAATCGGAACTGGCCGACCGGCTTGGCGTGTCGCGCACCCCGGTCCGCGAGGCGTTGCAGCGGCTGGAAACCCAATCCATGCTGACGCGCGACGGGCGCAGCCTGATCGTGGCCTCGCTGGATCACAACCAGTTGGCCGAGCTTTACGCCGTGCGCGCCGAGTTGGAGGGGCTGGCCGCCCGTCTTGCCGCGCGCCACTCAACGGACGAGGAGATTCGCGTGTTGCGCGGCATGCTGGCCGATGACCAGCATCTTCTGGGTGGTGATCCGCATGTGCTTAGTCGGGCGAACCGGCGGTTTCACAAGCAGATCCACCTTGCGTCGCACAACCGCTTTCTGGTGCAGCAACTGGGCCTTGTGCATCGGTCGATGGCGCTTATGGCAACCACATCCTTTGCGGCGGCAGGGCGGGACGCGGTGGCGCTGGAGGAACACGCCCGGATTGTCGCGGCGATTGCGGCGCGCGACGGCGATGCCGCCTACGCTGCCCTGCGCGCGCATATCTCGCAGGCGTTCGAGACGCGGCTGCGCATCGACGCGGGCGAGGTCAGCCTGCGCTGAGGCACCCCTTACCCGGCGCGGCGCAGTGGTTCGCGGGTCGGGGCTGCCCGCGGTTTGCGCAACGGCAGTGGTATCCGCGGGTCATGGTGGCCGTGACTTGTCTTGTCCCAGTAGAATGGGTTGCCGATCAGTTCCCACGCCGCCTTGTAAGAAGCCAAAGCCCCCAGCGGAAAGTAAAGGTGCAGCATCGCAACCCAGGGCCAGGCCATCCGGTTCGGCGTCAGCCGCAGCGCCAGAATACCGACCACAAGTTGCACGGCTTCGGTCAGCAGAAACACCGCCATCAGGGCCACGGACAGGGCCGGGGTCAGCACCTGCACCAAAGGATGCGGCAGGCCCAGAGGCACCGCCCAAAAGGTCAGCAACACCGGTGCCAGCAGGAATTGCGACAGGGTGGTCAGGAAAAACACTTGAAAGCCCGCGAATTTCCACCATCCAAGCTGCCGAAACAACAGCCCCGGATCACGCATATGCACGGCATAGGTGATCATATAGCCCTTGAGCCAGCGCGAGCGTTGCCGGATCCAGGGCAGCACGCGGCAATTCGCCTCTTCCTCGGTTACGCTGTCGATCAGTTCGGTCCGATAGCCGTGGCGGGCCAGGCGAAAGCCCAGATCGGCATCCTCGGTCACGTTATGCGCATCCCACCCGCCCAGACTTTCAAGGGCGGCACGGCGGGAGAACAGCGTTGTGCCGCCCAAGGGAATCGCCAGCCCCATCCGCGCGAGGCCCGGCAGGACAATGCGGAACCATGTCGCATATTCGATGGTGAAACACCGCGACAGCCAGTTGGTGCGCGGATTGTAGAAGTCGAGAACCCCCTGCAGGCAGGCCACGTCGCCGCCGCGCCGATGGAAACGGTCCACCACGCGGGCGATCTGGTCGGGGGCGGGCGCATCTTCGGCGTCATAGATGCCAATGATTGATCCCCGGCACAGACCAAGCGCGTGGTTCAGCGCGCGCGGTTTGGTTTTCAGCCGCCCGTCAGGCACCACAACCACCCGCATCCACGCTGGCAACACGGCTTTGCGCAAAGCGGTGCGGGTGGTCTGATCTTCTTCTTCAACCACCAGCACGATATCCAGCAGATCGCGCGGATACTCCAACCGCTCCAGCCGCCGGATCAGGCGTGCGGCAATGTTCGCCTCACGGAACAGGGGCACCATGACCGACACGATCGGCATCCGCGCGATGATCGGCGGTGGGGTTTCGGCGGCAGGGGCCCGCAGCGCAAAAACAGCGGCGGCCAGTTTCATCGCGGTGGCCAGCGTAAGTGTCAGCACCGACCAGCCCGCGATTGCCAGAAACACCGAGACGGGCGACCAGATCAGCGCCACGACCACGCCGAACGCACCGGCAAACACCCACCACGGCAGCCCGATCTGCCCCCAGGTGCGGCAGCTTTCAGCCTCGGCCACCAGCGTGCAGGCGGCCCGGTCAAGCGCCGCCCCGCGCAGCGCCAGCACCGACGCCTCAATCTCGGACGCAGGCGCAAGGGCCATGATCACCGGGCCGAACAGGCGGGTCAGCCCGTCGCGGTGCTGCGCGAAATCGTCGGGCTGCGCCGTCAGGATGATCGTGGCCCCGCCGACCGCTCGCCACGGCAACAGCCCGTCGCGCAGACAGACCTTGGCCCCCAGCCTGTCAATCAGCCTTGGGTCGGGCGTATCGTGAAGCGGCGTGATCCGCGCCGCCCCCAACTGGCGCGCCAGCGCCGCAAAAAGGGCTGCCTCAGTGACCATGCTCTGCGCCAGAAGAATGTCGGCCAGCCGACCCCCGCCGCGGTTTACCAGCGTCAGCGCCTGCACCAAATCATCCGACGACAAAGCGCCGTCGCGCAAAAGCATCACCCCCAGTGATTGCGCCGAGCCACTCTGCGGCGGCAGGGTGGCAAACCCGTCATGGCGCGGGTCGGGCAGCAGGCGGATGCGGGGCGAAAACATGGGGTCCCTTCGACACTGTCAAAAGGAAAGCCCGGCGGAGGTTAATTCCAGGTTAAGAAGTGATGAACGCGGCGGACGCGACGCGATTTTTGCACCTAAGCGGTGCGGCGGTCCCGCATGGCCGTCGCAAAGCGTTCAAAGAGGTAGTTGCTGTCTTGCGGGCCTGGGCTGGCTTCGGGGTGATATTGCACCGAAAAGACCGGTCTGCCGTCAACCGCAATGCCGCAGTTTGACCCATCGAACAGCGACACATGGGTTTCGCGCACACCTTTGGGCAAAGTCTGGCTGTCCACCGTAAAGCCATGGTTCATCGAGGTTATCTCGACGCGGCCGGTGTCCATGTCCTTGACCGGATGGTTCGCTCCGTGATGGCCGTGGTTCATTTTCACGGTCGTGGCCCCCAAAGCCAGCGCCAGCATCTGATGCCCAAGGCAGATGCCGAACACCGGAATATCCGCGCCCAGAACGCCCTTGATCATCGGGACGGCATAAGCCCCCGTCGCCGCCGGATCGCCGGGGCCGTTCGACAGGAATACACCTTCGGGCTTCAGTGCCAGCACATCCTCTGCCGTGGCGGACGCGGGCAGAACAGTTACTTCACATCCCGCCGAGGCAAGGCAGCGCAAGATGTTGCGCTTGGCGCCGTAGTCGATAGCGACGACGCGCAGGCCGTTGCCTTCGCGCGTGCCGTAACCCGTGGGCCAGGCCCAGCGGGTCTGATCCCAGCGGTAGGATTGGGCGCAGGTCACGTCTTTCGCAAGGTCCAGCCCCTCAAGTCCGCGCCACGCACGGGCCTTGGCAACCAGTGCCGCCACATCAAAATTCCCTGCCGGATCATGCGACAAGGCCACATGCGGCGCGCCTTGCTGGCGGATCGCGCGGGTCAGACGGCGGGTATCGATCCCGCCGATGCCGATACGGCCCTGCGCCGCAAGCCAGCCCGCCAGATCCTGCACCGCGCGCCAGTTCGACGGCGCGGTCGGATCCCATTTCACCACCATGCCTTCGGTCACCGAACGGGCCGTTTCATCATCTTCTGGCGTGACACCGACGTTGCCGACATGCGGAAAGGTAAAGGTCACGATCTGGCCCGCATAGGACGGGTCGGTCATGATCTCCTGATAGCCGGTCATTGCGGTGTTGAAGACCAGTTCCGCCACCGTCTCTCCGGTGGCCCCGAAGCCCATGCCGTAAAACACCGTGCCATCGGCAAGGGCAAGGCAGGCGGTTGGTTTTGTGCTGTTGGCAGGCATCGACGACTCCCCGGTCGGATTTGGCGGACAATACGGGCGGGGCAGGGCGGGGTCAAGGTGGTGGGCGAAATGCTTTGTGTATATAAATCAACTACTTGTGTGGTATGGCCTTGTCTGGCGCTTCGCTGTATTGTGCAAGGTCTGAACAAAACAGGATGACACCCGAATGACCTTGCGCGACCGGCTTCAGGCAGCGTTGAAAGACGCGATGCGGGCGAAAGAGGTGGAGCGGCTTTCAACCCTGCGCCTGATCAACGCGGCCATCAAGGACCGCGAGATTGCACTTCGGGGTGAGGCCGACAGCGGCACCATCGAAGATGCCGATATCATGACGATTCTGGCCCGCATGGTGAAGCAGCGTCAGGAAAGTGCCCGCGCCTATGAGGAAGGCGGGCGGTTGGAGCTGGCCGAGAAAGAGCTGAACGAAATCAAAGTGATCGGGGAATTTCTGCCGCGCCAGCTTTCGGATGATGAGGTTACGGCTGCGATCCGCGAGGCGATCACGCAATCGGGTGCCGCCTCCATTCGCGACATGGGCAAGGTGATGGGGGTCTTGAAGGGCCGCTATGCCGGGCAGATGGATTTCGGTGCCGTGGGCCCGCGCGTCAAGGACATGCTGATCTGAGCCTCAGCGCAGCCGGGCAAGGCTGCGCTGCAACTCGTCCGCCAGCGCCACGCGCTCCTCTTCCGCCAGAAATGCGCCCAGTTCCACCTCGCGCGGGCCGCCCTGCAGCGTCAGATATTGCGGCACCGGGCCGCCCTTCGCATGCAGCCGCACCTGCACCCAATAGGGATTGGCCTGCCAGCTTTGCACCCGCCCACGCGGCCCGGTTCGGGTCAGGTCCATCCGGTCGGGCGTCAGCGTCAGTTCCTCGGTGATCGCCCGGTCCGCCGCATTGCGCCGAAGGGCCGTCCAGATCCCCCAGACCGCCAGCGCCAGAAACGGCAACAGCCCGTAAAGCACCACCGACCCCAGAACGGCGAACAGCGGCAGTGACATCAGCCCCGCCGTCACCGCGATGAACGCCACGAACCCGCCGGGTTGAAGCGAGATATGCGGCGTGAGGCGCAGGCGCTGCGCCTTGGTGTCGGAAAGCGGGGCAAGCCAGTGATAGGGCATCCAACGATGATAGCCGAGTTTGCGCGCAAGGCAAACTGCGGCGCATTGTCCGGGTCAGGCTTTTCGGGTCAGATCGGAGCTTCGGTCAATTAGAAACCCGACCCCAGGCCTGCGACAGATCGCCGGATTTCAGCGCCTCGGGGGATATGAACACGCCGAAGCTGTTCATGTCACCGAACATTCGGCCAGTCAGATCGCTTGTCGGCAATTCCAGCAGCAGGACCGGGTCCTCCGCACGGTCATAGACGAAATGCTCCGGTGTGGCGCCCCCCATATGCGCCCTCTCGGCCTGCGCATCAAAGGCCCAGACAGGTTCAAGTGCGGCACGCAACGCTTGCGGCAGGGCATCAGGGGCAGTGACGTAGACAGCGCGGGCATGTGCATCGATCAGGGCGGCCTGACGTTTCATCACCCGTTTTGTGCGCCATGCGACCGTTTTGTCGCCCGCATCGCCGACAGATGCGGCATACCCCACATCGACCAGCATGCGATACAAATTGTCCCGGACAGAAGAGTCGAAGGGGATGGTGCGTGACGCCCCCTCAAGGGTGGCGGACATTTCGTTTGCAAGGCTCAGCCGCCGCCGGAGGTCATCCATCAGGGCTTCCTGCGCCGCGTCAGGTTTGGTCGTGCCCTGCGTCCGCATCTTCAGTTCGGCGTCCAGCGTGTCACACGCCGCATCCATCAGGGCCCGCGCCGAAATCCAGTCGAACGGGTGATAGATCGCATTCCCCATCTGTGCCTGAAGCAGGAAGGCATTGCGCGGATTGTCCGGCAGATCGCCTTTGAAGCAGGTCTTGCGTTCGTCATAGTTCAGAAGCGGGCGCAGTCGTACGGGCCAGCGCAGGGCCGGGTGGTCGGCCTGCCCTCCGAGTTTTGCCAGTGCCAAAGACGGGTCAAGATGCATCCCCCAATGCGGAACAGGCACGGGCGATGGGCGCGGGCGTCCGGGCGACCCAGTGTGCAGAACTGCCACGTCCTTCATGTAGCCCGCACCGCAGAAGAACACGAGCCAGCCCTGCTGCGGGGCCATCCCAGCCCAAAGCCCGCGGGGAAGATCAGCGCAGTTGATCTGGGCCAGAAAGACAGCCGGTCTGCCCGCAAGGTCGGGCCAGCACACGTCGTCTGGCAGCGATGGCATGCCGCCGATCCAGCTTGTCGCTGCGGCAGGGTCGGACAGCGGCACGATTATTTCAACCACCATCGGGGCGGCGTACCAGCTTTGCGGGGCCGCGTCGCGGGTAAGCAAGGCCATGTTTTCCGTGGCTGAATCCTGCAGCATTGCGCGCAGATCCTGATCGCTGAGCGGCGCGATGCGGGTGGGGGACGCCGCGTGGCCAATGCCGCCCCGTGCCTTCAAAAGCCCACCGGCCATCAGCAAAAGCAGCCCGATGCCCGCACTTTGAATATCCATTGGGCCACCGCCTCCCAGTCCCACGACTTCGTGCAGGACCAGCACGCCGCCAAGAATGATCAGACCGATGGGCGATAGAGAGGCGGCAAGACGCTGCATTCTGTTGCTTTCCAACCAAGATACGCGACCGATCCAATACGGTTTCTGCGCCCCTTTTCGGGCATGATTGTGTCCTTTTTCGGGACAATGGGCGCTGTTCGGAACCGGCCTGCACCCGATTTCAAAGCAAAGGCCCCGGATTTAATCCGGGGCCTTCTGCAATTTCAGCGTCTCGCCAAGTCTAGTGCGCGTGGCTTTTGTCCCAGTCTTCGCGCTTGGGCAGTTGCTCGAACGTATGCTCCGGCGGCGGGCAGGGCAGGGTCCATTCCAGCGTGTCGGCGTATTCGTTCCAGTAGTTGTTCACAGTGATCTTGCGGCCGTAGAACATGGTGTAGAACACGATGCCGATGAAGAACACGAAGGAAGTGAAGGCAATCATCGCGCCGATCGAGCTGACATAGTTCCAGTAGGCAAAGGCCTCGGGATAGTCGATATAGCGGCGCGGCATGCCCTGGCGGCCAAGGAAGTGCTGCGGGAAGAACGTCAGGTTCGACCCGATGAACATGCCCCAGAAGTGCAGCTTGCCCGCCCATTCCGGGTACTGACGGCCCGACATCTTGCCGATCCAGAAATAGACCCCGGCAAAGATTGCGAACACAGCACCCAGCGACATCACATAGTGGAAGTGCGCGATGACGTAATAGGTGTCGTGATAGATCCGGTCGATGCCCGCTTGGCTGAGCACAATGCCGGTGACGCCGCCCACGGTGAACAGGAAAATGAAGCCCATCGCGAACAGCATCGGCGTCTTGAACTCGACCGAGCCGCCCCACATCGTGGCGATCCACGAGAAGATCTTGATCCCCGTCGGAACCGCGATGACCATCGTCGCCAGCATGAAGTAGCTTTGCTGCGTCAGGCTCATCCCCACGGTGTACATGTGGTGCGCCCAGACGACGAAGCCAAGCACGCCGATGGCGACCATCGCGTAAACCATCGGCAGATAGCCGAAAATCGGCTTGCGGCTGAAGGTTGAGATGACCTGGCTGATGATACCAAAGCCGGGCAGGATGATGATGTAAACCTCGGGGTGGCCAAAGAACCACAGGATGTGCTGATACAAGATCGGGTCGCCGCCGCCTGCCGGATCAAAGAAGGTGGTCCCGAAGTTGCGGTCGGTCAGCAGCATGGTGATGGCACCCGCCAGAACCGGCAGCGCCAGAAGGATCAGCCAGGCGGTGATGAAGATCGACCAGGCAAAGAGCGGCA
>JBBQZP010000019.1:0-80285 GCA_038207585.1 Rhodobacterales bacterium | reverse complement strand
TCAAAGAGCGTGCAACGGAACGGGCGGGCGTATAAATCAGCCTTTTCGCATCAAGGAAGTTGCCACACGATGAAGCACACTGAAACGGTATCTGGAAAATACCCTGCACAAAGCGCGCAACGCAGCCTTTATCGCTTTCGCCCGTAGGCGACAGGTCGGCTGTGTGCTGATTTAGTGCAGATTGCTGGGACGGGCAATCGCCACTACCTACCCGCGCATGCAATGCTGCCGATGCATCGGCGATCACGGCCAACGCTGCCGCACTTGCCTGGACAACCTTCAAGTTGGCATGGCTGTTGAAGCATGGTCCAAAGGCTGTGGATCGGACAGCACATCCTCTGATGCCCAAGGATTGGATCAACCTGACCCTGACCGGTATCGCCGCGCAGGATCTAAATGAGGCTTCGCTGAGTTTCATGATGGATCGGAAAAGCCGTGAATAATCGCCCCGCATGATCGAGATGCCGGGACTTCCTGCCCGTCTTCTGCCGCAGCTTCTGAACCCGTTGGATGTGCTGGGCCCGTTGACCGCTGCCCGCAGCGCAAGCAACCGGCCTATCCGCCGTTTTGCCCGTAGTGGTCGGTGTGGGTAATGATCCCTTGGCACTTGTGGGGTCGGCGCGCTTTCACTTGGAACCGGATCGGACGTGACGGGCATATCGACTATCCTCACTCTCATTCAAGCCGAGCCTGTCATGGCTGGTGGCATGTCAAACGTTCTGTCCGTCGCCAATGAATGGGGAAATTTCACTCTGTTGGATGCAGGTGGCGATGCGGTTCGGTGGGCGCGACGCGCCTTCCACGACAATGGCCGTCCTATGCCGGGGTGGCTGCTGCCGTCGCCCGATCGGTTGCCGGAGCAAACGCGCTGTTCTTTCTTCCCTACCATTCGAGAGAACGCTTCGGGGACCCACAAAAACTCCCGCGCGAAGTTCTTTGGCTTGGCCGCCGCGCATAGCTTCGCTGACCTACACCGAACCTTACTGCTGCCATTTCGCGCATGGTGCGTTACGGCTTGCAATCATACCGTACCCTGCGTCGGCAGACAGATACGATGATGCCGTTATTGTACGATCTTTGCCACGCAGCGCAGCAATTTTACGGCAGTCTCGATGCAATTTCGCTCTTGAAGGTAGCGGACGGCTGAATAAGTCCGAAGGGCGAACATCTCACCGGCACTCTGCTCGCAAACCTCTCGACATCGACACCAAAGTCTATGACCGGAAGCGCACAACCGCCGTTTCCCTCGTTTTGTTAACCAGTTGGTGGCCTTGGTCAGGCCCCGTTGAAATGGGACATGCGGCATTGGTCCGACTTCGGAAGCAGGCCGAACAATATCCAACCTTTTCTGGCGGACGGACGCAGAAATGGCGCGCCTGAAAGTCTTTTTCCCAAAGACCCACGGCGTATCGCGTGTCGATGATGCCGTCGGCCGGCAACAGGCCGTGGCTATCGTTTCGATCCTGCGTCAGGCTGCGGGCGGTGCTCTAGTGTCCGGGCTGTGCCGTGAATATCGCATGATGAAATTGCCCGGAAATGGATTGCTCCCAAACCATGAGTATCTGTATTGGTCAAAGTTGAATTCTTGTCCAATTTCTGCAATGTTTCAGGGGTAAACTTGCAATGACAAAGAGCTTTCCCACGATTGCGGTTATCGCTGGCTTCTTGCACTTTCCAGATGCAACCAACTGATCATATTTCGCTTCCGTGTTGGGATTGAAGCGTGTTGTGACTACCGCCGACAAATTCAAGGACCACCGAATTTCTGCGCGACCGCCGCGAATATCCTCTCGCCCGAGCCATTTCCCCGGTTGTCGTGACATTCGTTGCCCGGCAAGGTATTGCTCAGCAATGGGCCAAGGGGGGGGCGCGAGGCCAGCCAGAGACGCCGCTTGCTTGCCCGAGAGCGTCCCCAGTTCTGGCATCTCTGTCAGAACAACGCAGGCAGACACCGTGGCATTGCCGGAACATTGGTTAAGATTTCTGCACTTTCTGATAGACTTTCATCCTGCAAAATCACCCTTAGAATACCAGATTGCGGGACATACTACCCCGCGTTCGCCCCCTCTCAGCTTCAGTTTCCGCGCAAGTGTTGAGGCCGCACGCCGCATGCCGCTCTTAAAGGAGCTTAGGATCACGCTGTTTTCTGAGAGAAACCCCGGGATCCGAAGCCGCTGAGAAACGACATTTCTCCGCCGAAACTGATGAAAATATGCGCCCGTGACGTCCCATTCATAAGGCGCGTGGCCGTGGTCATCGAAGTTGGAGCGCCAACACCATGATTTCAAACGTATACCCCGGCTATTCTACCCGAGGCTCTTCCCCATCAGCAAGGCACGGCCTGCGCCCAAAGCGGATACGTCAGCCCGGCCAAGCGGGGGCTCGATGCCCCCCGAGGCCGGGCCCCTATTCGGCCGCCAGCCGCCGGGGCCGCAACATGTCTTTCAGATACCGCCCGGTATGGCTCGCCTCGACCTTCGCCACATCTTCCGGCGTGCCGACGGCTACGATCTGTCCGCCACCGTCGCCGCCCTCCGGTCCGATGTCTATGATCCAATCGGCGGTCTTGACCACATCCAGATTGTGCTCGATCACCACCACCGTATTACCTTGCTCGACCAGTTCGTGCAGCACTTCCAACAGCTTGCGCACATCCTCGAAATGCAGGCCCGTGGTCGGCTCATCCAGAATATAAAGCGTCCGCCCCGTGGCGCGGCGCGACAGCTCCTTGGACAATTTCACCCTTTGCGCCTCGCCACCCGAAAGCGTTGTCGCCTGCTGCCCGACCTTGATATAGCCAAGCCCCACTTGCACCAGCGCATCCATTTTTTCGCGGATGCTGGGCACGGCCTGAAAAAAGCCTTGCGCGTCTTCAACCGTCATATCAAGAACATCGGCTATGCTTTTGTTCTTGAATTTTATTTCCAGCGTCTCGCGGTTGTAACGCTGGCCCTTGCACGTCTCGCAGGTCACATAGACATCGGGCAGAAAGTGCATCTCGATCTTGATCAGCCCGTCGCCCTGACAGGCCTCGCAGCGCCCGCCCTTGACGTTGAAGGAAAACCGTCCCGGCAGATAGCCCCGCGCCTTTGATTCCGGAAGGCCCGCAAACCAGTCACGGATCGGAGTGAACGCCCCGGTATAGGTCGCGGGGTTAGAACGCGGCGTGCGGCCGATGGCGCGCTGGTCGATGTCGATCACCTTGTCCAGATGCTCAAACCCCCTGATCGTCTCGCAGGGGGCCGGCGTCTCGCGCGCACCGTTCAGGCGAGTGGCGGCGGTCTTGAACAGCGTTTCGATGGTCAGCGTGGATTTCCCACCGCCCGAAACACCTGTCACGCAAACAAACTTGCCCAGCGGAAAATCGGCCGTCACCCCTTGCAGGTTGTTGCCCGTTGCATTCACCACGGTAACCTTCTTGCCCGATCCCTTGCGCCGCACCTTGGGGACAGCAATCTCGCGCACGCCCGACAGATACTGCCCCGTCAGGCTGGCCGGATCGGCGGCCACTTGCGCCGGGGTTCCATGACTGACCACCCGCCCGCCGTGAACCCCAGCCCCCGGCCCGATGTCGAACACATAATCCGCCTCGCGGATCGCGTCTTCGTCATGCTCCACCACCAGAACCGTATTGCCCTGATCGCGCAGGTTTTTCAGCGTGGTCAGCAAGCGGTCATTGTCACGCTGATGCAGCCCGATGCTGGGTTCATCCAGCACATAAAGCACGCCCGTCAGGCCTGACCCGATCTGGCTTGCCAACCTGATCCGCTGCGATTCGCCGCCCGAAAGCGTGCCCGCATTGCGCGACAGCGTCAGGTAATTCAGGCCCACATTCACAAGGAATCCAAGACGTTCGCGGATTTCCTTCAGAATCGCCTTCGCAATCTCGTTCTTCTGCGCGCCAAGCGAGTCGGGCACCGTGCCGATCCATTCGAACGCCTCGGCGATCGACATCTTGACCACCTGACCCACATGAATTCCCGCGATTTTCACGGCCAGTGCCTCGGGCCGCAGGCGGTAGCCTTCGCAGGTCCCGCAAGGGCGGTTGTTCTGGAACCGCTCCATATCCTCGCGGCTCCACGAACTGTCGGTTTCGCGGTAGCGGCGTTCCATGTTGGGGATGACACCTTCGAACACGCGGGAAACCTGATAAATCCGCCCACCCTCGTCATAGCGGAACGAAATCTCCTCGCCGCCCGACCCGTGCAGGAACACTTGCTGCACATGCGCGGGCAGGTCTTTCCATTTCAGTTTCTTGTCAAACTCATAGTGTTTGGCAATCGCATCAATGGTTTGAATGAAATACGGCGATTTCGATTTCGCCCAGGGTGCAAGCGCGCCTTGCGCCAGTGTCAGACCCTGATCCGGCACGATCAGGCGTTCGTCAAAGAACAACTCGACCCCCAACCCGTCACAGGCCGGGCAGGCCCCGAATGGCGCGTTAAAGCTGAACAGACGCGGCTCGATCTCGGGGATGGTAAAGCCCGACACCGGGCAGGCGAACTTTTCGCTGAAGGTCGTGCGGACCGGATCACCCTCACCCTCGCCCGGTGCGGTTTCCAGAATGGCGATGCCGTCGGCAAGGTCCAGCGCGGTGCGGAAACTGTCTGCAAGCCGGGTCTGAATGCCGTCTTTGACTACGATCCGGTCCACCACAACGTCGATGTCATGGCGGAATTTCTTGTCCAAAATGGGCGGGTTTTCCAGATCGTGAAACTCGCCGTTGACCTTGATGCGCTGGAACCCCTGCTTGCGCAGGTCCAGAAACTCTTTGCGGTATTCGCCTTTGCGGTCGCGCACGATGGGGGCCAGCAGATAGGCGCGCGTGCCCTCGGCCATCGCCATCACCCCGTCCACCATATCCTGCACCTGCTGTGCCGTGATGGGCTTGCCGGTGGTCGGGCTGTAGGGTGTGCCGACACGCGCGAACAGCAGCCGCATGTAATCGTAGATTTCCGTCACCGTGCCAACGGTAGAGCGCGGGTTTTTCGAGGTGGTTTTCTGTTCAATCGAAATTGCAGGTGACAGGCCCGAGATGTGGTCAACATCGGGTTTCCCCATCATATCAAGAAATTGCCGTGCGTAGGCCGACAGGCTTTCGACATAGCGGCGCTGGCCTTCGGCATAGATCGTATCGAACGCGAGGCTTGATTTACCAGACCCCGAAAGCCCGGTGATCACCACCAACTGATCGCGCGGAATATCCACGTCGATCCCTTTGAGGTTATGCTCGCGCGCGCCCCGCACCTCAATGAACTTCTGCTCGGCCATATCACACCCCACTTCAACGTTCTGAACATAGGGCGCGCGGCCTGAGTCTCCAATCGGAAAATGTGAACGAAGTGTGAACTTATGCCGGAATTCGCGCGCGACGGACGACCTGAAGCTGATGCAGTGCGATTCCGGCAAGGCAGAACGGCAGGCAGAACAGCAGAACCGCCCCCGCCTGCCCGTGCCCCAGCAGAAAGGCAAGCATCGGCGTGCCGGTCACTGTGCCCACATTGCCCATCTGCGCCATGGCCCCTGCGGCCATCGCCCGATCCTGCGGCGCGGGGTTCAGTTGCGCAATCGCCGCGAAAGACGCGCCCTGCACCAGACCGTATGCGCCCAGCAGGCACAGTGCCGCCACAGCCATCGGCCAACCGGTGCCCCACAGCGCCCAAAGCGCCACAGATGCAGCGGCGGCCAGCGCAAAGCCGATCTGCACCGTGCGCACCGCAGGCAGATACCGCAGCACCCAGACCCCCAGCGTCAGCGACACCAGAATCGGTGCAAGCGGCAGCCAGAAGCTGACCGTCGCACGCTGCGCGGGCGCAATCTGAGGCGGCAGAAGTGTCAAAAGAGCCACGAAAACAACGGTGTAAAAGAAGAACCCAAGGCCAGCCGTGGCCAGCCGGGGCGAGGCATAGATCATCGCATGGCGCTCCAGCACCCCGCCTGTCTGTCCGCGCAGTCGCGGCGGGTCGGCGGGCAGCAACAGCCACAGCGCCAACGCACAAAGCGACATCCAAAGGGCATGGCCATCAAACACCGCACCAAGCCCGAAACGCGTGGCGATCATCGGGGCAATTGCGGCCAGTCCGGCATAGGAGAGGCCGAAGAAACTGCCCCAGATCGCCATCACCAACCCCAGACTGCGCGGCGTGGCGGCCCGCGCCATGAACACCGGGCCGCAGACCACGATCACCAGATGCGACGCGCCCTCGATCACCCGCAGCGCCATCATCACGGGATAAGGCGGCAACGTGGATTGCACCACCGAGGCCCCCGCCGCCACGCACAGCGCCGAAACCAACGCCCGGCGCAGGCCGAACGGCACAACCACAACGCCAGCGATCACCCCGAAAATCAGGCCCACCAGTCCGACGATGCTGACCATCCAGCCCATCTCAACCGGGCTGCGGCCCGCGTAGACCCGGGTTAAATCATTGAACAGGATCGAGATCTTGCCGAATTGCGCGGCAGCCCCAAGGCCCGCGCAATACACCGCCATCACGATCAGCGCATTGCGCAGGCTCATCGCGCGGGCTCAGAAGTGGATCGCGCGACCGTAGGCATCCAGCACCGCCTCGTGCATCATTTCCGAAAGCGTCGGATGCGGGAAAACGGTTTCCATCAGCTCGGCCTCGGTCGTCTCCAGCGTGCGGCCGATGATATAGCCCTGAATCAGTTCGGTGACTTCGGCCCCGATCATATGCGCGCCCAGAAGTTCGCCGGTTTTGGCATCGAAAATGGTCTTGATGAAACCTTCGGCCTCGCCCAAGGCAATCGCCTTGCCGTTGCCGATAAAGGGAAAGCGGCCAACCTTGATATCATGCCCCGCCTCTTTCGCGCGCGCCTCGGTCAGGCCCACGCTCGCGACTTGCGGGTTGCAATAGGTGCAGCCTGCGATGGAATTCGGCTTGATCGGATGCGGATGTTTGCCTGCGATCAGTTCGGCCACCATCGTGCCCTCGTGGCTTGCCTTGTGCGCCAGCCACGGCGCTCCCGCAATGTCGCCGATGGCATAAAGCCCCTCAACCCCCGTGCGGCAGAATTCGTCGGTCACAACGTGGGTGCGGTCGATTTTCACGCCCAACGCCTCAAGCCCCAGATTTTCGACGTTGCCAACAATGCCCACGGCGGAAATGACGGTGTCAAATTCAGCCGTTTCAACCTTGCCGTTCGATTCCAGATGGGCGGTGACTTTACCTTGCCCGCGGTCCAGTTTCTTGACCGTGGTTTTCTCGTGGATCTTCATGCCCTGCTTCACGAACGCCTTTTTGGCGAAGGCGCTGACTTCGGCATCTTCCACGGGCAGGATACGGTCCATCACCTCAACCACCGTCGTATCCGCCCCCAAAGTATTGAAGAAGCTGGCGAACTCTATACCAATGGCCCCCGACCCGATGACCAGCAGCTTTTTCGGCATCCGCTTGGCAACCAGCGCGTCGCGGTAGGCCCAGACCAGATCGCCATCGGCCTCAAGCCCCGGCAGGTTGCGGGCGCGCGCGCCTGTGGCAAGGATGATGTTCTTGGCCTCAAGATCTTCCGACCCCTTGTCGGTTTTCACTGAAACGCGGCCTTTGGCGGGCAAGGTCGCCTCGCCCATAAAGACGGTGATCTTGTTCCTTTTCATCAGATGCCCGATGCCGCCGGAAAGCTGTTTTGCCACCCCGCGTGAGCGGGCAATGACGGCGGGCAGGTCATAGCTGACCCCCTCGGCCTTCAGGCCGAATTCCTTGGCGCGGTGCATCAGGTGAAAGACTTCGGCCGACCGCAGCATCGCCTTGGTGGGAATACACCCCCAGTTGAGGCAAATGCCGCCTAGATTTTCACGTTCAATGATTGCGACGTTCAACCCCAGTTGCGCTCCCCGAATGGCGGCCACATAGCCGCCGGGCCCCGCACCTATCACGATCATGTCAAACGTCTTGGCCGCCATCTTATCCTCCCCGGAAAAAGTAGTTTGATGCTAAACCATTCCACCGGGGCGAGCAACCAACCCACAGGCGCAGGGCCATGCGCCGGGTGCATAGCTAGTCCGTCAGCGCCCGCACCACTGCGCCGTAGCCGCCATTGTCCAGAAATTCCTGCTCGTCTGGCGTCGTATCGCGCCCCAAAGCCGCATTGCGGGGTGGAAAGCGGCCAAAGCGGGCAATGATCTCTTGATGCGCGCGCGCGTGCAGGGCCTTTTCCGCATCGCCGGGCATCCGCTCGGTGATCAGACTGACGGCAAGCGCCTGATCGGCGGTATCTTCGGAATGCTCGAAGGGCATGTAGAAAAACTGCCGCTCGGGTTCGGGGGCATCCATGTCCCAGCCCGCCTCAAGCGCCGTTCGGGCGGCGGCGCGCGCCAGGGGGTCGCTGGCAAAGGCCTTCGCCTCACCCCGGAACATGTTGCGCGGGAACTGGTCGGTGACAATCAGATAGGCCAGCGTGCCCGCCGCCCCGTCAACCCAATGCTCCAACCCGCCATCCATCGCCGCCTGCCACAACTCGGCAAAGCGGCCGCGAACACGCGCGTCCAATGCGTCACCGCCCGCATACCATCCGTCAGGGCCAATCTCGCCCAGCCAGAAATCCAGAACCTCAACCGGGTCAGACATATTCGCCTCCACTTTGGGCCAGCGTGCCAGCTTTGGCCGCGCAGAGCAAACGCTCACACCCGGCGCGCGGTTTCCTCGCTTTTCTCGAGTGCTGCCTCAATCGCCACGGCAGAGACATTGGGCGACATCGGAGTAAAGGTGCCCTGCGCATCAGGCGTGGTGCGACGGCGCGACATCCGCCATGCGGTATAACCCGCAAGCACCGCAAAAAGCACCGCCATGAACAGGAAAAACCCGTCCGGCCCCATCGCGGCCATGATGTATCCGGTGATGATCGGCCCGCCAATCGCGCCCAGCCCGTTGATGAACATCAACCCCGCCGAGGCCGCTGCCATATCGGAATTGTCCAGATAATCATTCACATAGGCCAGCAGCAGTGAATAAAGCGGGTTTGAAATCCCGCCCCCCATCGCGCCGACAAAGACCAGCAGCGCAAAGGGTGTATCGGTGAACGGCAACGCGCCGTAAATCACCGGGATCATCAGGAAAATCGCCCCCGCGACCGACAGCCACAGAATGACCCGGCGGCGGTCCATCCGGTCGGACAGCCAGCCGATCGGGTATTGCAGCACCAACCCGCCGACATAGATGAACGCCACGAAGATCGAGATGTCGCGGATCGACAGCCCCGCCTGCGTGCCCCAGACAGACGCCATACCGAACTGCGCCGAAAAGATGCCACCAAGAATGAACATCCCCACGCAACCCAATGGCGACGCTTTGAAAAGCCGTTTGAAGCTAAGCGGTTTTGTGGTTGCAAAGGCGGGCGCGGGTGACACCGACAGAAGGATCGGTGTGAACGCCAGCGACACCAGAATCGACGGGATCACGAACAGGATGAACCCCGACGGATCGCCCACGTTCAGCAGCACCTGCGCCGCGATGATGCCGATCATCTGCATGATCAGGTATAATGACAGCGCCTGCCCCCGTGTCTCGTTGGTCGAGGCGGAGTTCAGCCAGCTTTCGGCGGTGATATAAACCCCCGAAAACGAAAACCCGATCAGCACCCGCATCAGTGCCCATGCAATCCAGTCCGGCGCTACGGCATACATGATCAGCACGGCGGAAATCATCGACCCCAGCGCCGCAAACACCCGCACATGCCCGACGCGGCGGATCATCTCGGGGGCCATGCGCGACCCGAACAGGAAGCCCACGAAATAGCATGACATCACGATCGACATCTGCAGGGTCGTGAAATTCTCGATCCCGCCGCGGATGCCCAAAAGCGTGCCCTGCATGCCGTTGCCCAGCATCAAAAGCATCATGCCCAGCAAAAGCGCCCAGGAACTTTTCAAGACAACAAGCATGCGGGCCCCCGGATCATCTGACCATTCGCTACAGGGAAGCGGCCCTCAATGCCACCCCACCGCCGACGCAGCCTAGGGGTTTTCCGCCGCAGGGATCAAAAGCGAGGCGTCGCCGTAAGAAAAGAACCGATATCCCTGCGCCACGGCATGCGCATAGATGCGGTCGACCCGCGCCTTGCCGATCAGTGCGGACACCAGCATCAGCAGGGTGGATTTTGGCAGGTGGAAATTGGTCATCAGCGCGTCTGTCACCCGAAACCGGAAGCCCGGATAGATGAAAATATCAGTCGGCCCCGACCATGGCTGCACGCCTGCGTCCGTGGCCGCCGATTCGATCAGCCGCAAAGCGGTGGTGCCCACCGGAATGACCCGCCCACCCGCCGCCTTGGTCGCATTGATCTCGGCGGCGGCCTGTGGTGTCACCTCGCCCCATTCGGCATGCATGCGGTGCGTCGTCACATCCTGCACCTTCACGGGCAGGAACGTGCCTGCGCCAACATGCAGGGTGACTTCGGTAAAGCTGACCCCCTTGGCCGCCAGCGCCGCCAGCAATTCGGCGTCGAAATGCAACGAGGCTGTGGGGGCGGCCACAGCCCCCGAATGGCGGGCGAACACGGTCTGGTAATCGGTCGCATCCTGCGCATCGGGCGCGCGTTTGGCGGCAATGTAAGGCGGCAGCGGCATCACCCCGGCCTGTGCCATTGCCGCATCGAAATCACCGCCCGCAAGGTTGAAGTCAAGCCGCAGATCGGCGTCATCCTTTTCCAGAACGGTTGCCGAAAGGGCATCGGAAAACCGGATCACCTCACCCACCGCCAGCTTGCGCAGGGGTTTTGCAAGGGCACGCCAACCGCCCTGCGCCACAGGCTCCAGCAGCGTCACCTCGATCTTCGCCGTGACCAGACCCTGACCGGACATTCGGTCGCGGTGGCCCGTCAGCCGCGCCGGGATGACGCGGGTGTTGTTCAAAACCAGTCGGTCGCCCACGCGGAACAGATCGACCAGATCGCGCACATGCAGATCGGTGATCGCGTCCCCATCGGCCAGCAACAGCCGCGCCGAGGTGCGCGGGCGCGCGGGCCGGGTCGCAATCAAACCTTCGGGCAGATCGAAATCGAAATCGGAAAGTTTCATTGCGCGACCTTCACGGGGCATCCTTGATCACGGGCGGTGGGCGGCGGAAAATCTCGCGGAAAATGCCGGGCGTCAATAGCGACAAGGGGTTCACCGATACTTCTGGCGCATCCGCCGTGCCGCTCAGTTTGTAGTTGAAACCGAACAACCCCTCGCCCGGTTTGGACACCAGCTGACCGATGCCGTTGACCAGATAGATCGGCGAGATCACCCCCTGCATCCGCAGCCGCTTGCTGTCGACCTCATACAGCCCGGCCATCGACACGCCCAGCGATGCGCCCACCGCCGCCCCTTGGGTCAGTTCGATCGCGGCGGGGGTCAGGCGGAATGTCGCATCGGCGCTGCTGAACAAGAGGCCCGAGTTTGCCAACTGGTCCAGCGCCCCCACCACGCTGATCGCGTTCAAAAGCTCGGCCAGAATCGGCGTGTTGCGCACCCGGAACTGGGTGGCGGTAACGGTGCCGTCATACTGCCCCGCAGGTCCGCGCGGGATCAACTGCAGATCCATGTCGCCGCCGCGCGCATTGGGGAAAATACCCGCCGCCGCCAGCACTGCCCCTGCATCGGTCGAGGTAAGGCGCACCGCCGTGCCGCCCTTGGATTGCGCAACCCGACCCTGCACCGCCGCCTGCCCGTTGACACCCGCCGTGAACGTGCCGCCAAAGCCACCCGATTGATCGAAGGTGCCGCGAAACCCGGTCAGCGCGATGCTGTCCGACACCCGCAGACTGTCCAGCCGGATCTGCATCTTGCTGCCCGCCGCCGTGCCACCCCGGCCCTGCCCCAGCACCGCGCGCCGCAGATCCATGCTGCCGCCGTTGACCTGAACCCCCACAGCGGCGTTCCGGCCCTGCCCGGTCAACGTGACCTTTGCATCCAGCCAGTCCGACATCTGCACCCGGCTGAACTGGGCCGTATCAAGACCGCCGCCGGGGCGCAGGCTGATCTTGCCCGTCGCCTTCAAACCGCCGCCCTCGACGCTGATGCTGTCCACCGCAGGGGGCGTGCCCAGACGCGCGGTCAGCGCAAGCTTGCCCTTGGCCCCCGCAGCCTTGGTCCAACCGATTTCCGGCAGCTTCAACCCGACGCCGCGCAGATCCGATGTCAGCGTCAGCTTTGGTGCTGCGGCCTTTGCCAGATCGACCTTGATCTGCGCCGTGCCCTTGCCTGACAGCATGCCATCGGGCAACCCGATCCCGAACTCCGACACGGTCAGGGGCGACAACTCGGCCGTTCCCGTGATGCTGCCCCGGCCCTGTTCGGCGGCAGAAAAACTTTGCCGGTAAGTCACATTGAACGGCACTTTGCCCAGACGCCCCGGCCCGGCAATCACCATGCCGCCCGGTGTCGCGTTGATCGAAAGCGCCGCTGCCGTAAGGGTCTTGCCGGGCACCAGAAGGTCGGACGAAACATCGCTCAGCGTGCCCGCCACATCATAATGCACATCATCGACCAGCACCTTCTTGGCCAAGGGCAGGCGCAACAGCGTTTCCACTACCGCATGCCCCTGCCCAAGTTCAACCGGACGCCCGGCCTTGGTCAAAAAGTTGAACGGCTTTTCATCCAGCAGCGACAGGGTCGCCGTCAGCGTGCTGTCTGTTTTCAGCGTGATTTCGGCCTGTGCCGGGCTTTGCAGGATGTCGAGCACCGAAAAGACCGACCCCTTCATATTGATAGGCCCACCAAGCGGCGGTGTAACCTGCCCCTGATCCATGTACATCGTATAGGTGTTGCCCTCCAGGTTGGCATAGCCGTCGCCCTGCTGAATGGGGGGCAGGCTGCGCAGGAATTTGACGTCGGCCTTCGAGAACCCATAGCCCAGCGACACACGCGGCGGGGTATCAGGTGCCAGCCGGATCGCGGCCTTCACATCCGATAAAAGGCCCTCCTGCACGTTCTCGGCCAGCCAGGCGCGGGTGTTGGGCACCAGAGCCAGCGGCCACAGCGCCAGCAGCCGGTCATGCGTGATCTCGTTCAGCCCGATATCGACACTGGCGCGCCAGCCGTCATCCCCGGCGGTGAAATGCCCGCGTGCGTTCAGCCTCCGGTTGCCCTCAACCAACGCCACCTGCCCGATATCCACCCGGAACGGGTTCAACCGGATGCGGATATCGGCTGCGCCGTCGGAAAAGCGGACAGGCTCGGTAAACAGCCCCGCCGGATCAACCATGACCTGATCCACGTCGACCTGCGCCAGAAACGCATCCGGCAAGCCTGCGGCAATGCCCGGCACCAGCACCTGCCCCGAGGCCCGCGCACGCAGCGACGGGCTTTGCACGCTGATCTCGCGCAGCGTGATACGCTGGGTCGCAAGGTCGTATGCCAGCGACAGTTTGGCTGCATCAAACACCAACGGGCGCGATTGCGGGGTGGGTTGCAAAGCACCCTTGCCAATGCTGAGTTCGCCGTCCAGCGTGTCGATCAGGCCAGACGCGCTGATCGTTGTGGAAATCTGCCCCGACACCTGCGCATCCAGCACCCCCAGCAGCGCCAGTGGTGCGGCCTGTGCGGCAATGTCGCTGGCGGCGATATCATTCACAGTTGCGGTCAGCCGGGCCTCGGAGCTGTCTTTCTGCGTGACCACCGTTACATTGGCCGTCGCCGGAGCAGCTCCGCCGCCCACCAGCGACAGGCTCATTTCCATCGCCAGCGCATCGGGCCGGTTTTCCAGAACAAAGCGTCCGTCGCCCACTTGCCATACCCGGTCGGCACGCGCATCGCGTAAGGTAAGTGACACGCCTTCGGCGGTGATCTGCTGTAATTCGGCCAGCGCGGGCGTCGAAAAGAGCGTGTCAGCGGCATCCAGCACTTCGGCAAAGGTGCCCATCGGGGCAGCGTTCCCGGTTTGAACGCCAAAATCGAATTGCCCGTTCGCATCGCGCTCTGCCCGCAGCCGCACGCCTGACACAGCAAGCGAACGCACCCGCAGGCTGGCGTGGAGCAGCGCGCCCGGGTCAAGCACGATGCGCGCTTCGGGCAGGGTCAGGATCGCCTCACCCTTGGGGCGCAGCAACCGCACATCGCGCAGACCGATTTGCGGCACGAAAGACCGGTCCATCGTAAAGACGATGCCACCGACAGAAACCGAATTTCTACCAGTGCCTTGCAAGCCTTTGTTGATGCGGTTTTCAACCTCGGCCACGGCCCAGACCGGCAGATTGATCGCCCGTCCCGAAAGGGCCAGAACCCCGAACCCCAGCACGATCGCCAGCAGAACCAGAACCACCATTCCCGGCAGGCGCATCCGGTGATGACGGCTTTTGCGTTTGGGTTTGGCAGAACCTTCCGGGGCGGTTTTCACCGGCTGTTCGGGGCCTGTCACCTCTGGCACAGGCTCCGACTTTGGTGCGGCGGGTTCGGGTGCGGCTTCATTTGCTTCAGGCTCGGGCGCCGACGGTTCGTGGGCCCGGCTTCCGACGTCCGGCAGAACCGCATCAGGTGCAGCGCCGGCCGTCGGCTGCGTTTCAACCGAATCCGGACCCACGACCGCGACGACCGCCGAAGCGGCCCTCGGCCTCTTTCGTGATGCGCGTTTCTTGCTCGATTTGGTCATTCGACCTTTGCCATTTCCGCCTGCATGCGCCTGCAGTGCCTTTATCTTTGCGCAAAGACAACTAAAACACCAATGACGATCACTTGCAGCAAGGAAACAAAATGCCCGCAACCGGCGACACGGCCCCCGATTTCACTCTGCCCCGTGATGGCGGCGACAGCGTCAGCCTGTCAGCTCTGCGCCCCGGCAACGTGGTGCTCTACTTCTATCCCAAGGACGACACACCGGGCTGCACCACCGAGGCGCTGGAGTTCACCGCCCGCGCCGCCGATTTTGCAAGGGCCGGGGCCACGATCATCGGGATTTCGAAAGACAGCCTGAAAGCGCATGATAAGTTCGTGAAGAAACATCAGCTTGGTATCATTTTAGCCTCTGACGAAAACGGCTCCACCTGCGAAGATTACGGCGTCTGGGTGGAAAAAAGCATGTATGGCAAAACTTATCTTGGGATCGAGCGGTCGACATTCCTGATCGACGGCGCGGGCAAGATCGTGCGCGACTGGCGCAAAGTGTCGGTCAAAGGCCATGTGGATGAGGTGCTGGCCGCCACGCTGGCGCTGTGACAACGCTTGCCGGAATGGCGGTTGAGGTTCTGACAACCGCCGATGGCCGCGCGAAAACGGCCCTTGGCCGCGCCCATGCGGCGCGCTGGTTTGCGGCGCGGGATGCAGGAACTCCGCTGGCGATTGGCGAGGCGGCACCGCCTGCGCAACCCGCCCGCCCCGCAAAACCCGATCTGCTGCACCCCCGCGATGTGCCCCGCCGCCGGGCCACAACTGCGACCGGGCGCATCGCCTTGCTCCATGCCGTCGCACATATCGAACTCAACGCCGTCGATTTGCATTGGGACATCATCGCGCGATTCACCGCCGTTCCGATGCCGCTTGGATTTTATGACGACTGGGTCAAAGCGGCGGACGAAGAAGCCAAGCATTTCAACCTGATGTGCGACTGTCTTGAGGCGTCTGGCAGTCAGTATGGCGCCATGCCCGCGCATGCCGGAATGTGGCGTGCCGCCGAAGATACGGCGGATGAACTTCTGGCCAGGCTGGCCGTGGTGCCCATGGTGCTGGAGGCGCGCGGCCTTGACGTCACCCCCGGCATGATCGAGGTTTTCCGCAAGGCGGGCGACGCGCAGGCGATTGCCGCGCTTGAAACCATCTACGGCGAAGAGGTGGCGCATGTCGCATACGGGTCCAAATGGTTCAACTGGCTGTGCGGGCGCGACGGGCTGGACCCGAAGGATCAGTTTCACGCCCTGGTGCGGCGCTATTTCCACGGCCATCTCAAACCGCCCTTCAACGCGGAAAAACGCGCCGAAGCAGGGATTCCACCGGATTTTTACTGGCCGCTGGTCGATGCAGGCCCGATTGACGCCCGGTAAGCAGTTCCGGCCCGGACTGACAACGGTCAAGTAGGCGAGATTTCGCCGATACCCCGGCCGAAAGGCCGGTTTCCCCCACCCCTTGGTCAAAAATCTTGCGATGTGCCAAGGGGCTGGCTAATCAGAACCGGGGATACGGAACCGGCGGCAGTGATCGCCCAACAGCAACAGGACGGCCCGCGCGCTTGGGCCTCACCTGCCAGGATAGGACACATCGGTGCTGACACGACTTGGTTATCGGATCAATTCCGCTTTGGAACGCCGCCTGCCCGAACAAAGGCTTTTCCTGAAATCCGACACGGAGACGCGGTTCGTGCGGTTGCGTCCGGTCACGCAGGCCGTCGCCTTGGCGGTCAGTGGTCTGGTTGTGATCTGGACGATCTTTGCCACCTCGATTGTCCTGATGGATTCGATCGGCGCAGGCTCCAGCCGCGATCAGGCCGCACGCCAGCAGGCACTGTATGAGGCGCGGCTGAATGCACTGTCATCTGACCGCGATCTGCGCGCGGTCGAGGCAGCGCATGCTCAGGACCGCTTCAACGTGGCGCTGTCGCAAGTGTCGCAGATGCAGACAGTGCTTCTGGCCTCTGAAGACAGCCGCAAGGAACTTGAAACCGGGATCGACGTGATCCAGAACACTCTGCGCCGCACCATTGTGGAGCGCGATGAAGCGCGCGCCATTGTTGACGGGCTGAACGCCACGCTCGCCAACACGACCGGGACAACCCGCAGCGTCGAGGGGCAGGCTCGTGATGCCTCGGCCACGGCAGAGCTTTTGACGACCGCTCTGAACGAGACCGCCCTGCAGCGCGACAGCCTTGCCAAGGCTGCAGATCAAGCCCGCGCCGATACTGATGCGGTAGAGGCCGAGAAACGCGCGCTTGAACAGCGCAACGACGCGATCTTTGCCCAGTTGGAAGAAGCCGTCACGATCTCGATGGCGCCGCTGGACAAGATGTTCCGCGCGGCAGGCATGTCGCCCGATGATCTGCTGAGCCAAGTGCGCAAGGGCTATTCCGGCCAGGGCGGACCGCTGACAAAAATCTCGGTATCGTCCAGCAATTCCGCGCTTTTGCCGGACGAAATCCGCGCCAACGCGATTCTGACCGGGCTCGACCGGATGAACATGTACCGCATCGCCGCGACCAAGGCGCCCTTCGGAATGCCGGTCAAAAGTGCGTTCCGCTTCACCTCGGGGTTTGGCACCCGCAATGATCCAAAGGGTGCGGGCCGTCGGATGCACGAAGGCACCGATTTCGCATCCGATTACGGCACGCCCATCTATTCAACCGCCGATGGTGTCGTGGAAGAGGCGGGCTGGATGAACGGCTACGGACGGGCGGTCAAGATCAAGCACGCATTCGGACTCGAAACACTTTACGGCCACATGTCACAAATTCGCGTCACGGCGGGACAAAGGGTATCGCGCGGCGACAGGATCGGTGATATGGGCAATTCAGGCCGGTCTACCGGCACTCATCTTCACTACGAGGTACGGATCGGGGGCTCACCTGTGAACCCGATGACCTTCATCAAGGCAGCGACAGATGTTTTCTAAGAGCAGAATCAACGAACCCGGCCCCAAAGCCGAAGCAGATAATTCGAAAGCGGCTGACATGACGACTCAAAAACCGTCGATGGAATTCACACCTTCAGCCCCCAAGGGCAAGGTTTCACCATCGGTGCTGTCGTCTGATCTGACCGTGGTCGGCAATCTGAAAACCACCGGCGACATTCAGGTCGAAGGCACGGTTGAAGGCGACATTCGCGCCCATCTACTGACCGTGGGCGAAAGCGCCACGATTCGGGGTGAGATTGTGGCAGATGATATCGTCGTCAACGGTCGCGTTATCGGCCGCGTGCGCGGTCTGAAAGTGCGCCTGACATCGACCGCCAAGGTCGAAGGCGACATCATCCACAAAACCATCGCCATCGAATCGGGTGCGCATTTCGAAGGCTCGGTTCAGCGTCAGGAAGACCCGCTTTCGGGTGGCAAATCCTCGCCCCTGCCGAAACTTGCTGATCCGGCCTAAGGTCTGGATCAGACAAATTGAAAAAGGGGCGCTGCAATGCGCCCCTTTTTTTTGCATCCGACACCATGTGCCTAATCGGCGTTTGCCTCGGCCCGGCTTTTTCCCGCCACATCCATCGCCAGCGTCGCTGCCATGAACCGGTCAAGATCGCCGTTCAGAACGCCGTCGGTATCCGAGGTTTCAACATTGGTCCGCAGGTCTTTGACCATCTGATAGGGCTGCAGAACATAAGACCGTATCTGGTTGCCCCAGCCCGCGTCACCCTTGGCCGCGTGCTGCGCGTTGATCACCGCGTTGCGCTTGTCGAGTTCCATCTGATAGAGGCGCGATTTCAGTGCCTTCATTGCGATATCGCGGTTCTGGTGCTGCGATTTTTCCGAACTGGTGGTCACGATGCCGGTCGGCAAGTGGGTGATCCGCACCGCCGAGTCGGTGGTGTTGACGTGCTGTCCGCCCGCGCCCGAACTGCGGTAAGTGTCGATGCGAATGTCATTCGCTCCAACCTCGATCTCGATATTGTCGTCGACCACCGGATAGACCCAGACCGAACTGAACGACGTGTGCCGCCGCGCCGCAGAATCGTAAGGGCTGATCCGCACCAGCCGGTGAACTCCGCTTTCCGATTTCAGCCAACCGTAAGCATTGGGCCCCGAAATCTTGTAAGCCGCCGATTTGATGCCCGCCTCTTCGCCATCCGACATGGATTGCAATTCAACCTTGTAGCCCTTTTTCTCCGCCCAGCGGACATACATCCGCGCCAGCATTGACGCCCAGTCACAGCTTTCAGTGCCTCCAGCACCCGCGTTCACCTCAAGGAAGGTGTCGTTGCCATCAGCCTCGCCGTCCAGCAGCGCCTCAAGTTCCTTGCCCGCCGCCAGTTCGACCAGTGCCTTCAGCGCGGCCTCGGCCTCGGCCACGATCTCGGCGTCTCCCTCGGCCTCGCCCATCTCGATCAATTCGGCATTGTCGCGCAGGCCGCTGTCGATCAGCTTGTAGGTGGACACCTGATCCAGCAGCGCCTGCCGCTCGCGCATCAGCTTTTGTGCGCGGGCGGGATCGGACCATAGGTCCCCATGCTCGATCATGGCGTTGAATTCCTCAAGCCGGTGCGGTGCGGTTTCCCAATCCATACGCTGCCCCAGAAGGGCCAGCGATTTGGCGATGGCATCAAGATGGGTCTGCGTTTCGGCGCGCATGGCGGTTCCTTCAAAGCGTTCAGGCGGATGTAGCAACTGCCCCGCGGGCGGGCAAGGGCGCCAGGCAGGAGGAGCCCGTCAGTAAAGCCCGCCCGACGACAGCGTGCCGAAATCGGCCTTCTTCGGGATGACCTTGGTCTTGCCGGATGACGTGGTGACAGATGTTCCGGCATCGCCCGCCTCGCCGTACGCGAACAATGGCAGGTTCGCCCCCATTGCAAAGCCACCGTCCACCAAAGCACCGATGCCAAAGATCGGGTCTTCACCGTCACGGAAGTATTCGGCTATCACGTTGTCACCCCTGGCGCCATCTGGCAGACGCGCACCGCTGAAACGGTCGATGTTCACAAAATAGCCACCGGGTGGCACCCGGAACTCGCTGCCACCGTATTTCTTGATCGCGGTTTCCATGAATTGCTGGAACACCGGCACACACAGCGTGCCGCCAAAGGCGCGAGGCCCAAGACTGCGCGGCGTGTCATACCCTATATAGCAGCCCGCCACTATGTTGGATGAAAAGCCGATGAACCACACGTCCTTGGCATCGTTCGTCGTCCCGGTCTTGCCCGCAATCGGCACCGGCAGGCGCAGCTTGCTGGCCGACCCGCGCTTGACCACGCCCTGCATCATCGAGGTCAGCTGATAGGCGGTGATCGGGTCAATCATCCGCTCGCGGTTCGAGATGATGACCGGCCCCACGCCGGGGTCAAGCGAGGCAAGCTGGCAATCTTCGCACTTGCGTTGATCATGGCGGTAGACGGTCTTGCCGAACCGATCCTGCACGCGGTCCACAAGCGTCGGCTCGACCCGCTCGCCACCGTTAGCGAACATCGCATAGGCCGCGACCATCTTGAACAGTGTCGTTTCCTGCGCGCCAAGCGCATTGGCCAGAAACGGGTTCATCCGGTCATATACCCCGAAGCGTTCGGCATAGCCCGCAACCGTTTCCATGCCGACTTCCTGCGCGATACGGATCGTCATCAGGTTGCGTGACTGTTCGATTCCGGTGCGCAGCGGTGTGGGGCCATAGAATTTGTTCGACGAATTCTTGGGCGTCCACAGACCCTGCGGCGTGTTCACCTCGATCGGCGCATCAACCACGATGGTGGCAGGAGTAAAGCCGCTGTCCAAAGCCGCCGCATAGACAAACGGCTTGAAGCTTGACCCCGGCTGGCGCGTCGCCTGCGTGGTCCGGTTAAAGACCGAATCCTGATATGAGAATCCGCCCTGCATTGCCAGAACCCGGCCCGAGTTCACATCCATCGCCATGAACGCGCCCTGCACTTCCGGTATCTGGCGCAGCGACCAGCGCTTGAAACTGCCATCTTCGTTGGTAACCTTGCGCACCAGAACCACATCGCCGACATCCACCAGATCAGATGCCACCTTGGCTTTTTTGCCCAGCTTGCCATCGGCTTGCCGTTTGCGCGCCCAAGTCACATCTTCTGCGGGAATGAAATGGCCGTCTTCGTCTTCTGGCACGCCCTCGATGCCGATCCGGGCCGAGGATTCGCCGGTGGACAGCACCACCGCAGGCGACCAGCCCGGCACATCGCGGGACAGAACCAGATCTTGCAGGGCCGCGCGCCAATCCGCCTCGGACCCCAGCTTTTCGACGGGCAGCACCTGCTTGGTGCCGCGCCACACGCCCTGAGAGCGGTCGTATTGCTCCAGCCCGGCACGCAGGGCCAAAGCCGCCGCCGTTTCCAGATCGCGGTCAACGGTGGCACGAATGGTCAGGCCGCCGCTGAAAAACTCGTCCTCGCCAAAGGTGCCCGAAAGCTGGCGGCGGATTTCATCGGTGAAATAATCGCGCGGTGGAAGTGAGGCGCGAAACGGCGGGTAATCACCGTTCTGCACCGATTTCAGCGGTGTTTCCTTGTCGGTAAGGTAGGTCGCCTCGTCGATATAGCCGTTCTGCCACATCTCGCGCAGCACATAGTTGCGCCGTTCGATGACCCGCTTTTTGGCCCGCACCGGATGGTATTCGCCGGGTGCCTGCGGCATCGACGCCAACATCGCCGCCTCGCCCGCTGTCACATCACGCAGGGATTTGTTGAAGTAAGTCTGCGCCGCTGCCGCCACACCGTAAGAGTTCTGGCCCAGAAAAATCTCGTTCAGGTAAAGCTCAAGGATCTTTTCCTTGGACATGGACTGTTCGATCCGCGTCGCCAGAATGATTTCCTTGATCTTGCGCTCGCCCGTGCGGTCACCCGACAAAAGGAAGTTCTTCATCACCTGCTGGGTGATGGTTGACGCACCGCGCACCGTCTTGCCACGGGTGCGCACAGCCTCGATCGCGGCCGCGATCATGCCGCGGGTATCATAGCCGTGATGGGTGTAGAAATTCTTGTCCTCGGCGCTGATGAAGGCTTGCTTGATCAGATCGGGGATATCTTCCGAGGGTACGAAAATCCGGCGTTCCTGCGCGAATTCGTCGATGATCTGGCCCTCGCCCGAATAAATCCGGCTGATCGTGGCGGGGGCATAGGTGGCAAGACTTTCATGGCTCGGCAGATCGCGCGAATACATGTAGAACACGGCACCAATAGTCAGCGCGCCGAACAGCATGCCAAGCGTCACCATGGTGAAGATCGCGCCGAAGAATTTTCCGATGAATCGCAGCAAAGATCGCCCCTGTCCTGATACCCTTTCCTTACACAGACGCGAGCCGAAGGTCAAAACACTAAGCCTGCGCGGTCACGTTTTGGCGAGGTGCCGCGCAGTGCCGTAGCTAGCGCTGCCGCCTGTGCCATTCGGCGACGATATCGGCCAGGGTTGCCGGATGCCCGGCCTTGATCCACTGCATCAGGTCGCGCGTGAAACGAAAATCTTCGCCGCATTGCGCCACCATGAACCGCCGCACATTCTGGGTATTGCGGTAGGTTGCATCTACCGGGGTGGTGGCGTGAAGGGGTGCGCTGTGCCAGTCGAATATGGTCATGCGTGCCAACCCTCCAGCCTACTTTCGCAACAGCGCCTGCAGCGCCTGATCCTGCGCGCCCCAGGCGGCCAGCCCATCACGGATGGCCTGCGTCATTTTCGCGCGCCACACCGGATCGTTCAGCCGCGCCAGATCACGCGCACTGGACAAAAAGCCAAGCTCGATCAGAACCGACGGCACATCGGGCGATTTCAGCACCGATAACCCTGCGGACTGTTCGGGATGGCGGTGCATCTTGATGCCGGCCTTTTGCATGGCCCCCGCCAATGCGGCTGACAGCCGCGCCGTGCGGGGTTCGGTTTCGGTGCGCGCCATGTCCATCAACACGGTGGCCACCAGATCATCCTGCTTGCTCAGATCCACCCCCGCCAGCAGGTCATCACGGTCGTGCCGTTCGGCAAGCGCCGCCGAGGCCGCATCGCTGGCCGCATCCGACAGGGTGTAGACGGTGGCCCCAACCGCTTCGCCTTCGGCTAAGGCATCTGCGTGCAGCGCCACAAACACATCGGCATGGGCAGCGCGGGCGATGGAAATCCGCGACTCAAGCGGCACGAACACATCATCCTCGCGCGTCATCACCACCCGAAACCCGGCGCGGACAAGCACCTCTTTCAGCTCACGCGCGAAACCAAGCATCAGGTCAGCTTCCGTCACCCCGTCGCGTTCGGCACCGGGGTCGATGCCGCCGTGGCCGGGGTCCAGCACGATGATCGGCGGGCCGGGTTCGCGCTTTGATGCGGGCTGCGGCGGCGCGGATGCGGGCAAGGCCCAGCCCGGCGGTTCGGGCAATGCGGCCTTGGCGGCGAAATCGGCCTGCACGGCGGGTAAAAGCCGCACATCGATCCTCGCCGCCCCGTCGCCCGTTGTCATCGCGGCCGAGGCCACCAGAAACGGCGCGTCCATCTCGATCACCAGCCGCGACCAGCCGGGGCGGAACACCCCCGCCCGCAGCGCTTTCACATGACCCGAGGTTCGGGCAACCCGGTCGATCCCGGTCCAGTCAACCTCGCGAAAATCCATGATCAGACGCGGCGGCGCGTCCAGCACCCGCACCCGCCACGGCACCGGCTGCGACAGGGCCAGCGCCACGCCGATGCCGCCGTCCGTATCCGCAACCGACGAATCTTGCGGGTTCAGCCGGGCCAACGCCGACAGATCCTGCGCCACCACCGGCCCGCCGCCAAGGCAAAGGACCATCACCGCCCGGATCACAAATCGGCGAACTGTCGCTGCATGCCTTGTCACCGTCATTGCGCCCCCGCTACCATTGGCGTGACAGTGCCGCTTGCGTGCGGGGCGGTCAAGCGCAGGCATCCGCTTGTATTTCTGCCAGCGCGCGGCCAAAACTGCGCCCGACAAATGCCGAAGAATCCGCGAGGTCCTGCCCGCGCCGAGTTTTGAAAGTGACGCCATGATCCGCCTGTTCGCCACAACTGCCTTTGGCCTGTGCCTTGCTGCACCCGCCTTTGCCTTTGACGTCGCCAAGATGTCAGACGCCGAACGCGCCGCCTTTCAGGCTGAGGTCCGCGCCTATCTGCTGGAAAACCCCGAGGTGCTGAAAGAAGCCATCGACGTTCTGAACCAACGGCAGGATGATCAGGCCGCGGCATCCGACCGTGACCTGTTGGCCGCCAATGCCGATGCGATCTTCAATGATCCGACAAGCTGGGTCGGCGGCAACCCCGACGGCGATATCACCATCGTCGAATTCATGGATTACCGCTGCGGCTATTGCAAGAAAGCCTTCCCCGAGGTGGAAGAGCTGTTGAAGGCCGATGGCAACATCCGCCTTGTCGTCAAAGAGTTCCCGATTCTGGGTGACGACTCCGTGCTGGCGTCACGCTATGCAATCGCCGTGCGGCAGGTGGCGGGGGATGACGCCTACAAATCCGTCCATGACGCGCTGATGACCCTGCGCGCCGATATCTCGCCCGCAGCACTGGAGGCGTTGTCAAAGAAGTTCAACCTTGTGCACCCGGCCATTCAGGCCATGATGGACAGCCCCGAGGTTACCTCGATCATTCAGGCAAACCACGCGCTTGGCACCGCCATGCAGATCAACGGCACGCCCACCTTCGTGGTGCAGGGCCAGATGCTGCGCGGCTATGTGCCCCTGGACGGCCTGCGCCAGATCGTTGCGGACGAACGCAAGGGGTAGAGTTTGTTCTGGCGCGATGCGGTGGCGCGCGTTTCGGGTGAACGGGCGCTGTGGCATGAGGCGGCGCTGAAGGTGCAGGGAGGGTCTGCAGAGCGGGACGAAGCGGTCATTTGGCATAGACTTTCGAGTGACCGCTTCTTCCCCCATAAGCTATGTTCTACACTTCTTTGCACGTACCTGTGCGGCGCCGGCGAAAAAGTAGGAAGACCACATGACATTCTCCTTTGACCGTCTTGTGGAACGGCAAATCCAAAAGGCCCTTGCGGAAGGCAAACTCAGCGGTCTGAAGGGCGAGGGGAAGCCCCTGCCCGACCGCTCAGGCGAGGCATTCACCGACATGGCCTCCGCAGTCGCGGTCCGCATCATGGCTGAAGCAGGCGCATTGC
Source organism: Rhodobacterales bacterium (assembly GCA_038207585.1). GTDB lineage: Bacteria > Pseudomonadota > Alphaproteobacteria > Rhodobacterales > Rhodobacteraceae > JBBQZP01. The sequence continues at coordinate 55,596 of JBBQZP010000019.1, read as the reverse complement.
CGGAGGAGTTCAAAATCAAGAAATTGCTGGAAGCGGCAAAGCAGAGTTACAGGGAGGCAGAGGGCAACGATGCCAAGCATATTGCGATGGCTTTGATCGCTGATCTTCAGCAGCGTTACAACATAGCTGTGGAGGCGAGGCGGCGGTTCATGGGGTCTTAGTTCGAAGCAGCTATTCATATCCTGTGCGGCTTTCAACTCTCGTGGCTCAAAGCTGACTTTCTCGCACCGTCGTCAAATTGCAAATAAACTGTTCGCGCTCAACCCGTACCGACCAGCACCCCCTACTCCGCCGCCTCAGCCGTTTCCGCCTCAATCGCGGCGGCTTTCTGCTCCACCAATTCGACGATGTGATCAATCATCCCGGCATTGCCCAGCTTGTGGCTTTGCTTGCCGGCCAGATACACCATCCCCGACCCTGCCCCGCCGCCGGTAAAGCCGATGTCGGTCATCAGCGCTTCACCCGGACCGTTGACCACGCAGCCGATGATCGAAAGGCTCATCGAGGTGGTGATGTGGGCCAGACGGTTTTCAAGTTCGGACACGGTCTTGATCACGTCAAACCCCTGCCGCGCGCAGCTTGGGCAGGAGTTGATGGTGACACCGCGATGCCGCAGGCCCAGCGATTTCAGAATTTCAAAGCCGACCTTCACTTCCTCAACCGGATCGGCAGACAGCGACACGCGGATCGTGTCGCCGATGCCCATCCACAACAGGTTGCCCAGACCGATGGCCGATTTCACCGTGCCCGATTGCAGCCCGCCCGCTTCGGTGATGCCAAGATGGATCGGCGCGTCGGTGGCTTCGGCCAGTTGCTGATAGGCGGCCGCGGCCATGAACACGTCCGACGCCTTCACGCTGATCTTGAATTCGTGAAAATCGTTGTCTTGCAGGATCTTGATGTGATCAAGCCCGGATTCGACCATCGCATCCGGGCACGGCTCGCCGTATTTTTCCAGCAAATGCCGCTCCAATGACCCTGCGTTCACCCCGATGCGGATCGAACAGCCGTGGTCTTTTGCCGCGCGGATCACCTCTTTCACCCGCTTGGCGTCACCGATATTTCCGGGGTTGATGCGCAGACAGGCGGCGCCCGCCTCGGCAGCCTCGATCGCGCGTTTGTAGTGGAAATGGATGTCGGCCACGATCGGCACCGGGCTTTCCGCGATGATGTGGCGCAGGGCGGCGGTGCTTTCGGCATCAGGGGTAGAGATGCGCACGATATCCGCCCCGGCCACGGCACAGCGCTGCACCTGCTCGATGGTGGCGGCGATATCGGTGGTCAGAGTGTTGGTCATGGTCTGCACCGAAATCGGTGCGTCCCCCCCCACGGCCACCTTGCCCACCATGATCTGGCGCGATGTGCGGCGGTAGATGTTGCGCCAGGGGCGGACGGCGTTCAGTGACATTGGGTGGCCCTTCGGATGCCTGCGTTTGGCCTGATCATATCAGGCCGGGCCTCGCGGGCAATGGGAAGCGGTGTCACAAGGGTGTGGACTTATTCCGCCGGGGCGGCGTCAATCACCGGGTCCGCCGATGCCACAGCGATCATCCGCGACAGATCGGGGTCAGCGTTCAGATCGGCTTCGGCAAACTTGCCGGTCAGCGCATCGGGTGACAGCGCGATCTTGCTGACCACCTGCGGGCCGGGGGCGGCAGGACCAAAGGTCTTGCCGTTGACCACGAAATAGACCGACCCCGAATTGCCCGACCGCAGAAGCGCGGGTGTTTCGAACTGCGGCACGACATAGCGTTCGCCCGCATCCAGCGTCTTTTCAAACAGCGTCGTGCCATCGGCAGACGATACCCGCACCCATGCCGGGCGCACGGCCAAAAGCTGCACCGGGGGCGCATCGGCTTCGACCACCTGAACGGTGCCGGAGGTATCGGTCTGATCGGCGGCATCAGCAACCACTGATGCAGGGGCCAAGCCGCCAGTTGGCAGCGACAAGCGCGGATCAATCCCGGCAATCGGCCCATCACGCGGCGTTAGAACCGGCGCGTCAAGCGCTTGCGGGCGGTAAAGGCGGTCCATCAGATCGGAATTCGGCAAAGGTTCGTTGCTTGCCACCTCATCCGTGGTGGCGGGGGCCGAGCGCACCAAAGGGGCCGTGCCCTGAACATTTCCCAACGGGTCAATATCCGCCACAACGGACGGTGCCTGATCCACCGGGGCAAGCTGCACGCGCTGCACCTCTTGCAGCACCGACCAGCCGCCATACCCAATCGCCCCGATCAGTGCGACCAGAACCGCCAGCGAGCCTACAGCCCCCGGTTCGATCTGCGAAAAGATACTTTGCGAGCGGGGAATGAAGGTTGCATTCGGGTTGGCCAACGGGTCGTGATATTCAATCGTACGTGTCCGCGCCGCCGTCATGCCCGCCGACGATGCCGCAGCCGACATGCCATGCGCCACGGTGAAATTCGCCTCGGCGCAAAAGCGTGCGAACACCTCATCGGGGTCCATGCCCAGATAGCGCGCGTAAGACCGGACATATCCCGCGACAAAGCCTTGTGTTTCAAACGCGGACACATCGCAGTTTTCGATGGCGGCGATATAGGTGGCCTTGATCTTCAGGTCACGCTGAACGTCAAGCAATGATTTGCCAAGCGTCGCCCGCTCGCCACGCATCACATCGCCCAAACGCAGTTCAAAGTCGTCGAAACCTTTCGGTGCCTCAACTTGAACCGCCGAAGGTTTTGTCCTTCGCCAGACCATCAATCCTGTCCCGTTCCTGCCCCAAGGTCCCCGAGTCGGATTTTTGACCGACTCATGTGCGTCCTATTCCGTATAGGCTACCATAGGGCAAGGGGTTTTGCATATGCCGATACGTTACGCGACCACCTCGGCGCGATTCAGCGCACAATGGCCCCACAATGTATCCATTGCGGAAACAAGCGCCGCAATTTGACGCGCATCGTGCACCGGAGAGGGGGTAAAGCGCAGCCTTTCAGTGCCACGCGGAACGGTGGGAAAATTGATCGGCTGAACATAAATCCCGAACTGATCCAGCAACATGTCCGACATCATCTTGCAATGGACCGGGTCGCCTACATGCACTGGCACGATGTGTGATCCGTGGTCGATGATCGGCAGGCCAAGCCCCCTTAGCCGCAACTTCAGGATGCGCGCGTTCAGTTGCTGTGCATCCCGAAGGTGTTGCGCAGACTTCAGCACCCGCACCGATGTGGCAGCGCCCGCCGCAACCGCAGGTGGCAACGATGTGGTGAAGATGAACCCCGGCGCATAGGACCGGATCGCATCGACCATCCGGGCCGACGCCGCGATATAGCCGCCAAACACGCCATATGCCTTGGCCAGCGTGCCGTTGATGATATCAATCCGGCCCATCAGCCCGTCGCGTTCGGCAACCCCTGCCCCGCGTGGGCCGTACATGCCGACGGCGTGAACCTCATCCAGATAGGTCAGTGCGCCGAATTCCTGCGCCAGATCGCAGATCGCACGCATCGGCGCAAAATCGCCATCCATCGAATAGATCGATTCGAAGGCAATCAGTTTGGGCGCGGCGGAATCATCCGCCGCCAGAAGTGTGCGCAGATGATCCACGTCGTTGTGCCGGAAAATCCGCTTTTCGCCGCCATTGCGCCTGATGCCTTCGATCATCGAGGCGTGATTCAGGCTGTCGGAATAGGTGATCAGGCCGGGGAACAGTCTGGGCAGCGTCGAAAGGGTTGCATCATTGGCAATATAGGCGCTGGTGAAGATCAGCGCAGCCTCCTTGCCATGCAGATCGGCCAGTTCCGCCTCAAGCCGGTTGTGATAGACTGTGGTGCCGGAAATGTTGCGCGTGCCGCCGGATCCCGCCCCGGTTGCCTCCAGCGCGTCATGCATCGCGGCAAGCACCTCGGGATGCTGCCCCATGCCCAGATAATCGTTGCCGCACCAGACGGTGATATCCTTTTCCGTGCCATCGAGCTTGCGCCAGACCGCATGCGGATAGCCGCCTTTGCGGCGTTCGATATCAATGAAGGTGCGGTAGCGGCCTTCGTCATGCAGGCGCTGGATTGCGAGGTCGAGGGCGGCGTCGTAGTTCATTGCAGTCTCCCGTTGGGTCGGCATTCGGGGGCCGGACCGGGGGTCATATACAGGCGGGTGTCCGTCTTGCGCGTTGATATGGGTCAAATTGCGGAGCCGCGCAGTAGGCAAAATGTCGCCCCCTGAGGCGCAAGCAGACCCCGGTCGTCGCCGGGGTGGACAGTGCGCGCCCGGATGATAACGTCACCCCGAACTCAAGGAGCAGCCCATGACCATCGACACCGTGCTTTCACGCATCGACACCGATCTGCCCGAGGCGGTGGAGCGGTTGCTGGACCTGCTGCGCATCCCGTCCATTTCCACCGATCCCGCCTACAAGGCCGATTGCGACCGTGCCGCCGACTGGCTGGTGGATGATCTGAAATCTTTGGGTTTTGAAGCAAGCAAGCGCGCCACGCCGGGGCATCCGATGGTGGTGGCGCATGTGGCGGGCGACGGTTCAGGCGGCGGGCCACATCTGCTGTTCTATGGCCATTATGACGTGCAACCCGTTGATCCCCTTGCCCTATGGCATCGCGACCCGTTCGACCCAGAAGTGCAGGAAACTCCAAAAGGCCGCGTGATCCGCGCGCGCGGGGCGTCGGATGACAAGGGCCAGTTGATGACGTTCCTTGAGGCCTGCCGCGCGTGGAAAGCGGTGCATGGCACCCTGCCCTGCAAGATCACCGTGCTGTTCGAAGGGGAGGAGGAATCAGGCTCGCCCTCGCTTATACCGTTTCTTAAGGACAATGCGGATGAGTTGCGCGCCGATATCGCCCTGATCTGCGATACAGGGCTGTTCGAGGGCAAAACCCCCGCCATTGTCACCATGCTGCGGGGCTTGTTGGGCGAGGAAGTGACGATCCACGCCGCCTCGCGCGATCTGCATTCGGGCATGTATGGCGGGCTGGCGGCCAACCCAGCGCGGGTGTTGGCGCGGATCATCGCGGGGCTGCATGACGATGCGGGCCGCGTCACCCTGCCCGGCTTTTATGACGGCGTGCCGGAACTGGCCGACGAGATGCGGGCGCAGTGGCAGGGACTGGCCTTTGATCACGCGCGGTTTCTGGGCGATGTCGGCCTGTCGGTACCTGCTGGCGAGGTTGGGCGCACTCCGCTGGAGATGCTGTGGTCGCGCCCGACAGCCGAGGTGAACGGCATCACCGGCGGCTATACCGGCGACGGCTTCAAGACCGTGCTGCCCGCCGAGGCCCGCGCCAAGATCAGCTTCCGTCTGGTGGGCGCACAAGACCCGCTGGCGATCCGCGCCGCCTTCCGCGCCTATGTGCAGGCACAATTGCCGGCCGATTGCAGCGCGACCTTTACCGAACACGGCGCAGGCCCCGCCAGCGTGATGGCCGTTAATCACCCCGCGTTCGAGAAGGCCCGCGCCGCGTTAAGCGAGGAATGGCAGATGCCGGCGGCGTATGTAGGGGCTGGGGGGTCGATCCCCATTGCGGGATATTTCAAGACCTATCTGGGAATGGACGCGATGCTGATCGGGTTTGCCAAGGACGACGACCAGATCCATTCGCCCAACGAGAAATACGACATGGCGAGTTTCCAAAAGGGTATCCGCAGTTGGGCGCGGATTCTGGACCGGCTGTCTGCGGCATGAGGCTGGGGCCTCCGGCGGGAGTATTTTTGCAAAAATGAAGTTGCGGATCGGGGATTTGAGCGTGGCCGACAAGGCCGGGTGGCTGGCGCTTTGGGGCGACTATCTGGCGTTTTACGAGGTACAGCTTGACCCGGCCGTGACCGAGCGGACATGGGCGCGATTGATGGATGCTGCGGCCTCGCTGCAAGGCCGTGCAGCGTGGGACGGCGAGGTGATGCTGGGATTTGCGCTTCATCTGACGCATTCCTCGACCTGGGTTGTGGGCGAGGATTGCTATCTGGAGGATCTCTTCGTGAGCGAATCCGCGCGGGGGCACGGCGTGGGCCGCGCGCTTATTGAGGATCTGCAGGCCATCGCGCGGGCCAAGGGCTGCCATCGGCTTTACTGGCATACGGATCAAGGGAACATGCGGGCCCGCGCGCTATATGACAGTTTCGTGCTGTCAGACGGGCATGTGCGCTATCGGATGAAACTTTAGGGCGATGCAATGGAAACGGGGGCCCGAAGGCCCCCGGATGTCAGCCTGTGACACCTGTCATTTGACGATCGTCACCGCGGACGCCACATGGTCCGACCCTTTCATGTCCCACAAAAGCGAGACCTTCTCGCCCACCTTCAACGCGGGTCCTTTGTAGGCTTGGGGAAGTTTGTAAACCTGCCCACTGTCAAGCGTCAGGCTCATCGCCTTCTGGTCGAGGGACTTGATCGTGCCGGTGCTGGTTGTCGCGGCCATCGCCATGGGGGCGGCGGCGATCAGGGTGGCAAGGGCGATCGGGATGATAAAGTTACGCATCTGCGTTACTCCGGATATGCCCGTCATTTCAGCGGGCAAAGTTACGAACGCCATCAAGGTCTGTCGCGTCGGCGGGTCTTGATCCGCCCGGCTGGCCCTTGGTTTTCGTAGGTGCAACTTACGCCTTTGCCCCAGCCGCACAATCCCCCCTCACACAAGGGTGACATGCCGCGACGGCGCGTGAGGGCATTGAAACAAAAGGGAAAGTGGCGCGGTTGACGGGGCTCGAACCCGCGACCCCCGGCGTGACAGGCCGGTACTCTAACCAACTGAGCTACAACCGCGCATGAGTGCCTGATCCAGGATCAGGCTTTACGTTCGGGGCGGGCGGATGGTGGCGCGGTTGACGGGGCTCGAACCCGCGACCCCCGGCGTGACAGGCCGGTACTCTAACCAACTGAGCTACAACCGCAGCACCGCCATCCGGGCCCGCCCGAACGTGGGCTGGTCTTACGGAAGGTGCGGGGGCGCGTCAAGCGGGGTTCGTGCGGGAAAATCGCTTATGTTGGCGGTATGTCCGGCGCATGACGCAAGACCCGGTCGCACCGCCGCACCGGCGCAGGCAACCGTCCGACATCGCCCGGGCCGCCCTTGCCATCCGTCGGGCCGGGTCGGACAGACAAATTCGGCGCTAGACCGACACAACGGGCAAGCCATAGTTGCGCACGCCGAAGTGCCCGCCGAAGCGCACGAAACCGCGCGCGCCGCTTGCGCCGATGAAAGTCGGCTTGCAAGGCTGCAAAGAGCCGCTGTTCGTTTTCATATTCTGTCGGCTGAGTGCGCGGGGTAGACATGGGGACAAGCAGTGGCGTCATGGCACGATCCTTTCGATGTCCGCCAGATGTAACGCCGGGGGTTGCGCGCGCTTAGCCCCTGAAACCGGATGTGGAGTTGCACGAATGAAAACCGGGCCGGACTGGACCGATCTGTCGTATTTCGGGGCCATTGCCCGCGCCGGTGGGTTGGCGCGGGCCGCCACGGCGCTTGGGGTCAGCGCGGCGACGCTCAGCCGCCGCATGAAGGTGTTCGAGGCAAGTCTGGGGCGCAGACTGTTCCTGCACGGGGCCGAAGGCTATACGCTGACCGCCGACGGCGCGGCACTTGCCCAGCACACACGCAACATGGAAGACGCAGCCCATCAGATCACCGTCTGGCGCGACGCGTGCGATGGTCCGGCAAGGGTGCGCATTTCGGCAGGCACCTGGACAGCGCTTGATCTGGCCGAGCAATTGAACAGCTATTGGTCCCCAAAAGCGCTCTGGATGCCCGAATTCATTCACTGCGACCTTGATCTTGATATTGCGCGCCGTGAAGTCGACATCGGCATCCGCAACCGCCGCCCCGATCAGCCCTGGGCCGCACGACAGCAGATCGGCTGGGTGGACTACGCGGTTTATGGCGCAGGTGCGCAGGTTCAGGGCTGGATCGGGCCGTCGTTTGGCACGCCTGCGACCCCATCGGTCCGCTGGGTGGAGGCGCTGCATGGCGACCGGGTTGTGACGCGCGCGAACACGCCGCATCTGATGGCCGCACTGGCCCGTGCCGGTGTTGGCCGCATTGTGATGCCGATGTTCATGGGCGAGCGGAGCGTCGGGCTGATGCGCCTGTCTGACCCGATTGCCGAATTGCGCAGTGAACAATGGCTAATGTCACACCACGACGCCCGCAATACGCCACCGACGCGAATGGCGCTGGATGCGATCAGCGCCTATCTCAAGCAGCGGCCCTGACGCGGCGTCAGTGATCCGGAGCCGGAATATGCTCACCATCATCGCCGGGCGGCAGTTGAAAGCGGCCATGTGCCCAATCCCCCGCGCGCCATGCCTCTTTGGCGGCATCAATGCGGTCTTTGCTTGAGGCTACGAAATTCCACCAGATGTGGCGCGGCCCGTCCATCGTGGCCCCGCCCAGAAGCATCAGATTGGCGCCCCCGTCGCCTGCGCGAACCGAAATACGGTCGCCGGGACGGAACACCAGCATCCGGCCTGCCTCATAGGTTTCGCCTGCAACCGTGATGCTCCCCTGGAGGATATAGACGCCGCGATCTTCGTGATTGTCGGGCAGTGGCAACGCCGCGCGGGCATCCAGCACGGCATGGGCATAGAACACTTCGGAAGGCATCTGCACAGGCGACGCCTCGCCCCAGGCCGACCCCAGAATCAGCGTCAGCCGCTTGCCCTCGCCCTCCAGCGCTGGCAGATCGGCGCCCGGCGTGTGCGAGAACAGCGCCGCGTCATCCTCATGCGCCTTTGGCAGGGCCAGCCAGGTCTGCAGGCCAAACATCGTATGCGGATGGCGTCGGGTTTCGCCGTCGACCCGTTCGGAATGCGTGATCCCCTGCCCCGCCAGCATCCAGTTTACCGCCCCCGGTTCGATCCACTGATCGGTGCCAAGCGAATCGCGGTGATGGATGCGGCCCTTCATCAGATAGGTCACGGTGCCCAGCCCGATATGAGGGTGCGGGCGCACGTCAATGCCCTGCCCGGTCAGAAATTCAGCCGGGCCGAACTGATCAAAAAAGATGAATGGACCAACCATCTGGCGCTCCACGCTTGGCAAAGCGCGGCGCACCTCGAATCCGCCCAGATCACGGGCGCGGGGCACAATCACCGTTTCAATCGCATCAACGGCGTCGCCAACGGGAATATCGGGATCAAGGGCCGGGTTCCAGCTCATCGTGGCCTCCTTTGGTTGAAGCAAAGGTAGGGCCAACGGCGCGCAAAGTCACCCTCAGGGCGCGCGCATCCACTGTGCAAAGCGGAAGGATGGTGGGTCGTGACGGGTTCGAACCGCCGACATTCTCGGTGTAAACGAGACGCTCTACCAACTGAGCTAACGACCCGGTGCCGCCCTATAGCCGAAGGGCGGCGGGATGCGCAAGGGTCAGGTGGCAGCCGCCACGCCAGCAGTGAAATCGCGGATCAGAAGGCCCACATCCTCGACCCCCACCGAGATGCGGAAGAATCCCTCCGATATTCCCAAAGCCGAACGCGCGTCAGCCGTCATCGCCCGGTGCGACGATGAGGCGGGATGCGACAGCGTGGTGCCGACATCGCCCAGCGTCGGCGCAAATGCCACATCGGGCATCGCGCGGGTCAGCGCATTCGCAGCGGCCCTGCCCCCCGCCAATTCGAACGAAAGCATGTTGCCACCCCGCTTGCCCAACAGACCCGCCGCGCGGTTGTGGTCGGGGTGATCGGGGCGCAGCGGATAGATCACGCGCTTCACACCGGGCAGGCCGGCCAGATGATCAGCCAGCCGCACGGCATTTTCTTCGGCCCGGTCATAACGCAGGTGGAACGAATAAAGCCCGCGCTCGGCCAGCCAGCAGTCAAACGGGCTGGGGGTCATGCCGACCGTCACCGCAAAATCATAGACCGCCTTGCGGTGCGCAGCATCCCGGCAGGCGACATAGCCCAGCGTCACATCGGAGTGACCCGCCAGCAGCTTGGTGACCGAATGGATCACAAAATCTGCGCCGAATTCAAAAGACCGAATCGCGCGGGGCGTCGAAAACGTGCTGTCCACCGCCAGCAAAATCCCACGCTCACGGCACAAGGCGGCTATCCCTTCGACATCCGCCACCCGCAGCGTCGGGTTCGAGACAACCTCGATCAGCACCATCCGCGTTTCGGGTCGGATCGCCGCCGCCATCGCCGCCACATCGGTCGGGTCCGCCAGGGACGTCGCAATCCCGAACCGCGCCAGATCCTGATTCATCAGCCGCAAACTGCGCCCGTAAAGCTGGTCGCCGCCCACTACATGATCGCCTGCCGACAGAATGCCCATCAGAACGGCCGTCACCGCCGCCATGCCTGATCCCAGAATCAGCCCGCCCGTGGCACCCTCCAGCGCGTCCAGCTTGGCGGCCAGAACCTCGGCATTGGGATGCCCCTCACGCGCATAGGTATAGCCCTTGACCGCGCCCAGATACTGGCTGTCAAGCTGATCGGGACTGTCCGACGCATAGACCACTGAAGGCTGCAACGGCGTGCCCACCGCCCGGCTGACCGATTGCGGCCAGGGCGTGCGGCGCACAAGGTTCTCGGGAATATCGGACATGGCGCCCTCCTTTTGTCCCTTGGTCGCACGCGCGCGCGCCTTGCTCAAGGGCCGTCAGCAACGGCGCAACGCTAAACCAGCCCGTCTCAAAACCCCGAAAAACCGTCTCAGCTTAACCCTTTCATTTTGATATAAATATCCCACAGGGGGGTCCGGGGGGACGTGAAGTCCCCCCGGCGCTCGCAAGAAAACTGCGGCCCCAAATTATCACCCGATCAGTCAAGGCGCTCCAGCCCCGCCCGGAACCGTGCTGCATTTGCACGGTAGCCTGCCGCCGAAGCCAAAAGCCGCGTGCGCGCCGCATCGTCCAGCATCCGGATGACCTTGCCCGGCGCGCCCATCACCAGCGCGCCATCGGGAATAACCTTGCCCTCTGTCACCAGCGCCCCCGCCCCGATCAGACAACCCCGCCCGATCGTAGCGCCGTTCAGGATGCAGGCTCCCATGCCGATCAATGACCCCTCACCGATGTTGCAGCCATGCAGAATGGCCTTGTGGCCGATGGTGCAATCGGCCCCGATGATCAGCGGATACCCCATATCAGTATGCAGCACGCAGTTTTCCTGCACATTGCTGCCCGCACCCACGCGGATCTCCTCGTTATCACCGCGCAACGTGGCACCGAACCAGACCGAGGCCGCGGCCTCCAGCACCACCCGGCCGATCAGATTGGCATCGGGGGCGACCCAGGCATCCGGGGCAATCTGCGGCGCAATGCCGTCCAGAGCATAAATCATCGCGCGTCAAACTCCCGGTTCAGGCTGCGCACGAAATCGCTCAGGGATGGCTGGCGGTCACGGCGCAGGCGTTCGGCTTGCAGGATCGTGGTCAATTCGGCAAAGGCCGCGTCGATATCGCGGTTGACCAGCACATAGTCATATTCGGCCCAGTGGCTGATCTCGCTTTGGCTTTTCGCCATCCGGGCGGCGATCACCGCGTCGCTGTCCTGCCCGCGGTTGCGCAAGCGGCGTTCCAGTTCGGCAATCGATGGCGGCAGAACGAACACCGACACCACATCGCGCCCAAGGCCCGAGTTGCGGATCTGCTGCCCGCCCTGCCAGTCGATGTCGAACACGGTGTCACAGCCGCGCTGCAGCGCCTCGGCCACGGGCGCTTTGGGTGATCCGTAGCGGTTGCCGAAGACCTCGGCATGTTCCAGCATCTCGCCCGCGTCCACCATCGCCTCGAACGCGGCAGGGGTGCGGAACCAGTAATCCTGCCCGTCCACCTCGCCTGCGCGGGCGGCACGGGTGGTGGCGGAAACCGAAAACCGCATCGTCGGGTCCCAGGCCATCAGCCGCTTGGCAAGCGTCGACTTCCCCGCGCCCGATGGCGACGACAAGATCAGCAAAAGTCCGCGCCGCGTGTCGGTCATTGGCTATTCCACGTTCTGAACCTGTTCGCGCATCTGATCTATCACGGTTTTCAGGTCAAGCCCGATGCGGGTCAGCGCGATATCCTGCGCCTTGGAACACAGCGTATTCGCCTCGCGCATGAATTCCTGCATCAGGAAATCGAATTTGCGCCCCACCGGGCCGGTTTCGGCCAGAAGGTTGCGGGCGGCGTCGATATGGGCGCGCAGGCGGTCGAGTTCCTCGGTTACGTCAGTTTTCACGGCCAGCAGGGCCAGTTCCTGCGCAAGGCGGGCCTCGTCCACGCCGTCGGCATTGCCCAGCACCCGCGCCAACGCGTCGCGCAGCGTATCGCGGGCACTGGTTTGCCGGACGCTGGCCTGTTGGGCTGCATCTGCGGTCAGCGCATCAATGCGGGCGACCTGATCCGCGATCACCCGCCCCAAGGCGGCACCTTCGGCCGTGCGCGAGGCGATGAAATCGGCCAGCAATCCCGGCACATCGGCCAGCAAAAGCGCGCGCAACGGGCCGGTATCCTCGTCCACCGCACCTGTTTCCAGAACCCCGCGCAAGCCCAGAACATCGGCCTGCGAGGCCTGCGCAAGTGTCACGCCCGTATCCATCGCCGCCGCCTCAACCGCCTGCAATGCCACCAGAACCCCGCGCAGTGCCGCCGCATTCACCCGCATCTCGCCACCCTCGCCCGCATCACGCGCCAGCTTCAGCGTAAGGCTGATATTGCCCCGACTGAAAGCGCGGCCAAGGTCGGCGCGCAAGCCCGTCTCCAGCCCTTCGATCCAGTCGGGCACGCGCAACCGCAGATCGAGCCCCTTGCCATTGACCGACCGGATATCCCAGGCCCAGCCATAGCCCGCCCCCTGCCCCTTGGCCGCCGCAAATCCGGTCATTGAAGTGGTCATATCCTGAGAGTCCTTTTACATGCGGCGGGCCGGGCCTGCGCCGGGGCATTTACCAATTGTATAGAATGCGCGCGCTTTCCATGCGCAATCGTGTATCTTTACGATTGAGTAAGAAGTGTTGCGTCAGGATTAACGCGGGCGATCAAAACGCCCCGCCGCTGCCTGACACAGAGGATGGAGACGACCATGCTGATCCAGTTCCCGGGTACCCGCAGAAGCTTGACCCAGTCCGCATCGCCGCTGACCGCGCCGCCTGCGCTGATGCAGATGCGCGGCTATTGGGAGGGGCTGCGTCAGGGCAGCCGCCTGCCGCTACGGTCCGAAATTGACCCGCGCGGGATTGACGGCGCGCTGGAGGGCGCATTTCTGCTGGAACGTGTTGCCCCCACCGTTGCGCGGTTCCGGCTGGCGGGTATGTCGCTGGTCGATCTGATGGGAATGGAAGTGCGGGGCATGCCTTTGTCGGCGATGTTCGCCCCTGCAGACCGCAAAAAACTGGCCGAGGCTCTACAACAGGTTTTCGCCACCCCCGCCACGCTGGATATGACGCTGGAGGCGGAACGCGGCATCGGCAAGCCCGCCCTATCCGCGCGGATGCTGATCCTGCCGCTGGGCCAGTCTGATGATGAACGCCCGCAGGCTTTGGGATGTCTGGCGCTGTCCGGTGAGATCGGGCGCAATCAGCGCCGCTTTCACGTCTCTACCCTGCGGCATGAGGTTCTGCCTGCGGCCGCGCATAGTCTGCGCCAGATCAGGACCGCCGGAATGGCCGAAGCCGCCGCTGGTTTCGCCCCGCACCCCACATCGACAAAGCCGAAGCTGCGGTTGATCAGCTTCGACACCTGACCCCCGCAGCAGTCAGAGATTACAGCGCAACCCGGCGTTCGGCGTTGCGCATCGCAGTCAGTTCTTCCGCCACAAGGAACGCGAGTTCCAGCGACTGGCTGGCATTCAGACGCGGGTCGCAGGCGGTGTGATACCGATCCGACAGATCTTCGTCCGTCACGGCGCGCAGACCGCCGGTGCATTCGGTGACATCCTTGCCCGTCATCTCGAAATGCACGCCGCCGGGCACGGTGCCTTCGGCTTTGTGGATGCCAAAGAATTCCCGAACTTCGCGCAGAACCGATTCGAAGGGCCGCGTCTTGTAGCCGGACGCCGCCTTGATCGTGTTGCCATGCATCGGATCGCAGGACCACACGACCTTTGCACCCTCTTCCTGCACGGCCTTGATCAGACGCGGCAGGTTTTCCCCCACCTTGCCCGCGCCAAAGCGCGCGATCAGCGTCAGCCGCCCGGCCTCGTTTTCGGGGTTCAGTTTGGCCATCAGCACCTTGAGGTCATCAACGGTTGTCGACGGCCCGCATTTCAGGCCGATCGGGTTCAGCACGCCACGACAAAACTCGACATGCGCGCCATCAGGCTGACGGGTGCGGTCGCCGATCCAGATCATGTGGCCGGACCCTGCGACGGGCTGGCCTGTGATGGAGTCGATCCGGCACAACGCCTCTTCATATTCCAGCAGCAGCGCCTCGTGGCTGGTATAGAAATCCACCACCGACAGGTTATGCGCGGTTTCGGCATTCACCCCGGCGGCATTCATGAAATCGAGCGCGTCCGAAATGCGGTTCGACAATTCGCGGTAGCGTTCGGCCTTGTCATGTTCGGCAAAACCCAACGTCCAGCTATGCACGCGGTGAATATCGGCAAAGCCCCCGGTCGAGAAGGCGCGCAAAAGGTTCAGACTGGCCGCTGATTGCGTATAGGCCTGCAACATGCGCCCCGCATCGGGCACGCGCGCCTCGGGCGTGAAATCAAAGCCGTTGATGATGTCGCCGCGGTAGCTGGGCAATTCCACCCCGCCAATGGTTTCCATACCCGCCGAACGCGGCTTGGCAAACTGGCCCGCCATCCGGCCAACCTTGATCACCGGGACTTTCGCGCCATAGGTCAGCACGACCGCCATCTGAAGCATCACGCGGAACGTGTCGCGGATGTTGTCGGCGGAAAACTCCGCGAAACTTTCAGCACAATCGCCGCCTTGCAACAAAAAGGCTTTCCCCTCGGACGCCAGCGCCAACTGCTTTTTCAAACGCCGCGCTTCGCCCGCAAAAACCAGCGGCGGATACTTGGCAAGCTGCGCCTCGACCCCATTCAGGGCCGCGGAATCCGGGTAATCGGGCATCTGCACCCGTGGTTTCGCGCGCCAATCCGATTTCGTCCAGCCCTTGGTCATGGCTCACCTTTTCGTCACAAAGCGATTATCGGGGGCGGTATAGGGAATTGCAGCCCGCTTGCAAAGGGCGAAAGGCAAAAGCGCCTCTTGTGGGGCGCTCCAATTACTGTATCCAAGTCACAGAAACGACGCATACAGGTCGCCCCATGTCCATTCCGGCCCAGAAGGCCATGCACATCATCAAGGAAACCGCACCAAAGCGGTTCGTGTTCCTGCTGCTTGACCGGTTCACGATGCTGTCGTTCGCGGGTGCCATCGAACCTCTTCGGATCGCCAACCGGGTCGCAGGGCACACGATTTATACCTGGATCCTTGCGGGCGACGGCGGCGTGTCGGCAACGTGTTCGAACGGCGCATCCTTCGCGCTGGATATCGGGCTGGATGAGATTGACCGCGAAGATACCGTTCTGGTCTGCGGCGGCATCGACGTGCAGCGCGCATCGACCAAGCCCGTCATCTCATGGCTGCGGCGCGAGGCGCGGCGCGGCATCACCATCGGCGGGCTTTGCACCGGGGCCTATACTGTGGCCAAGGCCGGCCTGCTGGACGGGCGAAAGGCGACGATCCACTGGGAAAATCAGGATGGGTTTCTTGAGGAGTTCGAGGAGGTCAAGCTGACCAAGTCGATCTTCGTGATCGACGGCAACCGTTTGTCCACAGCGGGCGGCACCGCGTCGCTGGATATGATGCTGAAAATCATCGCCGCCGACCATGGGGCGGACCTTGCCAACACCGTGGCCGACCAGTTGATCTATTCCACCATCCGCACCGATCAGGATACCCAGCGCTTGTCGATCCCGACCCGGATCGGTGTGCGCCACCCGAAACTGAGCCAAGTCATCCAGATGATGGAGGGCAACATCGAAGACCCGATGTCACCCGCCGATCTTGCCGAAGAGGTCGGCATGTCAACCCGCCAGTTGGAGCGTCTGTTCAGCCGCTATCTGAACCGCAGCCCAAAACGCTATTACATGGAGTTGCGCCTGCAAAAGGCCCGCAACCTGCTGATGCAGACCGATATGAGTGTCATCAACGTGGCACTTGCCTGCGGTTTTGCCAGCCCGTCGCATTTCTCAAAATGCTACCGCGCGCATTACAACACGACGCCCTACCGCGAACGCGGCACGCAAAGTGCGATTGCCAGCGTGGCGCGATTGTCAATCTGACCGCAGGCCCCCGGCACGGCAAACCTGCCCATGCGTCAACAACTGCGTGAACCGCCAGACTGACGCAATTTCCGTGATATTAGACGCTTTTCTTTTGGAACGGCCCGCTTTAGCCTTGCCACAGGATTTTTGTCCGACATGGGAGTTAAAAATGAAAAAACTGCTTCTGGCCACAACGGCCACTGTACTGATGACGGGAATGGCCTCGGCCGAAGAGGTGAAGCTGGGGGTTCTGTTCGGCTACACCGGCCCGATTGAATCGCTGACCGGCAATATGACGGGCGGCGTTGAGCTTGCGGTCAAGGAAGTCAACGAGTCCGGCATCTTTCTGAACGGCGACACGATGTCGATTGCCAAGGCCGACAGCACCTGCATCGATTCCGCAGCGGCAACAGCGGCGGGCGAACGTCTGATCACGGCCGAAGGTGTCAAAGGCATCGTCGGGGCCGACTGCTCGGGTGTGACCGGCGCGGTTCTGCAAAACGTCGCGCGCCCGAACGGAATCGTGATGATCTCGCCCTCGGCCACGTCGCCAGCGCTGACCTCGGCCGAAGATGACGGCCTCTTTTTCCGCACCGCACCGTCGGATGCGCGCGAGGGTGAGATCATGGCCGACATCCTGACTGAAAAGGGCGTGAAGTCGATCGCAATGACCTACACCAACAACGACTATGGCAAGGGTCTGTCTGACGCCATTGCCAGCGCGTTCGAAGCCAAGGGCGGCAAGGTCACGATCAACGCCAGCCACGAAGACGGCAAGGCCGACTATTCGGCCGAAGTGGCAGCTTTGGCGGCAGCGGGCGGCGATCTGTTGGTCGTGGCAGGCTATCTGGATCAGGGCGGCAAGGGCATCATTCAGGCGTCGCTCGATACCGGGGCCTATACGACCTTCGGTTTGCCGGGCGGCATGGTCGGTGACAACCTGCCCATCGCTATCGGACCGGGCCTTGACGGATCTTACGGTCAGGTCGCGCAATCCGACAGCGAAGGCAGCAAGACGCTGGCCACGATGGCCACGGCAGCGGGCTTTGATTCAACCTCGCCCTATTCGACCGAAAGCTATGATGCGGCGGCCCTTTTCGCGCTCGCGATGCAGGCAGCAGGATCGGCCAACCCGGCCGATTACAAGGCCAAGGTTCTGGAAGTGGCCAACGCACCCGGCGAGAAGATCTATCCCGGCGAAATCGCCAAGGGCCTGCAGTTGATCAAGGACGGCGTCGATATCGACTATGAAGGCGGCTCGGCGGTCGAACTGATCGGGCCGGGCGAAAGCGCCGGACGCTACCGCGAGTTCGAGATCAAGGGCGGCAAGTACGAGACGATCAAGTTCCGCTAAGGACTGATCAGGCGCGGCCCGGATATCCTCCGGGCCGCAGCTTTCAACGACCCACGGGCATGAACCCACGGGCGCGACGGGGAACAGATTTGGCATGATTGCAGTCGAAAACCTGCACAAGCATTTCGGCGGCTTTCACGCTGTTGACGGCACCTCGATCCGGATCGAGACGGGCTCCATCACCGGGCTGATCGGCCCCAATGGTGCCGGAAAAACCACCCTTTTCAATGTGATTGCCGGGCGACTGCCGCCGACTTCGGGCCGGGTGATCATGGACGGCGAAGATATCACCGGATTGCCGCCGCATCAGCTTTTCCACAAGGGGCTGCTG
The DNA here is from genome assembly GCA_038207585.1 of Rhodobacterales bacterium. Lineage (GTDB taxonomy): Bacteria > Pseudomonadota > Alphaproteobacteria > Rhodobacterales > Rhodobacteraceae > JBBQZP01. The sequence goes on along the minus strand of JBBQZP010000019.1, from coordinate 37,747 downwards.
CGCACCTTTCAGATTGCGCATGAATTCGGCTCAATGACGGTTCTGGAAAACCTGATGATGGTGCCGCCCGCACAACTGGGCGAGTCGATCTGGAACACATGGTTCCGTCGCCGCGCGATTGCGGAAGAAGACCGCGCGTTGCGGGAAAAGGCGCTTGAGGTGCTGGATTTTCTAACCATCAGCCATCTGGCCGAAGAAAAGGCCGCCAACATCTCGGGCGGGCAGAAAAAACTTCTGGAACTGGGCCGCACGATGATGGTCGATGCCAAGATCGTCTTTCTGGATGAGGTCGGCGCCGGTGTGAACCGCACCCTCCTGAACACCATAGGCGATGCCATCATCCGCCTGAACCGCGAACGCGGCTATACGTTTTGCGTGATCGAACATGACATGGATTTCATCGCCCGCCTGTGCAACCCCGTCATCGTGATGGCCGAGGGCCGCGTGCTGGCGCAAGGCACCGCGGACGAGGTGAAGAACGACGAGCGGGTGATCGAGGCCTATCTGGGCACCGGGCTGAAGAACAAGGTCGTAGCCCATGGCTGAACCCTATCTCATCGGCGACGCAATGACCGGCGGTTACGGAGCCACCGACATTCTGCACGACTGCACGATTGCGGTGGAAAAGGGCCAGATCGCCGTGATTGTCGGCCCCAATGGTGCTGGCAAATCCACCGCGATGAAGGCGGTGTTCGGGATGCTGGGCCTGCGCAAGGGCGCGGTGCGGCTGAACGGCGAGGATATCACGAACCTGACCCCGCAAGCCCGCGTCGCCAAGGGAATGGCCTTTGTGCCCCAGACGCAGAACATCTTCACCTCGCTGACGGTCGAGGAGAACCTTGAAATGGGCGCGTTCCTGCGTCGTGACGACATCCGCGTGACGATGGAGCAGATCTACCACCTGTTCCCGATCTTGCGCGACAAGCGGCATCAGGCGGCGGGCGAATTGTCGGGCGGGCAGCGCCAGCAAGTAGCCGTGGGTCGCGCGCTGATGACCCAGCCCAAGGTGCTGATGCTGGATGAACCCACCGCAGGTGTCTCGCCCATCGTGATGGACGAGTTGTTCGACCGCATCATCGAGGTCGCGCGCACCGGCATCTGTATTCTGATGGTCGAACAGAACGCGCGACAGGCGCTGGAGATTGCCGACAAGGGCTATGTCCTTGTCCAAGGCGCCAACCGCTATACCGACACCGGGGCGGCCCTTCTGGCCGACGACGACGTGCGCCGCACGTTTCTGGGGGGCTGACCTGTGAATATGCTTAACGCCCTGGTTGCGTTCACCAATTTCGTTTTTGTGCCCGGTCTGGCTTACGGCGCGCAGCTTGCTATCGGCGCGTTGGGCGTCACGCTGATCTATTCGATCCTGCGGTTTTCGAACTTTGCGCATGGCGACACGATGGCGTTCGGGACGATGTGGACGATCCTGCTGACATGGTGGTTCCAAAGCCACGGCATCAGCTTTGGCCCACTGCCGACAGCCCTGCTGGCCCTGCCCTTTGCGATTGCGATCACGGCGGCGTTCTTATTGGCGACGGACCGCGTGGTGTATCGGTTCTACCGCCAGAAACGCGCCGTTTCGACGATTTTCGTAATCGTGTCATTGGGTGTGACCTTCATCATGAACGGTGTCACCCGTCTGATCATCGGCGTGCAGGATCAGGATTTCGCCGATGGCGCGCGGTTTGTCATCACGGCGGGCGAGTTCAAGGAGTGGACCGGGTTGCAGGAAGGGCTTGCAATCAAAACCACACAGGCGGTGACTGTGGCCACGGCGGTGGTTGTCGTGGCGCTGATGTTCTGGTTTCTGAACAAGACCCGCACCGGGAAATCCATGCGCGCTTTTTCCGATAACGAGGATCTGGCGTTGCTGTCGGGCATCAACCCCGACCGCGTGGTGGCGGTGACATGGATCATCGTGGCGGCTTTGGCGACGATTGCCGGGGTGCTGTACGGTTTGGATAAATCCTTCAAACCCTTCGTCTATTTCCAGCTTTTGTTGCCGATCTTTGCCGCCGCCATCGTCGGCGGTCTGGGCAGCCCGATCGGTGCCATCATCGGCGGGTTTGTCATCGCCTTCAGCGAGGTCTTTGTGACCTATGCCTGGAAAAAGGTCGTGACCTATCTGGTGCCGGAAAGCTGGGCGCCGGATAATCTGCTGCAACTGCTGTCCACCGATTACAAGCTGGCGGTCAGTTTCACCATTCTGATCGTGGTGCTGCTGTTCCGACCGACGGGCATTTTCGGGGGGAAGTCGACATGAAGAACGCCCTTCTTTTCGCCGCCGTCGCCCTGCTGTTTGTCGGCACCGGCGTGTTCCAAAGCTGGAATCTTTCGCTGTCGATCCTGAACATGGCGCTGATTTCCGCGATAATGGCCTTGGGCGTGAACATGCAATGGGGCTTTGCGGGCCTGTTCAATACCGGGATCATGGGGTTTGTGGCGCTAGGGGGGCTTGCGGTCGTGATCACCTCGGCGCAGCCATCGCCGGGGGCATTTGCTGCGGGAGGCTGGGGTATTCTTGCGGGGCTTGTGTTGGGGGCCGCGACCATCGGGGCCGCGATTTTTGCCAACGCGCGGCTGCCAAAGGGCAGGATGCGCGGGTTGGTGCTGACGATCATTCTGGTTGGCGGATTTTTCCTTTATCGCGCAGTCTTCGACCCAGCCGCCGAGGCGGTTGAGGCACTGGATCCCGCAACATACGGCAACCTTGGCGGGCTTGGCCTGCCGTCGCTGCTGGCATGGCCGGTGGGCGGGCTTTTGGCCGCCGCTGCGGCGTGGGCGATCGGCAAGACGGCCCTCGGGTTGCGGTCGGATTATCTGGCGATTGCCACGCTGGGCATTGCCGAGATCATCATCGCGGTCATGAAAAACGAGGACTGGCTGGCGCGGGGGGTGAAAAACGTGATCTCCCTGCCCCGGCCCTGGCCGGTGCCCTATGAGGTGAACCTGCAACAAAGTGCGACCTTTCTGGACTGGACGACGCGCTGGGGGTTTGATCCAATCACGGCGTCGTCGGTGCTGGTTAAACTGCTTTATGCGGGGCTGTTCGGGGTGGTTCTGCTGGTGATTTTGACGCTGTCGGAACTGGCGCTGAAAAGCCCTTGGGGCCGGATGATGCGCGCCATCCGGGATAACGAGGTGGCGGCGGCGGCGATGGGCAAGGATATCACGCGGCGGCATTTGCAGATCTTCATTCTGGGGTCTGCCGTCGTAGGGATTGCCGGCGCGATGATGACGTCGATGGATACGCAACTGACACCGGGGACATATAACCCCTTGCGGTTCACCTTTCTGGTCTGGGTGATGGTCATCGTCGGCGGGTCGGGCAACAACTGGGGCGCTGTGCTGGGCGGGCTTTTGATCGGCTGGCTGTGGCTGATCGTGGAAAGTGTGGGTCCGGGGATCATGGGGTTGGTGACTATGGGTCTGCCCGCAGGGGCGCTTAAGGACCATCTGATCGACAGCGCGCCGCATCTGCGGCTTTTGACGCTGGGCGTGATTTTGCTTCTGGTGCTGCGATTCAGCCCGCGCGGGTTGATACCGGAAAAGTAGCATGGGGACTGTTGCGAGCGCCGGGGGACTCGCCCCCCGGACCCCCGCGAGTATTTTCGCAAAAATGAAGTCCAGTGCCTGGAGTCGGGACGTTGGTCGTTCGCGACATCATTTGTCGCAGTTGGGCATGCCCGAACCGTGGGTGAGGGGCCAATCTGGCGCAAATCTGCACAGGAGTCGCCATGAAAACCCATACTCGCGTTGTTGTCATCGGCGGCGGTGTCGTCGGCTGTTCAGTGCTGTATCACCTGACCAAGCTGGGCTGGTCGGATGTCATGCTGATCGAGCGGGCGGAACTGACATCGGGTTCGACCTGGCATGCGGCGGGCGGGTTTCACACGCTGAACGGCGACACCAATATGGCCGCGTTGCAGGGCTATACGATACGGCTTTACAAGGAGCTGGAAGCGATCACCGGGCAATCCTGCGGGCTTCATCATGTCGGCGGTATAACATTGGCCGACAACCAGCAGCGGTTCGACCAGTTGAAGGCAGAACGCGCCAAGCACCGCTACATGGGGCTGGATACCGCGATCCTGACACCGAAAGAGGTGGAGGATATGACCGATGGTATGGTGAATACCGCAGGCATCATCGGGGCGCTTTACGATCCGCTGGATGGCCACCTTGATCCCTATGGGACCACCCACGCCTATGCCAAGGCCGCCAAGATGGGCGGGGCGGAAATTGTGCTGCACAACAGGGTGTTGGAAACCAATCCCATGGCCGATGGGTCGTGGCAGGTGATCACCGAAAAGGGCACGATCATTGCCGAACATCTGGTCAACGCGGGTGGGCTTTGGGCGCGCGAAGTGGGGGCCATGGCGGGGGTTTATCTGCCCCTGTTGCCGATGGCGCATCAGTATCTGGTGACGGATGATATCCCCGAGATTGTCGCACGGGGGGGCCGCGAGTTTCCGCATGTGATGGACCCCGGTGGGGAATCCTATCTTCGGCAGGAAGGGCGCGGGTTCTGCATCGGGTTTTATGAGAAACCCTGCGAGGGTTGGTCGCTGGATGGCACGCCATGGGATTTCGGGCAGGAGTTGTTCCAGGAACAATACGACAAGATCGCAGACTCCATCGAATTCGCGCAAAAGCGCTTTCCGGCGCTGGAACGCACGGGTGTCAAGCGGGTGATCCACGGGCCGTTCACCTTTGCCCCTGATGGTAACCCCCTGATCGGGCCGGTGCCGGGGTTGCGCAACTACTGGTCGGCCTGTGCCGTGATGGCGGGCTTTTCCCAAGGCGGCGGCATGGGGCTGGCGCTGGCGCAGTGGATGATTGAAGGCGAGGTCGAACGCGACCCGCGCGGCTTTGACGTTGCCCGCTTTGGCAATTGGACCAGCCCCGGTTACACCGTGCCTAAGGTCATCGAGAACTATCAGATGCGGTTTTCGGTCAGCTATCCGAACGAGGAACGCCCCGCCGCCCGCCCCTTCCGCACCACTCCGATGTATGAGGTTTTCGATGGCATGAACGCCGTCTGGGGCCAACAATACGGGCTTGAGGTGGTGAACTACCACGCCCTGCCCGGCCAACCGCGGTATGAGGAACCAAGCTTCAAACGATCAAACGCGTGGGACGCGACGGCGCAGGAAGTGGCGGCCGTGCGCGGCGGTGTCGGCATCAACGAGGTGCAGAATTTCGGCAAGTATCGGGTGATCGGTGTGGGTGCGCGGGCCTGGCTGGACCGGATCATGGCCGGGCTGATCCCCAAACCAGGACGGCTGAGCCTGACGCCCATGCTGGCGGAAAGCGGCAAGATCATTGGCGATTTTACCGTGTCCTGCCTGTCTGAGACGGAATTTCAGGTGACCGCAAGTTACGGCGCGCAAGGCTGGCACGGGCGTTGGTTCGAGCAACACGCGGAGCCGGGCGTGATGGTCGAAAACATCTCGGACGCGCGGTCCGGGTTCCAGATTGCGGGGCCGAAAGCGCGCGAACTGCTGGCGCGGGTGACGCGGGCCGATGTGTCGGCCGAGGCGTTCCGATTCATGGATGTAAAGCGGATGACGGTAGGTATGGCAAACTGCATCGTGCAGCGCGTCAGCTACACTGCCGATCTGGGGTATGAGATTTACTGCGACCACATGTCGGTGCGCCACCTGTGGGATACGCTCTGGGCCGCCGGGCAGGATCTGGGACTGCGTCCCTTCGGGATGCGGGCGATGATGTCGCTGCGACTGGACAAGTTCTTCGGGTCGTGGGGGCGCGAGTTCAGCCCGGATTATACGCCGGGCGAAACCGGGTTGGACCGCTTCATTCGCTGGAACAAGGATGCCGACTGGATCGGCAAGGCGCCTGCAATGGCGGAAAAGGCCTCCGGTCCGAAACGGCAGTTGTGCAATTTCATAGTCGACGCGAAAGACGCCGATGTGGTGGCGTGGGAGCCGATCTGGCTGGACGGCGAGGTTGTCGGTTTCTGCACCTCGGGCGGCTATTCGCATCACACCGGCAAGTCGGTTGCGATGGGCTTCCTGCCTGCGGGCCGCGCAAAAGACGGGCTGACGGTCGAGATCGAGATTCTGGGCGAACGTCGGTCGGCAGTTCTGGTGACAGACCCGCTGTTTGATGCCGACGGCGCGCGGATGCGCGGCTGACGCGCTTGACGCGCAGCGCTTTGCGCACCAGCTTTTGGTGATGACACGCGCAATGATCCTGATCCTTGCCGCCGGGGCATCCAGCCGGATGCGCGGAGGCGACAAGCTGCTGGAGCCGATCGAAGGTGAGCCGCAGCTGCGGCGAATTGCCAAGGCGGCGCTTGAAACCGGGGCTGCGGTTCATGTGGCATTGCCCGCGGACAGACCCTTGCGCGATGGGGCGTTACAGGGGTTGTCGTTGACGCAGCTAACAGTGCCAGAGGCGCATCTGGGAATGGGGCATGTGATTGCGGCGAGCATGACCGCGCTGCCACCCGGCCCGGTCCTATTGCTGCTGGCCGATCTGCCCGAGATCACTGCACATGACCTGACGTCCATTCTGGCTGCCGCCCAAACACACCCCAAAAACATTATCCGGGCCACATCGCAATCGGGCCGTGCCGGGCATCCGGTGTTGTTTCCGGCATGGGCGCGGGCAGAGTTGGCGCAGCTTTCGGGCGATCGCGGCGCGCAAATGGTGGTGCAGGCCCATGCGGCGCGGGTTTTGCCCGTTGCCCTGCCCAGCGATCATGCAACCACCGATCTGGACACCCCCGAAGACTGGGCCGCGTGGCGTTTGCGAACCGACACGCCCCAATAAAAAAGGGCCCCGTTATCGGAGCCCCTTCCTGCAAGTCATTCTGCGCTAACGCAAAACCCTGCGCTGCATTCGTCTTTACCGGGCCAGAAGCCGCGCCTCGTGCCGCTTGAGCGTTTTGCGCGCGGCGACGTAATCATCCAGACCAACACGAGTTTCCAGTTCCGGGAAGAGTTGGAAAATCTCGGTCCGCTGCGCGTCGCCCATACCCTTGAGGGTCAAGTCACCGGGCTGGAAGCTTTCCGTCCAGGTGCCGTTCGCCAGCACAACCTCGTGCCGGTCGAACATGATGTGCAGGTACGAGGTGGCCATCGGATCAACCTCGAACACGCCCTTGCCCGACACCAGATGCTTGGCTGCAACCAGCACTTCGTGCTCGTCAAAGTACAGCGCCGTGCGATCATTGGCGACCAGCATCCGGTGGTTCGGGCTGACCATCATGTCACGCTCGGGCAGACCGTTGCCCAGGCTGCCGCGCTGGATCAGGATCGGCTTCAGATGCGCATTGGCGGTCAGGTCCTGCCAGTTCAGATCCTTGCGGCCGGTCCAGCGAATTTCCTGGATGCCGTTGTCGCGGGTCACAACCTTGTCACCGGCGCGCAGGCTTTCGACAGGCACTTCACCCTTCGGCGTCGCAATCAGCGTGCCGGGAGTAAAGCAGGGCACCACGTTTTCGATGTTCGTGAACACCAGGCTGCTGGCGATATTTCCATCGTTGTCAAGGAAGTTGACGGTGCCGTTTTCCGCATTGGCCGGATCGTAAACAATCCGCAGCGGGCCAGCGCCGGTCAGATCAAGGGTGTCGAAATCGTCGCCACCTTCGTCGCCGTTGATGACATCGCCTGCACCATTTGCAGCACTGCCGATCACGAACGTATCGCGGTCATCGCCGCCCAGCATGTCGTCATTGCCCTGGCTGCCCAGAAGCGTGTCGTTGCCGGTGCCGCCGATCACGGTGTCGTCGTCGATGCCGCCGTCCAGCAGGTCATTGCCCGCGCCGCCGTCGATGACATCGTCATCATCCATGCCGAAGATCGTGTCGTTGCCAGCGCCGCCCAGAATTGTGTCCTGGCCATTGTCGGGGCGCAGGTCGGTGGCGTCGGGGATATTGATCGCGTCGGGGAACGCAGGCGACAGACCGCCGTAGATCAGGTCATTGCCGTCGCCGCCGTCGATCAGGTCATTGCCCTCGCCGCCGATGATCGTGTCGTTGCCGCTGTCACCGAACACGGTGTCATCGTCGATGCCCGCGTCGATGCTGTCATTGTCAGCGCCACCATAGATCAGGTCGCGGTCGTCGCCGGTGATGATCGTGTCATTGCCGGTGCCGCCATAGACGGTGTCCAGATCGTTGTTGGGATCGGTGTCCGCAGGGTATAGCCCCGGATAACCCTTGTCGGGCAGCGGCTGGGTTGACCCGCTGGTGTCGATGAAATCGTCACCCGTGCCGCCCGAGGCATAATCGTTGCCGTCATTGCCCAGAATGCTGTCATTGCCAGACTCGCCGTGCATCACGTCGTTGCCCGCGCCGCCGGTCAACGAGTCATTGTCGTTGCCACCCTTGAGCGTGTCGTTCCCTGCCTCGCCGAACAGCATGTCGTCGCCGTCGCCGCCGATCAGCGAATCGTTGCCGTCTTCGCCGTGGATCCAGTCATTGCCGGTGCCGCCGTCGACGGTATCGTCGCCAGCGCCCATCCAGATTTCGTCCATGCCCGCGCCACCGTTGCCGACGTCGTTGCCGTCGCCGCCGCGCAGCGTGTCCATGCCGTCGCCGCCATCCAGCAAATCGTTGCCGTCGCCGCCGAACAGCTTGTCGTCGCCGGTGCCGCCGTAAAGCGAGTCGTTGCCAAGATCACCGTTGATCGTGTCGTTGTCGCCTTCGCCATAGACCTTGTCGTTGCCCTCGCCTGCGTTCAGCAGATCGTGGCCCGCTTCGCCGTGGATCCAGTCATCGCCGTCGCCACCGAAGACGGTGTCGTTGCCATTGCCCATCCAGATTTCGTCGTTGTGCGCGCCGCCGTAAGCCTTGTCGTTGCCGTCACCGCCGAAGATCGTGTCGCAGCCGTCGTCGCCGACCAGAGAATCATCGCCCGCGTCGCCGAACAACTTGTCGTTGCCGGTGCCACCGTAGACGGTGTCATTGCCGTCACCGCCATAGAGAGTGTCGTGGCCCTCTTCGCCGTTGACCGAGTCATGGCCAGCGTCACCAAACAAGGAATCGTTGTCCGCGCCGCCCCACAGCGTGTCGTTGCCGTTGCCGCCGTACATCGTGTCGCGGCCGGCACCCTGATCCCCGCCCAAGGCATCGTCCAGGAAATCGTTGCCGTCGCCGCCGTAAACCAGGTCGTTGCCAAGGCCGGACACCACGGTGTCGTTGCCTGCACCCGCACGCACGATATCGTCGTTGGGTCCCTGACCCGCAAGGATCTGGTCGTTACGGTCAATACGGTCGCCCTGCGGATCACCGGTGTAATTCGCGTCGATCAGGTCATTCCCGGCGGTGCCGTCAACATATCCGTCCAGCTTGGGGGCGGGGGTGCAGTCGTGCCAATTGCCGTATTTGTCGCAACCGTGGACCTGCGTGTAGTTGCAGCCCGAAGCTGGGTATCCCGAGTGCCAGCATCCGGACTTGTCGCACCACTTGTAGCTCAAAAACGAAAAAATGGTCATCTCAATGCAACTCCGCTCATTCCGATGCCAGGGGCACCCATCCCAAACCAACCGCCGGTCAACCGAATGAACGGTCGGTCCGATACCACATCTCGTCAGTCAGAAAATTCGGGGTCATGTGAGAGCTGCGGTTCAGGAACAAGCAAACAGATCGCACAAAAGTGCGGGACTGGCATCGGTTCGGTCAGAAACTTGGCAGCGCTTACAAACAACTCCTGCGTCCGAAGACGCTTTCCACTGACGACTGCCCCCGCAGCCTTTGTCTTACCCAGCAAGACTTGCTCTGATTACCTTCTGTTAGGCTTGCCGAAAAGTGAAAAAAGGCAGACTGGCGACAAAGTTGCGGCGAAAATCTGGCCCCCGAGATTGATCTCGCAGCATCGCCCGCAATTCAAAGGCGAAGACTGTATCCACATCATCAACAATGAAAAATTGGGTACAACGCTAAGTTACCGAAACTGCGTAAGTTCTGAAATCTTATCCACAAGGGTGGGGGAGAGATTAGCTGGAATCTGGCAACAACCGAGGCATTTCGACTCAGGGTTAATTCCAACCACATTTTCGCCACGATTGAGGCACGTGGTTTATTTGCTGTTGAAAAATTAGCATCAATTCACGGAAAATGGGCGATCAGTTGCGGCTTAACGGCCTGTTTAGGTTACCGAACGCCGAATCACTGCCGAAAAAGGCCCAGCATCGCCACAGAATCGACATATTTCAGAAAAGGTGGTGCCCGAGGTCGGACTCGAACCGACACGCCTCGCGGCGGAGGATTTTGAGTCCTCTGCGTCTACCATTCCACCACTCGGGCACGGGGGTCCGTTTAGCGCGGCCTGCAGCAGCGGTCAATTCGAAAGCGCAGCCTAAAGCTGACGCGCCGAGAACGTGTCACACTGGCTGATCTGCCCGGATTTAAGCCCGCGCACGAACCAGGTGGCGCGCTGTTTCGATGTGCCGTGGGTAAAGCCTTCGGGTGATACGCGCTGGCCTGCGTTGCGCTGCAAGGTGTCATCGCCGATCTGTTTGGCGGCGTTGATCGCCTCTTCAAAATCGCCCTGCTCGATGGTGCCGAATTTCTGCTGCACAGTGCGCGCCCAGATGCCCGACAGGCAATCGGCCTGCAATTCGATGCGCACCGAAATGGCGTTGCTGTCGGCCTCCGACATCTGGCTGCGGGCCTGATTGGCCTGACCCAGAATTCCCAGCTCGTCCTGGACATGATGGCCGACCTCATGCGCCACGACATAGGCGCTGGCGAAATCGCCGCCCGCGCCAAGCCGTTGTTCCAGCGTGGTAAAAAAGTCGGTGTCCAGATACACCTTCTTGTCACCGGGGCAATAGAACGGCCCGGTTGCCCCCGACGCGCCGCCGCAGGGCGATTGGGTGACACCTTTATACAGCACCAGAACGGTGGGCCGGTAGGGTTGGCCAACCTGATCCTTGAAGATGCCCGCCCAGACCTCTTCGGTGTCGGCCAGCGTCACCGACACGAATTCAGCCGCAGCCTGATCGGCGGCGGTCATCTCGACCGGGGCGCCCTGCCCGCCCGCCTGCGGATCATTGAGCAAGGGCGAAACATCTACATTGAAGAAATACCCGATCAGCAGCACCACGATCAGCCCGACCCCGCCGATGCCGCCCGCCTTGCCGACGCCCGCGCTGCGACGGTCTTCGATATTTCTGCTGCCCCGACGTCCGCGCCATTCCATACAGGTGCCCCTTCCCGTGTTTGCGCCAATGTATCAAAGCCGCCTGCGAGCGTAACCCCTTTTGACGCGAAGCGCTTGACCCCGCCGCCCCGCCATGATGCAAACCTGCCAAAAGCGCCGGAGGCCGCATGATCCGCAGGTTATATGACTGGACCCTGTCGCTTGCCGGGCACCGGCACGCGCTTTGGGCGCTGGCGGCGGTGGCGTTTGTCGAAAGCTCGGTGTTTCCGTTGCCGCCCGATTTGTTGCTGATACCGATGATCCTGGCAGCACCCCGCCGCGCGTTTCTTCTGGCCACCGTGTGCACCGTGGCGTCGGTTCTGGGGGGGGCGTTCGGCTATCTGATAGGGGCCACGCTGTTTGACAGCGTGGCACAGCCAGTGCTGCAGTTTTACGGGATGGATGCGAAGTTCGCAGACTTCCAGCAGCGCTATAACGTCTGGGGGGCCTGGGCCGTACTGATTGCCGGGGTCACGCCGTTCCCGTACAAGGTGATCACCATTTTGTCGGGTGCGACGGGGCTGAACTTCGGTATCTTCATGGTCGCCAGCGTTTTTGCGCGTGGCTTGCGGTTCTTCATCGTGGCCGCACTTTTGTGGAAATTCGGTGCACCAATCCGCGACTTCATCGAGCGGCGGCTCGGGCTGGTGTTCACGGTCGCGCTGGCCGTGCTGATCGGCGGATTTGTTCTTGTGAGGTATCTATGACGCGCAATCAGACCATTCTCTTGGCTGCCGGAGGCTCGGGCGCGTTGTTGCTTGGTGCTCTGGCGTTCCAGTACATCGGCGGCATGGCGCCCTGTCATCTGTGCCTGTTGCAACGCTGGCCGCATGTTGCAGCACTGGTGATCGGCGTGCTGGCGCTGGCGATTCCCGGGCGCATCCTGCCGCTGCTGGGCGCCGGGGCGGCACTGGCGACAGCGGGGCTGGGCCTTTATCATACGGGGGTAGAGCGGGGCTGGTGGCAAGGGCCGACATCCTGCACCTCGGGGTCGATCGACGGGGTCGATCCTGCCGATCTGCTGAATACCATTCTTGCCGCCCCGGTTGTGCGCTGCACCGATGTGGCCTGGCAGATGCTGGGGCTTTCCATGGCAAGCTGGAACGCGGTGGCGTCGCTGCTGCTGGTGCTGATCTGGATATCCGCCGCCCGCCGCATGGGATAACGCCTTAGCCGAACAGACGCTCGTGTTCCTGAATGGCAAACCGATCGGTCATGCCTGAAACATAATCCGCCACGATCCGCGCCAGATCGGTATGATCCGTGGCCGTGGCAAGATCTGCCTGCCAATCGGCGGGCAGCAGTTCGGGATCGTTCAGAAAAAGCGGGAAAAGATCCTCGACCACCTTGGTCACCCGCGCGCGTTCCACCATCACCGAAGGCGCGCGATACATCCTGTGGAACAGAAACGCGCGCACCGCTTTCAACTCCTGAAACAAGGGCTTGGAAAAGCGGATGATCGTGGTGCCCATGTGGCGGATGTCGTCAACTGACTGCGGTTTCGCCGCCTCAAGCCGGCCTTGTGCGACGGCGATCACATCCTCGACCATACGCCCGAACACGCGGCGCAGCGCCTCGTGCCGCCTGCGCATCGGATCAAGCCCCGGATATAGCGCGTCCACCTCGGCAAAGGCCGGGCCGGTCACGGGCAGTTCCATCAGATCGGCCTCATCAAACAGGCCCGAGCGCAAACCGTCGTGCAGATCATGGTGCGAATAAGCGACATCATCGGCAATCGCCGCCACCTGCGCCTCGGCCGAAGCATGGGTCGAAAGCTCCAGATCCCATTCGGCGTTGGCCTGCGCCAGGGCATAGGGCAAGGGGCCCGCGTGCTTTTCGTCTGCATGGGGTCCGGTCACGGGACCATTGTGCTTGGCCAGCCCTTCAAGCGTTTCCCATGTCAGGTTCAGCCCGTCAAAATCGGCATAGTGACGCTCCAGCCGGGTGACGATGCGGATCGCCTGCGCGTTGTGATCAAACCCGCCATAAGGTGCCATCAGCGCACCCAAGGCATCCTCGCCGGTGTGACCAAAGGGAGTATGGCCCAGATCATGCGCCAAGGCGATAGCTTCGGCGAGGTCTGTATCCAGCCCCAGCACGCCGGAAATGGTACGCGCGACCTGCGCCACCTCGATCGAATGGGTCAGGCGGGTGCGGTAATAATCGCCCTCGTGTTCGACAAAGACCTGCGTCTTGTGTTTCAGGCGGCGAAACGCCGAGGAATGGATGATCCGGTCGCGGTCGCGCTGAAAATCCGACCGGAAGCTGGACATTCGCTCGGCGTGCAGCCGCCCGCGCGACTGGTCAGGATTGCAGGCATAGGGGGCACGCATCGGTTGGCCTTTGCTTGAGTCAATGCCCGTGAGATAGACCAAAACCCTTACCCTGCCCACCGATTCCCCGCCCGCGGTCCAGATGAGCGCGGTCGGGATCATCCATTCAGGCGCTGACGGTTCCGCGTGTGAAGTCATTGCACTGTCGGGTGCCCGCGCCTATCTTGACCACAGGCCATTCCCGAAAGGTGCCGCCATGACCCTGACCCTGCCCCCCCGCGTGACCGACCGCGCCTATGCGCGGCTGGCCGAGATTGCCGCCATGACCGGCGAGGCGAAGGCGCTGCGCGTCGCGGTTGAAGGCGGCGGCTGTTCGGGGTTTCAGTACGATATCCGGCTGGATGATCCGGCGGGCGATGATCTGGTGCTGGAAAAGAACGGGCACAAAGTGCTGGTCGACGCCGTGTCGCTTCCGTTCCTTTCAAACGCGGTGATTGATTTTACCGAAGAACTGATCGGCGCGCGCTTTGTGATCGAAAATCCCAATGCCTCAAGCTCGTGCGGCTGCGGCACGTCATTTTCGATCTGAGCCGTCTGTGAAGCTTGCCACCTTTAACATCAACGGGATCAAGGCCCGGATCGAAGCACTGCCCGCGTGGCTGACCACTGCCGCCGCCGATGTCGTGGTGTTGCAAGAGATTAAGTCCGTGGATGAGGCCTTTCCGCGCGCGGTCTTCGAAGACATGGGCTACCGGGTCGAAACCCACGGACAGAAAAGCTTCAACGGCGTGGCGATCCTGTCGAAACTGCCGCTGGAAGATGTGACGCGCGGCCTGCCCGGCGATGATGCGGACGAACAAGCCCGCTGGATCGAGGCGACGGTGATGGGCGAGGTTCCGGTTCGGGTGTGCGGGCTTTATCTGCCCAACGGCAATCCGGTGGATTTCGATGCGTCCGGCGCACCCGTGTACGACGGCAAGTACGGCTACAAACTGGACTGGATGGCCCGCATGAAGACCCGTGCTGCCGAGTTGCTTGCAACCGAAGAGCCTGTGGTCCTGGCGGGCGACTACAACATCATCCCGCAAGCGATGGACGCAGCAAAGCCCGACGCGTGGCGGCAAGACGCGCTGTTCCTGCAAACCAGCCGCGCCGCGTATCGCCGCGTCCTGAACCTGGGTTTCACCGAGGCGTTCCGCACGCTGGAACCCGCACCCGGCCACTATTCGTTCTGGGATTATCAGGCGAACGCATGGGAGCGTAACAACGGCATCCGCATCGACCACCTGCTTTTGTCGCCGCAAGCCGCCGACCTGCTGCGCTCTGCTGCAATCGACCGTGACGTGCGGGCGGGCGAGAAGCCGTCGGATCACGTCCCGGTCTGGATCGACCTCGCCGCCTGATGCGGCAGGAAGGAGCCGGCCTCGGGGGCATCGAGCCCCCTCACCCGGCGTCGCCCTCGCTCCACAGCGCTTGCTTTGGACTTAATTTTTGCAAAAATACTCAAATCCGGCGGACCGACCGGGAGGAGAGGTTGGTTTTGAGTATTTGGGCAAATGTGAAGGTGGCGTTCAGGACCGGGTCACGTCATGCCCGTAAAGCCAGTCGAACCGGCGCAGGGCAAGGTTTGGGGCAAGCCAGCCGCCAAGGCGCAGCGCGGTGTGTGCCACGGCGCGTTTGAAGCCGCCCAGATGGTAATTGCGGGCGTTGGCTTGTGCCGCGGCGACGACACGGCTGCAGCGCGGCGCGCGGGCCGTTTGAAAGGCCGTGAAGGCCGCGTCCGGCGAGGCTTCCGATTGCAGGCATCCGGCCAGAACCCAGGCATCTTCGAGCGCCATGTTAGCCCCCTGGGCAAGGAACGGCAGCATCGGGTGGACCGCGTCACCAAGGATGGCCGCGCCACCTTCGGGCAGGCTTTTGTGCCAGTTGCGCGCGACATCGTGGCGGTAAAGGCCCCAGAGCCAGACCTGATCCACCGTATCTAGCCAGCCGCGCACACGCGGGTTGAAGCCTTCGAACGCCAATTGCAGGGCGATGGGATCGTCGCGCAGGCTCCAGCTTTCGTCGGTCCATCGGCTGCGTTCCTCGACCGCGACAATGTTGCGCAGGGTGCCGCTGCGCATCGGATAGCTGACAAGGTGGCGGCCCACACCCATATGAACCTCGGCCACCGCAGGCGCACCGGGTTCAGCAGGTATTGTCGCGCGCCACGCGACCTGTCGGGTGAAGAAGGGTGCGGTCTTGCCGTTGAGCGCGTGATGCAGACGGGAATGCAGGCCGTCGGCGCCAAGAAGCAAGGCCGGGGCATAATCGGCACCCTCGGCCATGATCAGGCGCGGGCGGGGGCCGGAGAGATCGACCTCGCGCACCTCTTGCATCAGCCGGATCTCTGCCCCCGCAGCGCGCGCGCCCTTTGCCAGCAGGTCGATCAGATCGGCGCGGTGCACGAAAGCGTAGCGTTGCTCTGGCGCGAGGCGCGCAAGGTCCAGCCGCAGCACAGGGTCACCGGACTCGCCGTTGCGCAGTTCCACCGCTTCGGCCCGCACCGACGCCAGATCAAGTCCGTCCGAAAGCCCCAGTCCGCGCAGGACCGCCACGCCATTGGGCGACACCTGCAGGCCCGCGCCCACTTCGCGGATCGCGTCGGCCTGTTCCAGCACCGTCACCGCAGCGCCGCGCAATGCCAGCGCACGGGCCAGCGCCAGACCCGCAACGCCTGCGCCAAGGATCGTGATCGGGGTGCCGTCGAGTTTCATCGCCTCTCCCGGAAATGACAACGCCGGACCATCGGCCCGGCGCAACTTGGGGCCGCAAAGGCCAGACGCGTGTTAGGATCAGTCGTCGCGGTGAACCTTTTCGCGGCGTTCATGCTTTTCCTGCGCTTCCAGCGTCATCACTGCAATCGGACGGGCATCCAGACGCTTCAGGCTGATCGGCTCGCCGGTCACTTCGCAATAGCCGTATTCGCCATTCTCGATCCGCCGAATGGCCGCGTCTATCTTGGAGACCAGCTTGCGCTGGCGATCACGGGTGCGCAGTTCCAGCGCGCGGTCGGTTTCCTCGGACGCGCGGTCGGCGATGTCGGGTACGCTCCGACCTGATTCCTGCAAGCCTTCGATGGTGTCAGCACTTTGCCCCATCAATTCATGCTTCCACACGATCAGCTTGCGGCGGAAGTATTCAAGCTGACGGTCGTTCATGAACGGCTCGTCTTCTGCGGGACGGTAATCTTCGGGAAGAAAGACCTCTGCCTTCATCGCTTTCATCTCCACTGCGCCGGACGCCTCCGACAGGGTCGCTTCTGTCATCGCGCGCTCCTTGTTGGCGCTGCATTAACGCAAGGCCCCGCACTTGTCACTACCACTTGGCACCCGTTCACGGGATTTGATCGACGGCTGGCTTTTGCAGGCTAAATGCGTCAAACATCGAAACAATCCTTGATCATCTCATCCCACCCCCCTTTCCATGGAAGCCCTGCCCCATGCGCTTTGCCTCGACCGATGCTTATATCGCGACCGAAGATCTGACCGTGGCGGTGAATGCCGCCGTCACACTGGAGCGGCCCTTGTTGGTGAAGGGTGAACCGGGCACTGGCAAGACCGAACTCGCGCGGCAGGTGGCGGGCGCATTGGGGCTACCAATCATCGAATGGCATGTGAAATCAACAACCAAGGCGCAGCAGGGGCTTTACGAATACGATGCTGTCAGCCGGTTGCGCGACAGCCAGCTGGGCGATGCGCGGGTGAATGACGTGGCCAATTACATCCGGCAAGGGAAGTTGTGGCAGGCGTTCACAGCACCCGGCCGCGTGGTCTTGCTGATTGATGAAATCGACAAGGCCGATATCGAGTTTCCCAACGATCTTCTGCAGGAACTCGACCGGATGGAGTTTCACGTCTATGAAACCGGGCAGACGGTGCGGGCGGTTCAGCGGCCCATTGTCATCATCACCTCGAACAACGAAAAAGACCTGCCCGATGCGTTTTTGCGGCGGTGTTTTTTCCATTACATCCGGTTTCCCGACATCGACACGATGCGCGCCATCGTCGGCGTGCATCATCCCGGCATCAAGGACGCGCTTCTGACGGCGGCTCTGACGCAGTTCTATGAGGTGCGGGAGACGCCGGGGTTGCGCAAGAAGCCGTCGACCTCGGAAGTGCTGGACTGGCTGAAGCTGTTGCTGGCCGAAGACCTTGATCCGGCGGAATTGCGGCGCGACCCGTCGCAACTTTTGCCGCGACTGCACGGCGCGCTGCTGAAAAACGAACAGGATGTGCATTTGTTCGAGCGGCTCGCATTCATGGCAAGGGGGCAACGTTAAGAACTCCGGCCAAACCGTTGAAGCCTTGTGCATAATCGGCAGGGCGATTCGGGCGTTGCTGCCTCTGTTTGGCCGCACCCTCGCCACAATGATGCCACATTGGCATCACGGAGTTGGCGTTTTCTGAATTGTAATGAAATATTGCGTGATCAGATTTGGATAAATCTGGCGCTTAAGCCGGGGTGACGCCCCAGTGCTAGATTCAGGACAATCCGCCGAATTCCCTAAGATTGACACAGAGGGGCCGCGAAACGAACACTCGTGGCTTGTTGGTTGAACCTCTGACCTGCATTCGGGTTGGCTAAGGATTTCACGGCGCTGCGGGGGCAGTGCCGATCTCTGAAATCCCGGCCGGTCGCATGTCGGGCTTCAATCCTGACGGGGGTCACTCCCCAATAACTGATGCAAAGGCTGCCACCACATGCGTCTTACACTCGGACTAGCAGCGCTTTTGGCGCTTTCTGCCTGCACGACTGCACCTGATCCGGTTTCGATGAACCAGACAACGGCGTCGCTGGGTGAATACAGCGCCGCACCTGCATTCAACTTTGCCCCGGTTCACGCCAATGTCACGCGCAAGGGCAACACTGAACTGGCAGAAAACTTTGTCGATCTTGAGTTTCGCATGGAAAGCGGGCGTCCCTTGCCGGTGTTCACCCGTTTCGAGGGGCCAATCACCATTGGCGTTGCGGGCGACATTCCACCCAGTGCCCTTGCCGATCTTGACCGCCTGATCGGGCGCTTCCGGACCGAGGCGGGGCTTAGCGTCAGCCGCACCTCAGGCCCCGCCAGCATCACCGTGAATTTCGTCACGCGCAGCACGATCCGCGAGGCGTTTTCGAACGTCGCTTGTTTCGTTGCTCCCAACGTCTCAAGCTGGGATGAATACAAGGCCGCGCGCGGCACCGGGCAACTTGACTGGACCCGCGTGACCGAACGCCGCCGCCTTTCCGTCTTTGCGCCCGCCGATGCCAGCCCGCAAGAAGTGCGCGACTGCCTGCACGAAGAACTGGCGCAGGCCATGGGGCCGCTGAACGACCTGTATCAGTTGGACGATTCGGTGTTCAACGATGACAACATCCATTCGGTGCTGACCGGGTTCGACATGATGATGCTGCGCGTTCATTACGCACCGGAACTGCACAGCGGCATGACCCAGGGCGAGGTTACGGCACGTCTGCCAGGTATCCTTTCGCGGCTGAACCCCGGCGGCACGCAAGGCGGACATGCCGTGCGCAGCGCCACGCCGCGCCAGTGGATCAGCGCGATTGAGGGCGCGCTTGGCGCACGCGGCAGCAACACTGCCCGCATGGCCGGCGCGGATCAGGCCCTAGCCACAGCGCGCGCGCAGGGCTGGAAAGACAGCCGCCTTGCGTTCAGCTATTTCGCCATCGGCCGCACCAACATTGCCAGCCGTCCCGATCAGGCATTGGCCGCATTCTCCGCCGCCGCCAACATCTATCGCAGCCTGCCGGGTGGCGAGTTGCATGCCGCCCATGTTGATATGCAGATGGCGGCTTATGCCCTGTCGCAGGGGCGCGCCGATCAGACCGTGCAACTGGTCGACCGTGCCTTGCCGGTGGTCAAATCGGGCGAGAATGCCGCGATGACGGCGATGCTTCTGATGATGAAATCCGAAGCGATGCGCGTGGCGGGGCAAGCTGACGCAGCGGCGGCGCTGCGCCTCGACAGCACGCCTTGGGCGCGCTATGGCTTCGGCGCCGACAGCGAAGTGCGCAGCCGCGAACGTGGCATCCGCGCGCTGGTTCCGGCAGCATTTCGGTAACGGCGGGGGTTCCCCGTCACGGGGAACTTCAGAATGATCGTGATTGCAGGGGCCATTCTTGGCGCGGGCTGGGGCACTTATCTGGCGCGCAAGCGGGGCGGCAAAGGGCCGGATCAGTTGCTATACGCAGCAGGCTTCGGCATTGCCTTCACGCTGGTGGGCGTTTACCTGACGATCTTCATCGAACGCATGGCCAGCTAGGCGCATGTTCCTGCGGTTTTTCGAAGCGTTGCGAAAGACCGGCGTGCCAGTATCCTTGCGCGAACATCTGGCGTTTCTGGAAGGGATGACAGCGGGCCTTGTCACCTATGACGTGACCGGATTCTACCATCTGGCCCGCACCACGATGGTGAAAGACGAACGCCACCTGGACCGCTTTGACCGCGCCTTTTCCGAATGTTTCGCGGGGCTGGAGGCGATCCCGCCCGAGGCGGTGCTGGATGCGTTGGATCTGCCTGGCGACTGGTTGGAAAAGCTGGCTGAAAAGCACCTGACGGCGGAAGAACGCGCCGCGGTTGAGGCGTTGGGCGGGTTTGAAGCGCTGATCGACACGCTGCGCAAACGCCTTGCCGAACAGCAGGGCCGCCACCAGGGCGGCTCGAAATGGATCGGCACCGCCGGAACCTCGCCCTTTGGCGCTTATGGCTACAACCCCGAAGGCGTGCGCATCGGGCAGGCCGAAAGCCGCCACCAGCGCGCCGTCAAGGTCTGGGACAAGCGCGAATTCCGCAATCTGGACGGCGACGTTGAACTTGGCACCCGCAACATCAAGGTAGCACTCCGCCGCCTGCGCAAATGGGCGCGCGATGGGGCTGCCGACGAGCTTGATCTGGACGGCACCATCCGCGCCACCGCCGAACACGGCTGGCTGGATGTGCAGACACGGCCCGAGCGGCGCAATGCAGTGAAGGTGCTGCTGTTTCTGGATATCGGTGGGTCGATGGACCCATTCATCAAGGTGATGGAGGAGTTGTTCAGCGCCGCCCGCGCCGAATTCAAACATCTGGTGCCGTTCTATTTCCACAACTGCCTGTATGAGGGCGTGTGGCGCGACAACCGCCGCCGCTGGGATGCGCAGACCCCGACATGGGAGGTGATCCGCACATATGGCTCTGATTACAAGTGCATTTTCGTGGGTGACGCCAGCATGTCGCCTTACGAAATTCTTCACCCCGGCGGAGCGAATGAACACTGGAACCCAGAAAGCGGGCAGATCTGGCTGAACCGCGCCTTTGCCCATTGGCCCGCACATCTGTGGATCAACCCGGTGCCCGAGACGCATTGGGCGCACACCCATTCCATCCGCCTGATCCGCGAGCTTGCGGGCAACATGGTGCCGATGACGCTGGATGGTATCGGGCGCGGCATCAAGACGCTGGGGCGCTAAGGCCCCCTTCCCCAAGTGCGCTTCTCGCACCATATTGGCTAAATGATAAAGTTTTTTCCCATTCTGCTGATCCTCCTCTACGGCCTTGGGCGCTATCATTTTGCGGTCTGGCGCACGAAGGCGCTGCTGGACGCAAAGTCGCGTCCGCTGACGGACAGTCGGCTGAATGACCGCACGCAGCGGATGGCGCAGGCGCTGGGTCTGCCAACCATAAAGGTCAACGTCTTTGACATCCCGCAGGTCAACGGGCTGGCCGCCCCTGACGGGCGGATTTTCCTGACCCAAGGCTTCCTCGCGAAATACGACGCGGGCGAAGTGACGGCGGATGAGATGGCGTCGGTCATCGCGCACGAACTGGGCCATGTGGCCTTGGGTCATACCAAACGGCGGATGATTGATTTCACCGGGCAGAATGCGATTTTCATGATGCTGACGGCGTTTCTGGCGCGGTTTGTGCCGCTGATCGGGCCGTTGATCGCCAATGTTGTGGCAGGCGCTTTGGGCGCCATCCTGTCACGGCGCGATGAGCATGAGGCGGATGCCTATGCCTCGGCCCTGCTGGTGAAGGCGGGCATCGGGACCGCGCCGCAGAAATCACTGTTCCGCAAGCTGGAAGGGTTGGTGGGCATGCAGGGCAGTGGCCCGCCCGCGTGGCTGCGCAGCCACCCCAAAACGACCGACCGCATCGCCGCGATCGAGGCGCGCGAGGCACGTTGGGCTTCGGTGGAATGACGGTGTCAGATCGTGTGAACGGCCTTTGACAACCGGTTCAGCCGCAACCGCTTGAGCAGGCTTTTCAACGTGGTCGGCCCGCCTGACCGCCGCTCTGCCTCGGCCCGCACAGATTCCAGAACGGCGTTCATCGCGTCAGGGTGATGCGACCACATCTCCCACAGAAACCCGTCGGGATCGCGGCGGTCGACCCCTTCGGCGACAAGCGGGCCGCGTGGAAAATCAGCCGCGTTGAACGTCAGGATCGCATCGGCGCTGGACCCGATGGCAGTGGCCAGAACGTGAATGTCATTCTCGTCCGGCAGGTGCAGCCGGGCCTCAAGCCCCGGTTGCGGGGGGATCAGAGCGGCGGGATAGGCCGCGCGCACCCGCGCCACGGCATCGCGCGCGCGGGCCTCGTCTACCGGGCCAAGTTTGCGGGTGGCGCGCGCCCATTCCTCAAGAATACGGTCGGACCAGAGCGGTTCGAACAGGCCCGCATCCACAGCGCCGAGCAGAATTTCCCGCAAAACCGGCGGGTAAAGGACGCAGGCGTCCAGAACCACCCTCACCCGTCAAGCCGGAAGAACAATGCTTTCAGGTATCCCGATTCCGCCAGTTGCGGCATCAGCGGATGGTCCGGCCCGGCAAAGCCCGTGTGCAAAAGCTGCGCGCGCCGCCCGCCCCGCCCGATACCCCGCCCGCATGCGTTGCGGAATGAGGTGAGGTCGGCGGCATGGCTGCACGAACACAAGACCAGAAACCCGCCCGGTGCCACCAAGGGTGCCGCCAGCCTTGCGACGCGTTCATAGGCGCGCAAGCCCGCCTCAAGCGCCGGTTTTGCGGGCGCAAAGGAGGGTGGGTCGCAGACCACAAGGGCAAATTGCGCGGCCTCGGCCCCCAACGCCTCAAGCACCGCAAAGGCATCGCCCTGACGCGTGGTGAACTGTTCCGCAAAGCCCGACGCCTGCGCGCCCTGCTCGGCCAACGCCAAAGCCGGGGCAGAGCCATCAACGGCCAGCACCGACGCCGCACCCGCCGCCAAGGCAGCAAGGCCGAACCCGCCGACATGCGCAAACACATCAAGCACCCGCGCTCCCTTCGCCAGCGTGGCGGCAAAGGTATGGTTTGGGCGTTGATCGAAGAAAATTCCGGTTTTCTGCCCGCCCACCAGATCGGCCATATATGTGGCCCCGTTCATTCGAACCGGCACCGGGCCATCCAGAGTGCCGCGCAGAACCACAGTTTCCTCGGCAAGCCCTTCCAAACCGCGCGCGCGACCCGTGCCGTTCTTCACGACCGTTGAAACCCCGGTCACGGCAATCAGCGCGGCCACCAGCGCCGCCAGATGCGCTTCGGCCCAGGCGGCGTTGGGTTGCACCACTGCCACGTCTCCAAAGCGGTCGATCACCACGCCGGGCAGACCGTCGGCCTCGGCATGAACCATCCGGTAGAACGGTTCGGCGTAAAGCCGGTCGCGCAGGGCAAAGGCGCGGCCAAGGCGCGTTTCGAACCACGCCTGATCAATCACCGCCTCTGGGTCACGGTCCAGCACCCGGCAGATGATCTTGGACGCGGGGTTGACGGTAACAAGCGCCAAAGGTCGCCGCTCTCCATCCTCCAGCACAGCCAAGGCGCCGGGAGGCAAAGCCTGCGTGCGCCGGTCAGTGACCAGTTCATCGGCATAAACCCACGGAAAACCGTGGCGAATGGCGCGGGCTTCGGCCTTGGGTTTCAGGCGCACGACCGGACGGCCCGGAAGGGCGGCGTCGGTCACATCGGGGCGGGGCTCATGCGGAACAGGGGGCGTCATGCCCCCTGCCTTATCCTGTTCGTCGTTGCACCGAAAGACCCGGCTTACTGCAGGGCGACATCCTGCGGCGCCACATCAGCCTGCGACAACAGACCATCGGCCTTTGGCGCGTCGTTACCCGGCAGCGGACCCGACAGTTCAGCTTCGATCACTTGCGCCAGTCTTTCGGTGATGACGACTCGCTGGGTGCGCCCGACCTGTTCTTCGGCAATTGCGCGCTGCCCGCCCGAACCTTTGACATCCGCCTTGATAAGACGCGGGCCTTCCAGAACCGCACCTGTCATTGCATCGCGCACGGTCATCTCGAAGTGAATGGCGTGAACACCGCCGATTGTGTAGCGCGTCTTTTCCGTCAAGGCATGAAAGCGCACCAGCGTCGCCGTGACGACGACCTTGCGGCCAGACGTCATACCTTGCGTTCCGCGCTGCAAGCCTTCGCTCACAACCGACGTCACCTGCGCATAGCGGTCGCCAAGCGGATCACCGTGCCAGACGATATCGGCAATCGGGAAGAACACGTTCGCCTCCGATACCCTCAGGCTGCGCGGCACGATCACATCAACCTTCGCGACGGCATAGCGCGGCGTGCCCACGGCAATAGCCGGCGCGTTCTTTGTGGCGACACTGACGGTGCCGCTGGCGGCCACAAGTCCACGCGATGCGGGCTCGGTGCCCGCACATCCCGCAAGAAATGCCATCACGGTCAACATCGAAACACTACGAATCATCTTCATTCTGCTATCCTCCAGACCTTTGGGTCTTGTGCTTGCCACGCATGGAAACCGGGCCACTTGAGACAACTTCGAGGAAATGATGCCTCTCAAATTTGTCTAAATTGCGCAAAAACCCTGACGCAGGCGTGGCCATTTCACTTTGATGGCGGCGCATCTGATGTTCGCAAACGTCCGGCCCCTTGCCCTGAAGAAGCGCTTGTTAGCGCTAACAATCGCTGTTAAACTAAACCCACACACCCCGCCCCCAACGCGCCGCAAAGGATCACCGCCATGTCGTTGAACACCACCATTGCCGCGGTGACCGACCGCATCCGCGCCCGTTCCGCCAAACCGCGCGGTGAGTATCTGGACCGGATGGCTCGCGCCGCCGAGGCCGGCCCCGCCCGCGCGCATTTGTCTTGCGGAAATCAGGCGCATGCCTACGCCGCGATGGGCGGTGACAAGGTGGCTTTGGAGGGCGGGCGCGAGCCCAATATCGGGATTGTCACCGCCTATAACGACATGCTGTCGGCGCACCAGCCGTATGAGGATTACCCCAAGCTGATCCGCGCTGCCGCCCGTCGTGCCGGTGCCACAGCACAGGTTGCAGGTGGCGTGCCTGCTATGTGCGACGGTGTGACCCAAGGCCAGCCGGGAATGGAATTATCGCTATTTTCCCGCGATGTCATTGCCTTGGCGGCGGGCGTGTCGCTCAGCCACAACACCTTTGATGCGGCAATCTACCTTGGCGTCTGTGACAAGATCGTGCCGGGGTTGATCATCGCCGCCGCTACCTTTGGCCATATCCCGGCGGTGTTCGTTCCTGCGGGGCCGATGACGTCAGGGTTGCCGAATGATGAAAAAGGCAAGGTGCGTCAGCAATTCGCCACCGGTGCCGTTGGGCGCGACGCTTTGATGGCGGCGGAAATGGCCAGCTATCACGGCCCCGGAACCTGCACCTTTTACGGCACGGCGAACACCAACCAGATGCTGATGGAGTTCATGGGCCTGCACTTGCCCGGCGCCAGTTTCGTCAACCCCGGCACACCCTTGCGCGACGCGTTGACCGATGCCGCCGTGACCCGCGCTGCCGCAATCACCGCGCTGGGGAATGATTACCGCCCGGCTGGGGAAATTCTGGACGAACGCGCGTTTGTGAACGGGATGGTCGGCCTGATGGCTACGGGCGGATCGACGAATCTTGTGCTGCACCTGCCTGCAATGGCGCGGGCGGCGGGGGTCATTCTGGACCTGCAGGATTTCGCCGACATCTCGAACGTGGTGCCCTTGATGGCCAAGGTCTACCCGAATGGCCTTGCCGACGTGAACCACTTCCACGCGGCGGGCGGGCTGGCCTATATGATCGGCAATCTGATGGACGAAGGCCTGCTACACCCAGACGCCAAGACCATCGCGGGCGACGGGCTGAGCCTTTACCGCCAGGAACCCAAACTGCGCGACGGGACGCTTGCGTGGGAAGACGGGTCGGGCAGCAGCCTGAACGACCGTATCCTGCGCCCCGCGTCCGACCCGTTCCAGTCGACCGGCGGTCTGAAACAGCTTGGCGGCAATCTGGGGCGCGGCGTGATCAAGGTGTCGTCCTGCCCCCCCGACCGCCATGTGATTGAGGCCCCCGCCCGCATCTTCCACACCCAGGAAGCGGTGAAAGCGGCGTTCAAGGCGGGCGAGTTCACCAGTGATACGGTGGTCGTGGTCCGCTTTCAGGGGCCACAGGCGAACGGGATGCCGGAATTGCATTCGCTGACCCCCACTCTGACGGTGCTGCAGGAACGCGGGCTGCGGGTGGCGCTGGTGACCGACGGGCGGATGTCGGGGGCGTCTGGCAAGGTGCCGGCCGCCATCCATGTCTCGCCCGAAGCTGCCTGCGGTGGCCCGCTGGCTCGTCTGCGCGATGGCGATATCGTGCGGGTGGATGCCGATGCGGGCACGCTGTCGGTGCTGGCCGCGGATTTTGACGACCGCACGCCTGTCACCGCCGACCTCAGCGCCAACAGCCACGGCATCGGGCGCGAATTGTTCGAGGCGTTCCGCCGCAACGTGGGCAACGCCACCGAAGGCGCGGGCGTCGTGATCTAAAAAGAACTTCAATGCCTTCGGCGAGGATATTTTAATCAAAATGAAAGGGTTTGGCGGCGAGTGTAACACCACGGTACAGGCGGGGACGCCGATGACCGTTCAAGGTGAAAGCACCCCGCCTCCCCCGCAGCTTGCGGCCCGAGGCGGGGTGTGGCCCCGAAACCTCCCCCTGCCGCTTTCATTTTGATACAAATAACCTCGCCGAAGGCTCCCCCCACTGCCACATATCCACCGATCCAAGTCAGGAGCCGCCATGACCCCCGCCGCCCAATCCATCCGCGCCGCCGAAATCTGCCGCCTTGCCCCAGTCGTGCCGGTTCTTGTTATTGAGGATATCGCCTATGCCCGAGCGCTGGCGATGGCACTTGTTGCCGGAGGCCTGCCCGCACTTGAGGTGACGCTGCGCACGCCCGCAGCGCTTGACGTGATCCGCATCATGGCCGAAGTGCCGGGCGGTGTCGTCGGTGCAGGCACTCTGATCACGCCAGCCGATGTGAAGGCCGCAAAGGCAGCGGGGGCGACATTTGGTGTTTCCCCCGGTGCCACCGACCGCCTGATCGCCGCATGCGAGGATGAAGGGTTGCCCCTTTTGGCAGGGGCCGCCACCGCGACCGAGGCGATGGCCTTGCTGGAACGCGGCTTTAACGTGCAGAAATTCTTTCCCGCCGAGGCGTCGGGCGGCGCGCCGGCCCTGAAGGCCATCGGCGCGCCCCTGCCGCAGATCAGCTTTTGCCCGACCGGGGGCGTCAGTCTTGCCAATGCGAAAACCTATCTGAGCCTGCCCAACGTACTTTGTGTCGGCGGCAGTTGGGTAGCCCCGAAGGCGATGATGGAAGCGGGAGACTGGGCAAGCATCACGGCCTTGGCCAAGGAAGCGGCGGCGCTGCCCCGCTAGTCGGATTGCGCTGCTGGTCTGCCTGAAATCACCCTTGATTAGGGGGCAGCGTCAGTCCTGCCCGACCCGTGTCGCGCGCCCGCCCTTTCGGCGCGGCGCATCAGGTGCGGTCAGCCCGTCGTGCAGCACCACATTCATCGGGTGACCGGGGTTCGCCGGCTCATAGGTCGTGATCAGGAACCGAAGCGCGGGCGCGCTGTCCACCCCCACCGGCAGGCTGAGCGCCCAATCCAGAAAGATCGACCGGCATTCGCCGCCCGTGATCCCGTCAATCCGGTAGCTTTCGCGCACCAGCCCCTTTGGGTCCGCCTTGGTCAGATCCATCCGCACTCTCCCGCTTCAGCACGGCGTCAATCACCGCGGCCGCTTCATCCGTCACGTCCGCCATCCGTTGCGCCAGCCCGGACACATCCGGGGCTTCCGCCTCGCGCAGTACAAAGGCGCGCCCGCCCTCGCCCACCCCACCTTCGCCCACATCGTCCAGATCAAGCGCAGTGTCGGTCAGAAGCCGCGCGCTGGCCTGAACCTGCCAACACAGCCTGTAGGCACGCGTCAGAACCTGCGCCTCTGATTGCGACAGAAAGCCGCGCTTTGCGCCACCTGCAATCTGTGCGCTGACCCGGCGGGCGGGTGAGCCGCTGCGCAGGGCCGCCGCCTCGGCCAGCAGTTCGATATCCATCAGGCGGCCGGGGCCGTTCTTGGCCTCCCACGCGCCATCTGCCGGTTTGGCGGCAGCAAGGCGCGCGCGCATGTCGGCAACATCGGCCATGACCGACGCGCCCTGCCCCTTCGCGGCGAGCAGGCCCTGCCGGAACGCCTCGACCTCGGCGCCAAGCGTCGCATCCCCGGCCAAGGCACGGGCGCGGGTCAGGGCCAGATGCTCCCATGTCCAGGCCTCGGTTTCCTGATAGGTGCGGAACGACCCAAGCGCCGTCGCCACAGGCCCTTGCCGGCCCGACGGGCGCAGGCGCATATCCACCTCGTAAAGCCGCCCTTCGGCCATCTGCGCCGACAGCGCCGTGACCAGCGCCTGCGTCAGGCGTGCATAATAGGGCCGCGTGGCCAAAACGCGCGGGCCCGCACTTTCCTCGACCCCGTCCGCATCATAGATGACGATCAGGTCAAGGTCCGACCCGGAGTTCAGCCGCCCCGCGCCAAGGCTGCCCATGCCAAGAACAACCGCCCCCTGCCCCGGTGGCGGGCCGTGGCGACGGGTCATGTCGTGGCAGACGGCGGGCCAGACGGCTGCCACCACGGCCTCGGCCAGATCGGCATAGTGCTGGCCTGCCTCCTCCGCCCCGATCAGGCCGCGCAGGTGATGCACGCCGATGCGAAAGTGCCAATCCTTCTGCCAGCTCCGCGCCGCATCCAGCTTGCGCTCGTAATCGGCCTCGGCCGCCATTGCGCGGCCCAGCATCTGCGTTAGCCCGCCAACCCCCGGCCAGGTCGAAAAGAAACTGCCGCCGATCACCGCATCAAGGACAGAGGCATTGCGGGCAAGATAATGCGCAAGGTTCGGCGCTGTGCCCGCGATATCGCTGATCAGACCGACGAGGCTGGGGTTCGCCTCGAACAGCGAGAATATCTGCACCCCGGCGGGCAGACGTACGAGGAAGCCGTCAAAGGCCACCAGCGCCTCGTCCGGGTTCGCGGCACGCATCAGCGCTTGCAAAAGACGCGGGCGCAGGCGGTGAAAGATTGTGACCGCGCGTTCGGATCGCAAGGCGGGATAGCCCTTCCAACCTGCTACGATGGCGCGGGCCTTGTCGGAAAGCTCTGGTCCGTCCGGCACCGCACCTTGGGCCGCGCCGGGGGCGAAAAACCCCTCGGTCAGCCCGTCGACCCGTTCCAGCCGCGCCACGAGGTCCGCACGGAACGTGGCCGCATCGTGCCCGCAAAAGGCGGCGATACGGGCGATGCCGTCGGGCGTGGCGGGCAGGTCATGGGTCTGCGCATCGGCGACCATCTGCAACCGATGCTCCACCTCGCGGTGGGCGCGGTAATCGGCGGTCAGGGTCTGGGCCACATCACCCGGCACCCAGCCCTTGGCCGCCAGCGCCTCAAGCCCGCCCACGGTGGTGCGGTCGCGCAGCGACGCATCGCGCCCACCTGCGATAAGCTGGCGGGTCTGAGTGAAAAACTCGATCTCGCGGATGCCGCCGGCGCCCAGTTTCAGATTGTGCCCTTCAAGCACGATCGGGCCGTTCAGGCCGCGATGTTCGCGGATGCGCAGGCGCATGTCATGGGCATCCTGAATGGCCGCGAAATCCAGATGTTTGCGCCAGACGAACGGCACCAGCGTTTTGAGAAACCGCGCGCCTGCCGCGATATCACCCGCACAGGGCCGCGCCTTGATAAAGGCTGCACGCTCCCATGTGCGGCCCACGCTTTCGTAATACCCCTCGGCCGCCGCCATCGAGATGCACACGGGCGTCACCGCCGCATCCGGGCGCAGGCGCAGATCGGTGCGAAAGACATAGCCGCCCGCGCTGACATCCGACAACAGCGCCGTCATCTTGCGGGTCACGCGGATAAAGGCAGTGCGCGCATCCTGCCAGTCGTCGCCATAGCGGGTCTCATCAAACAAGCAGATCAGGTCGATATCGGATGAATAGTTCAACTCGTGCGCGCCGGTCTTGCCCATGGCCAGCACGACCATTCCGGCAGCAGTATCGGCGGCGTCCGGCCCCTGCCCCGGCAGCTTGCCCCGGCGCAATTCATCCGCCACCAGCGTCTTGACGCAAAGATCAACCGCGCGGTCCGACAGCGCGGTAAGCGCGCCGGTCACCTGTTCAAGCGCCCAGACGCCGCCCAGATCGGCCAGCGCCACCAGAAGTGCGATCCGCCCCTTGGCTTGGCGCAGGGCCAGCCCCAACGCATCGGGCGCGACCGACGCAAGCGCCGCCAGTTCGTCGGCCAGCACATCCTCGGGCGGGCGTTGAACGGTGTCGCGCAGCCACTCGGCATGGCGCTGCATCAGATCGCGCAGATAGGGACTGCACCCCGCCGTGCCGTCCAGAAGGTCGGCGGTTTCAGCGTCCATATCCGCAAACACCGCGCGCACGTCAGCCCCAGCCGCCCGGTCAAACGGGATCGGGCAGCGGGTCAGGCGTCGGGAAAGCGGCAATTCCATGGGCTTAGAATGATCGCGCAAAACCGGCGGGTCAACTGGCAGAGTGGCGGCCAAGCCAGACCTGCGCGCAGCGGTCTTGCCCTGCAGTCCGCGCCATGCCTGCGCCAAACCGCCGATCCAAGAGATTATGTAAAAATGATTTACATGGACCCTTGACGCGGCGCGCACCAATACCGATCTTGGTCATGTGAAGCGAATTCACATGAACCGAAATCACCAGCGCAAGGAGCGCCCGATGTATCAGCCCTCACTGTCCCCGCCGATGGCCGCCCCGTCCGGCGGCGTCTTTTCCACCCTTCGCCGTGTCGAGCGCTGGCTTGATGACCGGGGCCGTGGCGCATGGATTGCCGCCATGGTGCTGGGGTTCGTTTTCGTCTGGCCGCTTGGCCTTTTCCTTCTTGGCTACATGATATGGAGCAAACGCATGTTTTCACGATCCGGCTGCGGCCATCGCCGCGACAAGATGCGCCGTCACGCGCATGTCGCCTTTTCCACCAGCGGCAACTCGGCGTTCGACGCCTACAAATCCGACACCCTGCGCCGTCTGGAAGAAGAACAAGAGGCGTTTTCGGCCTTCCTGCAGCGCTTGCGCGAGGCCAAGGACAAGTCGGAATTCGATACCTTCATGGATGACCGCGCGCGTGCTGCGGCAAACCGTCCCGCCGATACGCCCAACGCTGACAGCCCCACCGGCGGCTACTGATCCGCAAAGGGCAGGTCCGGTTTTCGGGCCTGCCCCTTTTCATCCCGCCCTCGCAGCCCCATATGGATGTCATGTTCAGCCACGCCCTTCCAGACCCCGACCGCCATGCCGAATTCTATGCCGACGTGCCGATGAAACGCGCGCTGGCTTGGGTGATTGACACGGTTCTGATCACGCTGCTTTGCCTGCTGATCGTGCCCTTCACGGCGTTTCTGGCGCTGCTGATCTGGCCGCTGATGTATCTGGCGGTGTCGTTCGTTTACCGGGTCGCCACGCTGTCGAACGGGTCGGCCACTCCGGGGATGCGGATCATGTCGATCACCTTCCTTACCTTTCGCGGCGAAAAATTCGATCCGATGACCGCCTTTCTGCACACGCTGCTGTATACGGCCTGCCTTGGTTTCCTGTTGCCGCAGATCATCTCGGCCGGGCTGATGCTGACGCGGCCCAACGGGCAAAGTCTGGTCGACATGGTTTTGGGCAGCGTTGCCATCAACCGCACCGCCACGCCGCGCTGACCGATTTCACCTGACCCCTTGGCGTGCGGCAGATGTCTTGCTAGGCTGACATCTGTTCCAAATTGCAGCCGGTCATGCGCCACACCCTTCCCATCGCCCCTCAGTTCTATGTGACGGCCCCGCAGCCCTGCCCGTATCTGGACGGGCGGATGGAGCGTAAGCTGTTCACGGCCCTGCAGGGCGAACATGCGCAAACACTGAACGATACGCTTTCAAAACAAGGCTTTCGCCGGTCACAAAACGTGCTTTACCGCCCGTCGTGTGCGGAATGTTCGGCCTGCCTTTCAGCCCGCATCCGGGTGGCCGATTTCGCCCCGTCACGCACCCAGAAACGCATCCTCAAACGCAATCAAGAGTTGAGTCGAGTCGCCAACTCGCCATGGGCCACCGAAGACCAGTATGCGCTTTTCCGCCGTTATCTTGATGACCGCCACGCGACCGGCGGCATGGCCGACATGGACATCTTCGAATTTGCCGCAATGATCGAGGAAACCCCGATCCGCAGCCGCGTTGTGGAATATGCGATGCCAAGCGCACCGGGCAGCCGCGTAAAACATCTTGCCGCCGTCTGCCTGACCGATGTGTTCGACGACGGGCTGAGCATGGTCTATTCGTTCTATGAACCCGATCTCTCGGCCAACAGCCTTGGCACCTTTCTGATCCTCGATCATATCGAGATCGCGCGCGAGGCGAACCTGCCTTACGTCTACCTTGGCTACTGGGTGCCGGGCAGCCGCAAGATGGGCTACAAATCAGGGTTTTCAGCGGTGGAGATTTACAAAGGCGGGCGCTGGCACGATCTGGGCGACCCCGCCGATCACCGGGCCGAACTGCATCCCTTGTCGGTCGACCCGATTGCCGAACAGGTCGCCCGCATCAGCCTGCCCGAAGCCCGGTTGCAGCGCGAGTGAGCGGTGCGCAGATCGCAGCGCTGGCCCTTGTTGTGCCTGACTACGATGCTGCCATCGCATTCTATGTGGG
This sequence comes from Rhodobacterales bacterium, assembly GCA_038207585.1. Taxonomy (GTDB): domain Bacteria; phylum Pseudomonadota; class Alphaproteobacteria; order Rhodobacterales; family Rhodobacteraceae; genus JBBQZP01. The sequence goes on along the minus strand of JBBQZP010000019.1, from coordinate 5,242 downwards.
TGTTTTGGGTTTTACCCTGACCGCCGATCAGGATCAGGGCCACAAGCGCTGGGTAGCCGTGACCCCTCCGGGTGGCGGTGCGGCGCTGGTTCTGGCACGGGCCGACACGCCCGCGCAGCACGCAGCCATTGGAAACCAAACCGGCGGGCGGGTGTTCCTGTTTCTGCAAACCGATGATTTCGCGCGCGACCATGCCGCGATGCAGGCCGCAGGCGTGGTGTTCGAGGAAGCGCCCCGGGTTGAGCCTTACGGCACAGTCGCCATCTGGCGCGACCCCTTCGGCAACCGTTGGGATCTGGTGGCATTTTCCGACGCCCCACACGCAAAAGACATCTCGCCCGACGTTGCCAAGGCGGGCAACATGTCGCAAACAGACACCAGAGCGGCGAATCCTTTCGTCGGCACAGCGGAATGATCCATCCGGCCCAGTAACGGCAACGCCCTTGCCAACCGGTCTGCACCAAAGAACAGACGTCCGCAAAGGGCGCCGATCCAGGGGGAATACGACGCGATGGGACCTTTCCTTGCGCTGTCCGGTCTGATTGACCGGATCAACGAATTCATCGGACGCGCCGTGTCCTGGCTGATCCTGCTGGCGGTTCTGGTCAGTGCGGGCAACGCGATTAGTCGAAAGGCGTTCAACCTGTCCTCCAACGCATGGTTGGAACTGCAATGGTATCTGTTCGGGGCCGCCTTCATGATGGCCGCCGCCTATACGCTGAAACAGAACGAACATATCCGCGTCGATATCATCTATGCCGCGCGCACCCGACGCACCCAGCTTTGGATTGATCTGTTCGGGCATGTGTTCTTTCTGATGCCGTTTGTTGTCCTAATGGTGTGGATGCTGATCCCCTATGCAATGGATGCGTATCGCGGCGGCTACATCTCGACCAATGCGGGCGGTCTGATCATCTGGCCTGCGCGTGCGGTGCTGCTGATCGGGTTTTTCATGCTGCTGTTTCAGGGAATATCGGAAATCATCAAGCGCGTGGCCGTGCTGGCCGGTGTGATCCCCGACCCCACGCCCTTCCTTTCTGCGCATGAGGCGGCTGAACTGGAAGCGCAGGCCTTGGCGCGGGAGATCAAGCGATGATCCTGGAGATTCTGGCGCACAACATGGCCCCGATCATGTTTGCGAGCCTCGTGTTCTTTTTGCTGATCGGCTATCCGGTCGCGTTCTCACTTGCCGCGAACGGGCTGATCTTCTTTGCCATCGGCGTCTGGCTTGCCCCCTTGTCGTCGGGCGAGATCACGCTGGACTGGCCGCTGTTGTTCACGATGCCGCAGCGACTGTTCGGGGTGATCTCCAGCGACACGCTGCTGGCGATTCCGTTCTTCACCTTCATGGGGATCGTGCTGGAACGATCGGGCATGGCCGAGGATCTGCTGGATACCATCGGCCAGTTGTTCGGACCGATCCGCGGCGGGCTGGCCTATGCGGTGATCCTTGTGGGCGCGCTGCTGGCGGCGACCACCGGGGTTGTCGCGGCGTCGGTCATCGCAATGGGGCTGATCTCGCTGCCGATCATGCTGCGCTATGGCTATGACCGCAGGCTGGCCACGGGTGTTATCGCCGCATCAGGCACGCTGGCGCAGATCGTGCCGCCGAGCCTGGTGCTGATCGTGCTGGCCGACCAGTTGGGCCGGTCGGTGGGTGACATGTACAACGGCGCATTGGTGCCGGGTCTGGTTCTGACCGGGCTTTACATGGTCTATGTCTTCATCGTGTCGATCGTGAAGCCCGAATGGGTGCCCGCTTTGCCGGTCGAGGTGCGCACGCTGGGCAACGGTATCACGTCGCTGATCATCGCATTGGTGGTTATGATGGGCATCGGCTACGCGGCGCATGTCTATTACAAACCGATCTATGGCAACAATGCCGATATCTGGGGTGCCGTCACCGGCGTCGGGCTGATGTATCTGTTCACGCTGGCCGACAAGATGCTGGGTCTTGGCATCATGTCGCGGCTGGCGCAGCAGGTCATCATGGTGCTGATCCCGCCACTGGCGTTGATCTTTCTGGTGTTGGGCACGATCTTTCTGGGCCTCGCCACTCCGACCGAGGCGGGTGCGATGGGGGCCGTGGGCGCGCTGGCAATGGCGTTCCTGAAACGGCGTCTGGGGGGCGGAGTGCTGACACAGGCGCTGATGTCGACCACACGGCTGTCGTCCTTCGTGATGTTCGTGCTGATTGGTGCGCGGGTGTTCTCGCTGACGTTCTACGGCGTGAACGGCCATGTCTGGGTTGAGGAATTGCTGACCGCCGTTCCCGGCGGGCAGATCGGCTTTTTCATCGTGGTGAACGCCATCCTGTTCGTGCTGGGCTGTTTCCTCGATTTCTTCGAGATCGCCTTTATCATCGTGCCATTGCTGGTGCCCGCCGCCGAAAACCTTGGAATCGACATCATCTTTCTGGGCGTGATCATCGGGATGAACCTGCAAACGTCGTTCCTGACGCCGCCCTTCGGGTTCGCGCTATTCTATCTGCGCTCGGTCGCGGCCAAGACGCCGTATCTGGACAAGGTGACGGGCCGCGAAATGGCCCCGGTGACCACGCCGCAAATCTATATGGGGGCGATTTCGTTCATCGGGATTCAGGTCGTTATGATCATCTTCGTGATCAGCTTTCCGCAGATGGTCATGCGCTACAAAGGCCCGGTGATTGATCCGTCGACGGTGACGATCACAGCACCTGCGCTGCCGACAATCCAGCAACCGGGCGCGCAGCTTGGGGTGCCAAAGCTGGGCGCGCCGCAGTTTGGCGCGCCGCAAAGCCAAACGCCGCAACTGGGTGCACCGGTTTTGGGCGCCCCCAAACTCGGCGCGCCGGTCATCAACCCCTGAGTAGCCCCAAGAGGCCCCGGATCAGGTCCGGGGCTGCGCCGCACGCATCGCAGCAATCCGGGCCCGCGCCGGAATGACAAAAGGCCCCGGAGATGATCCGGGGCCTTCTTTCATCAACCGGCGGAAAGGGTCAGAGCTTACCGGCCTGCTGTTGCACCATCATGTTGGTATCATAGGTGTATTCCGCAATCTGCGCCCAAAGGTAAGCGTCGCGCATGAAGGCCGCCTGGCTTTCCCAGATTTTCTTGAACGCGGGGTTGGTGGCCGACACTTCGGCATAAACCTCACGCGAGGCGTTGAAGGCCGCCTGCAGCACGTCCTGCGGGAACGGGCGCAGTTGCGTGCCGTTGGCCACGAGCGAGCGCAACGCAGTCGGGTTCTTGTAGTCATAGCTGGCCATCATGTTGCCGTTTGCAGCCTCACACGCGGTCGCAAGGATTGCCTGATAGTCTTTCGGCAGCTCGTTCCACTTGTCCAGGTTGACCATCGTCGACAGGGTCGGCGCACCCTCCCACCAGCCGGGATAGTAGTAATAGGGCGCGACCTTGTAGAAGCCAAGCTTCTCGTCATCATAGGGGCCGACCCATTCGGCAGCATCAATCGTGCCTTTTTCCAGGCTGGGATAAATATCACCGCCCGCGATCTGCTGCGGCACAACGCCCAGCTTTTCGATAACCTTGCCCGCAAAGCCCCCGATCCGCATCTTCAGACCCTGAAGATCGGCGACCGAGTTGATTTCCTTGCGATACCAGCCACCCATCTGCACGCCGGTGTTGCCGCAGGGCAGATAGTGCAATTTCTGGGTGTGGAAGAATTCGTTCATCATGTCGATGCCGCCGCCGTAATAGAGCCAAGCGTTCATCTGCCGCACGTTCGGGCCGAACGGAACCGTCGTGCCCAATGCATAGGTGGGGTCCTTGCCCCAGAAGTAATAGGACGCGGTATGGCATGCCTCGACCGTGCCGTTCGACACGGCATCTGCGGCCTCAAGCCCCGGCACCAATTCGCCTGCTGGGAAAACCTGCATGGTGAAATTGCCGTCGGTCGACTCCGAGACGTATTTCGCCATCGTTTCCGCGGCACCATAAATCGTGTCCAGCGATTTGGGGAATGACGAGGTGACGCGCCATGTGATCTTGGGCGCGGTTTGTGCCAAAGCCGGAGCGGCCAGAGCCGCAGCCCCTGCCCCGCCCAGTGCGGCCTTGGTGATGAAAGAGCGACGATCCATAGAGTTCCTCCCATTGGTGCGGCCCGTTTTCGGGCTGCGCATTTACATCGTGGGACAACCCTAGCGGCATGAAACCGACTAGGGAATAGCGTTCTGACGCCCGAAAACGCCAAAGTTGGGCGGGTAACCTTGCCACGTTCGGATGATTGCCGAAATATTCCGCATCCGCCTGTTTTTCACTCTGACTTCAACGACTCATCCCGGTCGCACGGCACCGGGCGGGCGGACACCGCGACACAAAGTGTCGTTACGCCCCATCGAAATGCAACAAACTACCATTTATAAGGTCCGCAGCGACATTTTCTGTGTCGATTTGCCGTTGACGCCCCCTGCAACCCACCCTAATGTCCGCAAACGCAAAGGATGTGACCATGTTGACACTCGTAGACATTGTAGGACGACAGCGCATGGGCCGGTAACGGACGACCATCACGGTTCCCATGCGCCCCCGATCAAAAACCGGGGGCTTTTTGTTGCGCGAAGACCAGACTGACCAGACCCAGACCGACCACACCGAGGACGACGCAGATGACCAAAGCCCAAATGAACACAGCCCAATCCGCCCCGACAGCGATCGAGGGAGCGACGGCCAATCAATCCATGACCGGCGCGCGGATGGTGGTTCAGGCCCTGAAGGATCAGGGCGTGGAGGTGATCTTTGGTTATCCCGGTGGCGCGGTGCTGCCGATCTATGACGAGATTTTCCAGCAAAACGACATCCGCCACATCCTTGTGCGCCACGAACAGGGCGCGTTGCACGCAGCAGAAGGTTACGCGCGGTCCACCGGCAAGCCCGGCGTGGTGCTGGTGACCTCCGGCCCCGGTGCGACAAATGCGGTGACGGGGCTGGTCGATGCGTTGATGGACAGCATCCCGCTGGTGGTTCTGACCGGACAGGTTCCGACGTTCATGATCGGCACCGACGGGTTTCAGGAGGCCGATACCGTCGGCATCACGCGGCCCTGCACCAAGCACAACTGGCTGGTGAAGGACACGGCCAAACTCAGCGAAGTGATCCATCAGGCCTTCCACGTTGCGACGCATGGCCGCCCCGGCCCCGTCCTCGTCGACATCCCCAAGGACGTGCAGTTCGCGGCCGCGCCGTACACCCCGCGCGAGTCCGCGAAGCTCGGCCATTACAATCCGCGCACCAAGGGCGACCCTGAC
>JBBQZP010000018.1:0-80301 GCA_038207585.1 Rhodobacterales bacterium | reverse complement strand
ACCGCTGCTGTCACGGTCAGCCGCAAAGTCAGCGGCGATGTCATGATGCCGTCTGATGCTGCAAAGATCGCATCAAACGTCCCGGCATTCTGACCGGCTTCGTACGTTACAGCCGAAAGCTGGGCTTCGGACAACACCGTGCCAGCCGTCACCACAGATGAGCCTAGGAACAGGCGCCCGACACTTGGCCCGCTTGACAGGGTATAGCTGACCGTCGAGCCCTCGGGGTCGGTGACGCCGGCCTCCGGGGACAGGTTGGCGCGCCGGGACCCGGCTTCAACGCTGTTGGGTGTCCAGATGGCAGGGGCACCACCGATACCCGGCGCGTCGTTCACCGGGGTAAGGTCGAGCGTTGCGGTCTGCGCCGTGGTGGCGGTGCCGTCGGTGATGTCATAGTTGAAGGTGACGAACGTGCTGTCATTGGCCGCCGGGGTGAAACTCCAGGTGCCGTTGCCCGTGTTGATGATCGTGCCCGACGAGGCGGTGAGGTTGGTCACGCTGAGCACATCACCATCGACATCCAGCGCCCCGGCCAGCAGTTCGGCCGCGGTCAGGGTGCGGGTGGTATCCTCCGCCAGTGCGGCCAGCGTGACCCCGCCCGCCACGGTCGGCGCGTCGTTCACCGGGGTGAGGTCGAGCGTTGCGGTCTGCGCCGTGGTGGCGGTGCCGTCGGTGATGTCATAGTTGAAGGTGACGGACGTGCTGTCATTGGCCGCCGGGGTGAAACTCCAGGTGCCGTTGCCCGTGTTGATGATCGTGCCCGACGAGGCGGTGAGGTTGGTCACGCTGAGCACATCGCCATCGACATCCAGCGCCCCGGCCAGCAGTTCGGCCGCGGTCAGGGTGCGGGTGGTATCCTCCGCCAGTGCGGCCAGCGTGACCCCGCCCGCCACGGTCGGCGGGCTGTTGACCGCAGGGACATCGACCGTCACCGTTAGGGCCTGGGTATCCACGCCGCCGAAGCCGTCGGACACTTCTATCGTGACCTGATAGCCGGGTGTGGCACCCTGCGGCGGCAACGCCAAAGCAGTCGGCGCCGCGACGAACTGCAGTTCACCGGCCACGATCTGGAAAAGCGCCGAATCCTCGCCCGACAGGGTATAGGTGATGGTCTGGCCAATATCGTCATCGGTCGCGGACAGCGTGGTCACCAAGATCGTGTTTTCGGGTACGGTCACCGAAGCTGATGCCGCGCCGCCGTTCGAGGTGATCACCGGTGCATCGTTCAGATCGACCAGCAGGGTGACATAGCTGTGTTGAAGCCCAGCCAGATCCCCGTTCACATCGGTCAGCCGACCCTTGTCAGCGACGTTCAGAAAGATGCCGTCGGCAGTTACTGTCAGGTCAGCGTCGGTCAGGTTGACGAGCGCCCCGGTCGCGTCTGTGATACCTTCCTGCCCGATGATCCGGGCCGACAGGATGGTTGGCAGGCCGTCTGCCGGATCAAGCAGCTGGACGCCGTTGAACGGCCGCCCGTCGATGCCACCGGCAAAGCGCAGGAAATTCGGGAACTGTGCATCGTCAAGCGGGAACTCGATCCTGATGGTCTGCGCGGCCACATCGACCGAAGCCAGACCGAAGGGCCCGTTGCCCACATCCGGGCCGGCGGAAGGCAGGGCCTGAAACTCCACCCCATCGCCGACAGTGGCGGTCTGGCTAGCACCTGCACCCGGATACAGCGCGTCGATGGTGGTGCCAAACACATAGTTTGCCGTCAAGCTGGCGGCGGTAAAGGCGGCCGCGCCATTCACCGTTTCAACCACGTCGGTCAGGTTCACCGTAACGGCCTGTTGCTCGACATTGGCGCCATCGCTGACCACGACGGTCAGGCCGTAGCTGTTGGTCGCCTCAAAATCCTGAGGTGCTTTGAAGCGCAACGCACCGGTGATGGGGTTAATGCTGAAGAGCGCGCCGTCGCCACCCGCCAGAATGCCATAGCTTAGCGGCCCGGTATCGGTTGCGGTCACGGTGCCGATCAGAACCTGATTTTCGGCGGCCGTGAAGGCCGGGTTCGAGGTGAAGACCGGCGGAGTGTTCACCGGCACGGAATTCGCCGCGAACACGACATCGACCCAGTAATTTGTTGCGTTGAAGGAATTTTGCGGGAAAACGCCGGTGCCTTCGTTGAAAAGACCGTTGCCCACGCCGCCTGTCCCCAAACCTGTGGGAACACCGCTGACCAGGGCGGTCAGCGTGCCATCGGGGCCGCTGTTCGAGGCGCTGGCGAAAAAGCTGGCCGAACTGGCGTAGGCGTCATCGCCATCGGCTGCAAAGCCGTAAGAGACAACATAAGTCTGGCCGGCCTGCAGCGTGACGGGGGCTGCGAGGGTGGCGATCTGCCAGCCGGTCTGGCCCACAACCGAGGTCACCGTGGCGGTGCCGATATTGGTGCCGGTCGCTGTCCACAAGGTAAGGGTGCGGGTTTCAACATCCGTCGCATCCGGTGCGCCGCGATAATATTGTAGCGCCGAGACAATGCCGTCGGAATTGGCCGTGAATTTGGTGCCAAGCTCATAGTTTGACTGGTCTTCGCCGAAAGTCGCGGGCACTGGGTCATCCGCGAAGATGCTCGTGCCTGGCTGCGGCGTTTCGGCTACATCGGTCACCGTCACGGTCACCGCCTGCGTCACCAATGGGGCAATTCCGTCGCTGGCGCTGACCTCCAGATCATAGATATTGTCACCACCACTGTCGGCGGGGGTTTCGAAATCGGGGGCGGCGACGAACGTCAACGCACCGGTGGTCGGGTTGATGGTGAACAGAGCGGCATCCGCGCCCCCCTCGATGCCATAGGTCACAGCATTCTGGGTATCCGTCGCAACAACGGTGCCGGCCAGCGTCTGGTTTTCGGCGACGGTGAAATTACCCGTAGTGATGACGGGCGGCGTGTTCGGGCCATTCAGCGTTGTGACGAACAGCACATCTGCCCAGTAATTCGATGCATTGAAAGAAATTTGCGGCAGTGAGCCTATCGTGGTGCTAAATAGTCCGTTGCCGATGCCGCCCTCGCCAAGACCCACCGGCTGACCGCTTGCGAGCGCCGTCACCAGCCCGTCGGGACTGCTGTTGGAGACAGAAGAGAAAAATCCATTAGTGGCGGCATAGGCGTCGTCGATGCCGTCCTGATCATATCCGTAGGAAACTATATAGGTTGTCCCCGTCAGCACCGCGATCGGGGTGGCCAGCGCCCCCGCCTGCCATCCGGTGGACCCTGCCCCGGATGTAACCGACACCGAACCGAGGTTCTGTCCGGTGGCCGCATCCCACAGCGTCAGCGTGCGAATATCGGTATCGGCGGCATCAACTGCGCCACGATAGTATTGCAACTGCGTGATGAAGCCCTGCTGCCCAACCGTGAACTTGGTGCCAAGCTCGTAATCCGTCGGATCAGTATTGGCTGGAACCGGACCCTGCGCAGGGATAAAGATGGTTGGCGTCTCGCCCTGAAAAATGCTCGATCCATTCGGTGCCGTTTCGGCCACATCGGTTACCGTCACGGTCACCGCCTGCGTCACTGCGAGGGCTATGCCGTCACTGGCGCTGATGATGACCTCATAGATATTGTTACCCGCCGCACCTGTACCGGCAACATCCGTCGGTACTTCGAAATTCGGCGCGTTGATGAAACTCAGCGCGCCACTGACGCTGTCGATCGCGAATTTCGCCGCATCCGCTCCGCCGACGATGCCGTAAGACAGCGCATTCTCCGCATCTGTCGCGGTGACGCTGCCAATCGCGGTCTGGTTTTCGGCAATGGTGAAGCTGCTGCCTGAGGTGATTATGGGCGGTGTGTTCGGACCTGTAGCGGCCACGAAAGTAACATCGACCCAGTAATTTGCGCTGCCGAAAGTCTGGTTCGGGATCACAAGGTCGCTGCCATAAGCAAAGATGCCATTGCCATTCACCCCGGTTCCGCCCGCAAGATTGTTCTGGGGGGCCGAGATCACCTGAAAGAAATCAGAGAACGCATCGTCATCGACGCCGTCAAATGACACTTCATTAGCTGGACTGAAGAAATCACCCGTATTCGCGTAATTGTCGAGCGTGCTATAGGAGACGACGTATTCCACACCGGGTTGCAGCGCGACCGCGTCGCCTGCCACGGCAGCTGTCTGCCAGCCGGACTGTCCTGCCACCGAGACGAAGGTCGCGGTTGCCAGAAGTGCGCCGTCGCTGACACGCCAAAGATGCCCCTCACGCGTGTCCGTGTCGCTGGAATCAGCGGACCCGCGGAAATACTTAAGTTCAGAAATGCTGCCCGCACGATCCACGACGAATTTCATACCAAGCTCAAGTGGCTGTCCGTCATTGGCCACTGACACATTTACCGGCACAGAACCTCCGAACAGGCTGAATCGGTCCGGCATTACCGGTGCTGTCACGGTGACGGTCGTGGTGTCAGGCACTAGGCCGGACAGATTGAGGCTGTCGTCGATGGCGCGCGCCTGAATCTGGACCGTGCCTGGTGTTGTCGGACGCCACTGGTAGGACCAAGTGGCCCAGCCATCGGTGGTTTGCGCGGGCTTCCAGCTGGCACCCTGATCAAACGACACTTCGACCAAGGCCACGACCCCGCCGACATCGCTTGCCGTCCCTGTAATCAGGAAGGGCGAAAGCGCCGAGGCCTCGGTAGCAAGGCCGTCCGCAAACGCGGCGGTTGCAGCAACCGTATCGGTCGAGGCATTCGCGCGCACCAATCCCTGCGATGCAAGGATCGCATCGGCGATGCCCGGCTGAATGCCCATATCTGCGAACATGTTGATGGTGAACTGTTGCACGGTTGTATTCGCGATAGTCGCACCATAGGGCGAACTGTCATGCTGATCGCTCAGACCCCATGTCCAGAACGTGGTGCCCGATCCAAAAACCAGCGCACCGCTTTGCGGATCGCGGTAAAGCGACAACGAATGCGTGGCCGTGCCCGGTGCTGTGGTATTGCCCTGGTCAATCAGAATGGAGCCCCATTCTCGTGTGGTCAGCGAAAGACGGATCAACCCATCGGGGCGATATTCATCGTCCGGCACTACATTCCATTCATAGCCAAGGATGCCATCGTAAAGATTGACATCATCTCCGGCACCTGCGATCGCCGTATCGCGCCAAACCCGCAGATTGCCGAATTCATTGGGCACGTCGAGCGAGGTCTGCTGGCCGTTGCCGTCGGGTCCGAACAATTGACCGGTTAGAGAATTTTCAGGCGCCTGTCCGGTTGCTATGCGGTCGCCGTTCGCATCTACCGAATCGACAAAGCGCAGATCGCGCCATGTGCCTGTCCATTCGTTGGACGGATCAATGTTGTTGTAGGCTTCCGGCGGGGCATTGGTGTCGCCATTGGCCCAGGTTTCCTTATATGAAACAAGGGTGCGGTACGCGGTACCATCAGCCGAAATGCCGCTTTCCCAGCGAGTCTTCCAATAGACTTCGTTCCCGCTCCAGAACAGCAGGTTCACACCAGCATCGCGCGCCGCCTCGACATGTGCGCGCTGGTCGCCCGACCAGTATTCATCATGCCCGACAGAGATGAAGGCCTTGTAGTTTTGCAGGTAGTCAGCGCCCAGCCGGTCTGTATCGACGCCCGAGATGTAGGAGACGTCATAGCCGTTCTTTTCCAGCCAATTGATCGCGGCATAGTCAGCACCGAAGAGGTAATCCTGGGCGCCTGCGGCCGGGCTATTGACGGAGCCATCGCGGGTGATGAAGGGACGGTTGTAACTCACTGCATAAGCACGATCCTGCGCAAACGGACCGGCATCTGCCAAGCTGGTAAGCGCGTCGGCAACGCCTCCCGCGTCACCATAAAAATTAGCGCCAGCCGAACCGTTATTGCCGCCCCAGCCATTATAGGCCTGCCATGTTGTATCCGAGGTTTGCAGCACAATATCTGCGGGCACGCCGTCATTGCGCACAATAAAAGGAATTTGGTTGGTCTGACCTTCGATGGCATTTCCATCTGCATCCAGCCGCTGAAGACGCGCCAGATAAACGCCCGACACTGCGTCGGCGGGAATATTCCATCCATCTGTGATCGACCAGTTCCCGGCGTCGACCAGACCGCGTGCCCGGTCCTGCAGCGCGTCGGGCTGGACTGAGGCATCTGCATTCGTCCATTCCGCCACTTCGCGCGCACCGGACCCGCCATAATACCCCAAGCGAAAGATTTCGACCCGATATTCAGATCCCGCATTATCGCTGACGTTGATCTTGAAATCGACTCGGTTACCCGCGTTGACGCTGATATCCGTGGCAAAGCCTTCGATCTGGTTGCTGGATGCGGCGTCCCAGTAAGATTTGGCCTGAACACCGTCGGTCAATGCATTTTCCATGACAATTCGATTATCAACCACTTGGAAAACTCCTCATAGAAATCACAAGTGAGTGTCCAAATGAAGATTCAAAGGAGTTTAAAATTCCCAGACCAACGGTCAGAATTCCATACCACCTTAAAGACACTCAGATGCCGCAAAAATATATGTTAAATCATATTGTAACTATAAACCACATTCAAATTTATGCGATGGAGTGCAGCACATCTTAAAATTGATTGCTATAATTTACAATCAACCTGAGCATTATTTACTCTATCGCAGGTTTAATTTTACCCGCTATGCGGGAAAAAGAAGGTTGACAGTGAAATTCAGATTTCTCTCTATCTGAAAACAGGAATAGCTATTGTTGAAAGAAAGAACCCAATTGCCATGCAATAGCGATTCGGCAGAACAACCGACCGTCACTGATTCGACATTGCTCTGAGAGGCTTTGTCAGGGGAACTTTTCTTGTTGCGACCGGCGCGGTCGCGTAGGCTGACCATATGACAAAACCCAGCCCATTCCGTTATTTCAAAACGTCGCCCGAGATCATCCGGCTCGCTGTAATGATGTACATCCGGTTTCCACTGTCGCTCCGAAATGTGGAGGATATCATGCATGAGCGAGGCATCGACATATGCCACGAAACGGTTCGGTTCTGGTGGAACCGGTTCGGCCCGATGTTCGCCGCCGAAATCCGGTGCAAACGGGTCGATAGGATTCGGTCCCTGCTTCATTGGCGGTGGCACTTGGACGAGGTTTTCGTAAAGATCAACGGAGTTACGCATTACCTCTGGCGTGCCGTTGATCACGAAGGTGAAGTCTTGGAGGCCTACGTTTCCAAGAAGAGAGATCGCAAGGCCGCACTGAAATTCCTTAGGAAAACCATCAAACGGCATGGTCGCCCGCATGTCTTCGTCACAGACAAACTTCGCTCCTACGGCGCGGCGCTCAAGGACCTAGGGCTGCCGGACGATCGCGAAACCGGTCGTTGGCTCAACAATCGGGCGGAAAATTCACACCAGCCGTTTCGACGACGAGAACGCGCCATGCTCCGCTTTCGCCGGATGCGATCCCTACAGAAATTCGTCGCCATCCATTCCTCAATCCACAACCTGTTCAACGCGGAGCGCGCCCTCAACAGCCGGGGACGTTTTCAAGGCCAACCGCACCGCCGCTCTTAACGAGTGGGGTCAACTCTGTGTGGCCTGACGCCGAGCGGGTTTGGGAAAACTGAGACGAGTTCGCATTGGTCTGACACCACCGCCACTATACACCTGCCGGTTTTTGACCATGGAAATTGCGCCTGATAGCGCCGGTGCAATCCGGGGGCAAGGTCGGGCGCCTTCTCGATTTATCGCGAAAGCATTGTGATGGCGGGATCAATGGGTCCAGACCCCAAAGGCATTCGATTGAAAGAAGGAACAGCGTGGCCTGACCGCTGCCCCGCGCGATCCGTTGAATGCGCTTTGCTGAGGGTGGTTTGGGCGTGGCGGAACAGGCAGGCAGCGGGCACGGCAGGCAATCGCCGTGACGACCGCCGCATCAGCAGGGGTCACGCATCCCAAGGCAGCAGCACCGTCGAACCTGTGGTCTGACGCGCCTCCAGTGCGCGGTGCGCAAGTGCTGCATCCCGCATCGGACGGGTGGTTGTGGTATCCAGACGCAGGCTTCCCGACAGGATGCGCGCAAACAGATCACCCGACCGTTGCAAAAGTTCTGCCCGTTGCGCGATATAGTCGAACAGAACCGGACGCTGGGCGGAAAGTGAGCCGCCAGTGGCAAGGTCCTGCATCGTCAGGCCGGAAATCATGCCCGACGACTGACCAAAGCTGACAAATGCCCCGCGCCGCCGCAGACATTTCAGCGATCCGCGCCAAGTGTCCTGCCCAACGGAGTCGTAAACGGCCCCGACGCCCTCGCCCCCGGTCAGATCAGCCACCTCGGCCACGAAATCGCGGGTGCTGTAGTCGATCACATGCGCATAGCCGTGGCTCAGCGCCAGCGCGCATTTCGCAGGGTTGCCCGCCGTGCCGATGGCCCGTGCGCCGATGGCGGCCAGCCATTGCCCAAGCAGCAACCCGACCCCACCCGCCGCCGCATGCACCAGCACCGTATCGCCGGGCGCCACAACATAGGACGCCGTGACCAGATACTGCGCCGTCAGCCCCTTAAGGAGCGCGCCGGCTATCGCCTGTTCCGAAAGCCCGTCGGGAAGAACGATCAGGCGTTCGGCAGGCACCACGCGGTGCTGGCGGTAGGCCCCATGCGCCATCACATAGGCCACGCGGTCGCCGCTGCGCAGATCGCTGACCCCCGGCCCGACCGCCTCGATTACACCGGCAGCTTCAGCGCCGGGAATGATGCTGTCGCCGGGCCAAGGGTACAGACCCGACCGGAAATAGACATCAAGAAAGTTCACCCCGACGGCCGTGTGCCGCAGCAAGACCTCGCCGGGGCCGGGCTCTGTCAGGGGCAGATCGACCCATTCCATCGCCTCGGGCCCGCCGGGTTTGCGCACAAGCATGCCCTTTGTCATCGGCTTCAGCTTTCCACAAGAAAGGCCGGATCGACGGGTAGCTGCATCGCCGTCACCAGATGGTTGGTCTGTGCGGCAAGCCCGATGATCGCCAGCAGTTCGGAATGCTGCGCGCCGGTCATGCCCTTGGCGCGCGCGGCGGCGGTGTGGGAATGCACGCAATAGCTGCACCCATTGGCGGTGGAGACGGCGATATAGATCATCTCCTGCACCACCGGATCAAGCGCGGTATCGCCCGTCATCACCGATTTCAACTGCCCCCAGACGCGGGCTAGCGACACCGGATCATTCGCCAGCCCGCGCCAGAAATTATTGACGAAATCAGATTTCCGCGTGGCGCGGATGTCGTCGAATACCGCTTTGACGGCGGGAATCGCATCAGCCTCGGCATCAGTCAGCAGGTTTACGGTTGCCATGATCCTACCCCTTGGCCCAGTCGACATAAAGCGCACGCGCCTGTTGCGCGATGGGGCCGTATTCCAGCTTGCGGTCGTCAAACCCGATGATCGGCACCACTTTGGAAACATTCCCGGTTGAGAATATCTCATCCGCCGCGCGAAAATCTTCGACCCGCAGTGTGACCTCGTGAACCGCCCGACCCGCACCGCGCAAAAGCGAAATCACCCGCTGACGGGTGATGCCATCCAGAAAGCTGCCGTTGGGGATGGGCGTGAAGACCTCGCCCCCCTTTGCCATGAACACGTTTGCGGTGGCGAGTTCGGCGACATTGCCGTTCGCATCACAGACCAGCGCGTTGTTGTGGCCCTTGGCCTGCGCCTCTCGCATCATGCGGGCGTTGTTGGGATAAAGGCAGGCGGCCTTGGCGTTGACGGGCATCACCTCCAGCGTTGGGCGGCGAAAGCGGGTCGTTGTGATGGTAAAGCCGGTGGGCGCAACCATCGGCTTTTCCTCAAGACACAGTGCGAAATCGGTCGAGGCAGGGTCGGGCGGCAGGATGCCCACATCACTGTCTTCGGCCCAGTACATCGGGCGGATGTAGACGTCTATTTCCGGGGCAAATTTCGCCAGACCCTCGCGGCACAGCGCCTCGATCTGCGGTCCGGTCAGCGTGGGTTCCAATCCCAAAGCACGGGCGGAGTCGTTGATGCGCGCGCAGTGGCGGTCAAGGTCGGGCGTCAGGCCCGCAAACCGCCGCGCGCCGTCAAAAACCAGCGAGCCCAGCCATGTTGCATGCGACGATGCCCCCAGAATACGCACATCACCCTGATGCCATTCGCCCTTGTAATACGTCCAGATCAGCTTGGTCATTTCAGCCCCTTTCCTGCCCGCGTTTCAATGAACCGCGGCATACATTATCTTTTCCTCGGTCGCCTCGATGGGCGAAAGTTCTTCCACGATACGGCCCTGACGGCAGACCAGAATCCGGTCCGACAGGTTCATGATTTCCGGCAGGTAGGACGAGATCATGACCACCGCCAACCCGTCATCCGCCAGCGCATTGATGATCTGGTGGATTTCGGCAATTGCCGCCACATCGACACCGCGCGTGGGTTCATCAAAGATCACCACTCGGGGTTTCTGAACCAGCCCCTTGCCGATCACCACCTTTTGCTGATTGCCGCCCGACAGTTCGACCACGCGGGCGTTGGCGTTGATGGATTTGATGTTCAGCTTGCCCGTCCAGTCGGCGGCGAGTGTCGCAATATCTGATGTCCGCACCAGATACGCGCGGTCGTGCCCCGCCGCCAGCAACCCGCCAAACAGGTTCTCGCCAATCGACATCGTCTCGAAAATCCCCTCGCTCTTGCGGTCTTCGGTGACATAGATGATGCCGTCCTGCACCGCTTGATGCGGCGTGCGATAGCGCACGGGCCGGTCATCCAGCGCAATCGCCCCGCCGCGCGAAAAGTCGCGCTTGTTGATGCCGGCAACCACCTTGAACGTCTCGGTCCGCCCTGACCCGATCAGGCCGAAAACCCCGGTGATCTGGCCTTCAAAGACCGAAAACGAGGTGTTGCGCACCATCGCCCCCATGGAAATATCCTGCACAGACAATACCTTGGCCCCCGCCGGGCGCAGGACGCTGCGCTTTTTGTAAAGCGCGCCCGACAGGCTGCGCCCGACCATTGCGGCGATGATGCTGTCGCGGTCAAAGTCGCGTGTCTCGCCGCTGATCACCAGTTCGCCATCGCGCAGGATGGTCAGCCGGTCCGAGATTGCCAGCGCCTCCTCCAGTGCGTGACTGATAAAGATGATCGACACGCCCCGCGCTTTCAGGCGGCGCAGCAGGGCAAAGAAATGGCGCTTTTCCTCGGGTGTCAGGGTGGCGGTGGGTTCATCAAAGATGATCACCTCGGCGTTGTGATGCACCGCGCGGGCAATTTCGACCATCTGGCGTTTGGCCGCCCCCAGCGTTTCCACCATCGCCGCCGGATCAACCGAAAAGTTCAGCGATTGCAGGAATTGCTGGGCCGAAATGTAGGTGCCGCGCAACCGGCTCAGGAACGGCTCTGCGCCAAGATAAAGGTTCTGCGCCACCGTCATTGATGGCACCAGCGAGGTTTCCTGAAACACCATCGCAATCCCGGCCTCAAGCGCCTGATGCGGAGTGTCAAACTGCGTCTCGACCCCGCGATAGAACATCCGCCCGCTGCTGGGGGCGACGACTCCCGCGATCACCTTGGTCAGCGTGGATTTGCCCGCGCCGTTTTCACCCAGAAGCGCGTGAATTTCGCCGGGGCGCAGATCGAAATCCACGGCGCGCACTGCCGGAACCGACCGGTAAGATTTGGTGATCTTTTCCAGTTTGATGATCGGGTCCATCATATCCCCGCGTCCAGCGTCAGCACGCAATCGCCGCCCTTTGAGGCTGCGTAAAGTCGGTCGTCCACCTGCAGTGCGCAGGTGATGCCATGTCGGGTGCCGTTGGCGCGGCTGTGCAGGGATGCCAGCGGGGCCATATCCGCCCCCAGCCGCACGATCATGCCGTAGGACCGGCTGGGCGACCACGCCTTGTGGATGCCCAGCATCTTGATGCCGCCGCATTGCAACGGCTCCAGAAAACTGCGGCCCGAGGCCAGCGCAGGGGCGATCCATTGGTCGCGGGGCACCTGTGCCATCATGTCGAAGCGGTAGTGGGTTTCCTGCAGCACGAACTCGATCAGCCGGTTGCGGGGCGCGAAAAGCGCCAGCCACGCGCCGCCATCCGGGGCCGGGGTCAGCCGGGCAGGATAGCCCGGAAGCTGTCGCAGAATCGGCGTGACGCGGCCCGCTTCCAGCCGGATCAGGCGGTGCCGCCAGCTTTCACTGACCACAACGCCGCGTGCATCGGGCAACAGACCGTTGGGATAGGCCAGTCCGCCCGCCACTTGGGTAAACGCTCCCTCCGCTGTCCGCCAGATCGACCCCGAGGCGTTCTTCTCCATCAGATCCGCGACCCAGCCCGAAGCCGGGTGTCGGGCAGATCCGCTCGCCAGCCACAGCGCACCATCCGGGCCAAAGGCCAGCGCCGTGATGCAACGCAGATGGTCGGGCAGGGGGATATTTTGCCCGTCGATGATCAGCACACCGCTTTCCAATGCCAGCGCCAGCGTGCCGCCCGCCGATACCGCAAGAGCGGTGATTGGCGCTGGGTGGGTCTCGATCACCCCGTGATCCAGTGCCACCAGATCGCAGCCCGAACTGACGACCAGCCGCCCGCCCTGCCACGCCAAAGCGTCAGGCGCCGCAACCTCGGCCAGCACCTCCGCATTATCCAGCGAGGTCTTGGGCAAAAAGGCCCCGTCCATCGGCGGGATGGTGATGGCCTTGCCGCGCAAAAGGTCCAGCAGCGGATCAAAGATCATGGCCGCGCCCCCCAATAGGCGTCATTCGCCGTCCAGCCCTGATCGGCCCCGTCAATCGCGAACCGCCCGATCCGGTTGTTCAGGATACCGCCGATGAACAACTGACCCTTGTGTTCCCGCATCGAGGTGACCATCGCATGCGAGTTGCCGGTCAGATCGCCCAAGGTGCCGACAATGCGCCCGGTGTCGTCAAACTTCACCACGCCACCGGTGTTGATGTTGGGAAATAGCCATTCGTCCTGCGGCAAGCGGCGCGCCATGCGTTTGCGCATCGCCGGGTGGCGCAAGGACAGGTCGAACGACGGCGTGCGCATGCCCAGCCACGCCATCCAATAGCTGCCGTCCGACGCGCGGTTGATGTTGTCAGGGTAGCCCGGCATGTCGCGGATCACACATTCCGCGGTGCCCGCCTTTGGCCCCTCAAGCCAATAGCGGTGAATCCGGCAGGCCCAGCTTTCGGCAAAGAAAAGCGACCGGTTGTCATGCGCCATGCACACGCCGTTGGTATAGCGATAGCCGTCCAGCAGCGTGGTCGTGCTGCCATCCTTGGGGTCATAAACCAGCAGGCGGCCCGTCGCGCGGTTCTCGATACTGTCCAGCGTCCAGTCATGCGCATCATAGCGCTTGGTGCTGTCGGTGAAATAGACGCGGCCATCGGGGGCGATGTCCAGATCGTTGGGGTCACGCAGGCGGGCGTCATCCACGATCGAGGTGAAGGACCGCCGCGTTTCCGCCGACAGTTTGGTGACCACCCGGTCGGGCGAAATCGAATATAGCCCCATCGCACCAACGCAGCTAAGCAGGTTGCCCGCCCGGTCGAACGCAAGGCCCAAGGGAAAGCCGCCGACATGGGCAAATACCTCGGACCGGGTGTAATCGGGCGCGAAGAACCGCACGATCTCGCCGTGCCGGGTGCCGCAATACAGATGGTCGTCGCGGTCAAGGATCACATCCTCGGGGCCTTCCAATTCGCCCAAGCCGATATGATCCGCCGCCGACAATTTGTTGTTCAGGGCGTAGGGCGTCCCCGATTCCGGTAGCGCCGATTGCGCCTCGCCCATGCGAAGGTAAACCGGGGCCACATAAACCTCGTTCAGCACTTTGTGGCGGTTTTTCAGCCAGCGGATGTCGATGGTCACGGCCACGGCCAGAAGGATGCCCAGAACCATCTGGTTGGTGCCGGTGCCATAGCCCAACCGGATCAGCCCGTTGGTCATGACCAGCACGATGATCGCGCCCATCAGACCCTTGGCTACCGACCCGCGCCCGCCGCCAAGGCTGTTGCCACCGACCACCGCCGCCGTCAGCGCCAGAATCTCCAGCCCCGCCCCGGTGCCGGGGCCGGCACCCGAAAGCCGGGTTGCGATCAAAAAGCCCGCTATTGCGGCCGTCAGCCCCGAAAACACATAGGTCAGGAACACGGTCTTGCGCACCTTGATGCCGGCGTTATGGGCCGACCGGCGCGACCCGCCCACCGCCAGCACATGCCAGCCGGGGCGCGACCGGGTCAGCGCGATATGGGTGATGACTGCCAGCACTGCCGCCGCGATCACCGGCATCGAAAAGCCCAGAAACGTGCCGTCGCCAATGAAATCCCAGATGTCTGAACTGGCGGATGACATCTGGATCGCCGAGCCGTAATTCACGATCAGAATGTCATAGACCGCCCGCCCGATGATGAAGGTGACGAGCGTCGTCAGAAACGCCCGCAGCCGCAGATAGCCGATCAGATAGCCGTTGATCGCACCGAAGGCCAAGCCGGTGCAGACCGACGCCAGAAACGCCACCCAGACCGGCGCCTCCAGTATGAAAAACGTCGACACCGCCGCAAAGGCCGACAGCGCAAAGATCGACCCCACCGCCAGATCAATCCCGCCACCCAGCATCACCACCGTCAGCCCGATGACGACAAGGGAAAACTCGCCGAGCTGGCGCGTGCTTTCCTGCAGCGAGTATAGTTTGAAGAACCCCGGAATGATCGACCCGAAGGTCGCAATCGTGGCCACCAATGCCAGAAAGGGGATCGCGTTGTCGGTCCAGCGCTTGGTCAGGATCTCGCCGATGATATGGTCCGGCACCAGATTGTAGCGCCAGGCTTGCAGCCGTTCACGAAAAGTCATCGGGGCCCTGTTGTTTGAAACTATCAGCAAAAAAGTGGCGGCCCGGCACAAACCGGGTTGCCGAAAGGGGCTTACTTGGCGTCGGCTTGCAAGGCTTTGAGATCCCAGCAGGTATCGGGCTTCAGATCGGCCTTGGTCGTGGCTTTCAGCAGCGTGTAGATATAGGGCGACGCGGTGCCAGCGGGCTGGCCGCTTTGCAAAAGATACTTGATCATCGCAACCATGTTGCCGGATTCGCCCTTCACATCAGTCATCACCACTGCGCCGTAGGTGCCCGCCTCGATTGCGTCGCAAGCTGCCTTTTCACCGCCGCCCGTGGTCACCAGGAACACCTTGTCCTGCATACCCGCATCGCGGATTGCGGCTGCGGTGCCGGTGGCGTCGCCGTCCCAGAAATCAATGATGCCGCAGATATCGGGGTTTTGTTGCAGCATCGTCGTGGTGACGTTGCGCGCGGTCGTCGCATCCCAGTTGCTGTCGGGTTTGGCGACGACAGTAAACTCGGGGTTCTTTTCCAGCACCTTCATGATGCCCGCATATTGGTAAAGCGAGGTCGCGTTGACCTGATCGCCCTGCACCAGCCCGATCTTCTTGGACGAGCCTTCGCCGCAGCCCTTGATCACGGCTTCCGCCTCGATCTGGCCCAGCTTGTCCCAATCGCCACCGACATAGGCATCGGCTGCGAAATTCGCCGGGTTGTCGATCAGGATCACATAAATCCCGGCCGCTTGCGCCTTTTTCAGGATCTTGGCATACGAGTTGAGGTCGGGCGACATCACCAAAAGCACATCGGGTCTGGGGTCCGACGAGATTGCTTCGGTCAGCGCCTGCGCGCCGGCCTCGACGCTCCAGTTCGGATCGCGGGTTTCCCAGATGCCACCAAAGGCTGTGACTTCGCGGCCGACATAGGCATCCCAGCCCTGCGCCAGATCAAAGCCCATTGCCATCGGCACCATGACCACGCGCTTGCCGGTCAGCGCTGCGGAATAGGCGGCGGGTCCTGGGTCTTCGGCATGTGCAAGCGGTGCTGAAGTGGCAAGGGCGGCGGTTGATACGGCGGCAATGGTCGCAAAAATCCTGAATAGCTTCATGTTCGGTCCTCTTTGGTTGGGTTTGAATGGGTCAGATATCGCCTTGCTGCGCGGTTTGTTCATCCCGCGGGTTGATCACGCCATCCAGAATGATCGCCGCCAGCAGGATCGTCGATTTGATCAGGTTCTGGAACAGCAGCGGAATGTCGATGATCGTCATGATATTGAGCATGATCCCGATCAGTGCCGCGCCAAACAGCACGTTGCGCACCGATCCCTTGCCGCCCGACAGCCCGATGCCACCGATCACCGCCACCAGAATGATGTCGTAAAGCAGCGTCGAATTGACGACCCGCGTGTTGATCGACAAAAGGCTTGCCGCCGTCAGCAGCCCGGAGACAAAAGCGATCAGCGCCGACAGCACATAGCGCAGCACCAGCATCGGGCGCACCGGAATGCCGACATTGCGGGCGGCCACCGGATTGTCGCCCGCGAAATACACATAGCGGCCCCATTTGGTATAGCGCAGAAAGCCGAAGGCCAGCAGCGACAGCGCCGCGAACAGCAGCACCTCAACCGGCAGGCCCGCAATGCGAGTCCGCCCCAAAGCCTCGATCCAGTGGCCGGGCGGCACCGGCACCGCATCGGTGGAAATCAGTTGCGAGCGGACATAGCCGAACACGAATGACCCGGACGCAAGGGTTACAAAAATCGCCGGAACATCGGCGTAAGCCACCAGAAACCCGTTCAAAAGCCCGATCGCAAGCACCCCCGCCAGCACCAGCCCCATGGCATAGGCATCGGGCAGCCCGTTGCCCAAAAGCTGCAGATACCACGCCACCGACATCGCCATGATCGCCACCATAGACAGATCAATCCCGCGCCCGATGATCACGACCGACATGCCCAGCGCCAGTATTCCCAGCACCGAGATGGACCGCACGATTGCCACCAGATTGTTCTGCGCAAAGAACCCCGGCAGCGCCACCGCAGCGGCTGCAAAGAGCAGCACCGCTATGCCCAGCACAATGCGTTCCTGATTAAGGCTTTGCCAGTTCATCCGATCCGCACCCCTGTTCCCCACGCCAGCGTAAGGGCGGCGCAACCGATGCGTCCAATGATATTTTTCACGCTGAACACATTCCGGTTCGGAATGGGTTCAGACAACGTGCAGATGCGCAGCAGCTCCCGGGCGCACCGGATCGGCGGCGCGGTCGCCTGCGATATGCGCGGCCAGCGCCGCAACAAAGCGTTGGCCATAATCGGGCAGTTCGGTGCGGGCATCCCACATCGCGCAAATCTCGAACTGGATCAATTCGCCGCGCAGCGTGATCGGGCGGCTGACCAGTGCCGTGCCGGAAAGCCGCGCCGACGATGGCACCACGGCCACGCCGTTGCCGCCTGCGGCCATCGAGAACAGAGTGTGCGGCGAATAGCTTTCCAGCACGATGCGCGGCACCTCGCCCGACAGGCGGCAGGCGGCATCAAACACTTCGCGTGAGGCGTGGCGCTTGTTCAGCGTCAGGATCGGCTGCGCAAGGATTTCGGCAAGTTCGACCGGAAGCGGACTTGGCGCCAGAAACTCCGGCGCGCCGACTGCAAGGAAAGCCAGCTTGCCAAGACGGTGGTTCTGGAACGCCTCGCTTGGAACGGACGGGGCCGCACTGATCGTCAGGTGCAGATCGCCCACGCGCAGCTTTTCCGAAAGCTCCGGCCCGCCGCCATCTTCAAGACGAATGTCGATGCCCGGATTGTCGGCTTGCCAATCGCGCAGGAAAGGCGGGAAATACCGCTCGATCAATTGCGAACAGGCACCGATTTTCAGCAATCCCGCCCGGTTCTGCGCAAGCTCTGACGCAAAGCCGCGCAGCCCCCGATCTGCAACAACCACCCCGTTGATGCGCGTGAACAACGCCTCGCCCTGCGCGGTCAGCCGGATATTGCGGCCGGTTTTCTCGAAAAGCTGCACGCCAAGGGCATCTTCCAGCGTGGCGATCTGGCGCGACAGGGCCGACTGGGTGATGTTGAGTCGCTCTGCCGCGCGGGTGATGCTGGACAGTTCTGCGGCCGCGACAAAGCCTGCGTAGATGCGGATATCCATTCAATAAATCCCTGCATAGCGCTGACACATCGCATCATCGGGAACCGGGCCCGCCAGTGCAATCTCCATTCGTTTCATGCCGACATAGGTTTCCAGCGCCAGCGGGTCGAACCAACCGCAGACCACCGGATCGGCCAGCAACGCCACCAGCGCTGCATCGGGCGTACAGGGCAGGCGCACAAGGCCCAAAGCGGCGCGCTTTGCCTCAGTCAACAGCGCCGGGTCACCCGAAAAAAGCGGCGGCGCGGGCAGATCGGCGCGCAACCCTTCAAGCCCCGCGCGGACCAGCATGGCCAGCGCAAGATGCGGGCCCGCACAGGCATCGGCGGGGCGGTATTCGATGTTGAAGGCGCGCGCCGGGTCCCGCCCGCCGATCCGGTTGACGGGGCAGATGCGCAGGCTCGCCTCACGGTCGGCGTCGCCGAACCATGTATAGCTGGACGACCAGTTGTGCGGCTGCAGGCGCAGGCCGGAAATCGGACTGGGTGCGGTGATCGCGATCAGCGCGGGCATGTGCCGCAGAATTCCGGCAGTAAACGCGGCCATCGGCTGCGACACCCCGCCCGGCGCGCTTGCATCATGGCTGACAGGATTTCCGTCGTTGTCGGCCAAGGAATAATGGATATGCACGCCGTTTCCCACGCCATCGACGGCGGTCTTCGGCGCAAAACTGGCACGCCACCCCCGACGCAGCGCAATTTCCCGCGCCAGTTCGCGCAGCACAACCGCGCGGTCGGCAGCCTCGACCCCGGCGCAGGGGGCAAGCGTGATCTCGAACTGATCGCGGCCATATTCGGCGATATAGGTTTCAGGCTCCAGCCCCGCCGCCTGACAGGCCGCGACCAGATCGGGGCCGTAGGGATCGGCCTGCCGCAATGCGCGCAACGAAAACGCGGGGGCTGGGTCCCAACCGGTGCCGAAAAGCTGAAACTCATGCTCGAAACTCGCCAGCAGGTTCAGCCCCGTCTCGGCCCGAAGATCATCCAGCGCCGCCTTCAGCATCCCGCGCGGACACAGCGGCCACGGGGTTCCGTCCAGATCGGTGATGTCGGCGAACATTACATCGAACGGCGTCGCAGCGCCGGGCAGATCAACCCGGTAGCGCGCGGCTTCATCGCCCAGAAGCCGTAGATCACCGGTGGAGCCCCACGGGTTCGGATCGGCGATCAGGTCAAACGGCGTCAGCGACATGTTCGCCGGAACCCAGCCCGTCGATTGCGCCGTTCCGGGTTTCAGATCGGCCACCGGAAACGACCGGCCCCGGGTGATGCCGGCGTAATCGGTTGTGATGAAGGTGATCAGGTCGGTGGTGGCGGTCATGCCGCCCGCCGGGTGGCTGCAAGCCGGGCCAGAACAGTGGCGGTGTCGGTCACCCAGCAATAGCCGCCAAACGCGGCCAATGCGCCTTGGTGGCGCGCGTCGGAATAGGTCGCACACGCATCTTCAGGCAGGCTGACCAGATAGCCGCGGTCTGCCGCATCGCGCACCGCCATATCGACACATTGATCGGTCACGACCCCGGCCACGATCAGCCGCGTCACCCCAAGATTGCGCAGCACATAATCAATATTGGTCGAATTGAAGACCCCGGACGAGGTTTTCGGAATCACGATCTCATTCCGGGTCGGGGTCAGCACGTCGATGGGTTCGGCCATAGGGTCGCCCTTGGCCACCATCAACCCCGACAGCCGGTGATCCAGCGACACATCCCGGCAATCCTCGGTCAGCGCCTGAATGATGGTGTGGATGACCTGCACACCCGCCGCTCTGGCAGCGGCCAGCAGGGCCACCTGATTGGGAATGACGAT
The DNA here is from genome assembly GCA_038207585.1 of Rhodobacterales bacterium. GTDB lineage: Bacteria > Pseudomonadota > Alphaproteobacteria > Rhodobacterales > Rhodobacteraceae > JBBQZP01. Next base: position 60,590 of record JBBQZP010000018.1, on the reverse strand, counting down.
ATTTTGCAGCCGCTGATGATAGGGATGTGCGGCGTCAATCTCGGGGTGGTCGGGATCAAGGCCGGGGGTGCAGAAAAGCTTTTGCATATCGACGAACAGAAGCGCCGTTGAAATGGCGTCATAATCCGTTTCGCGTGGATCGGTTTTGCGCATCGGTCGTCCTTCCCGCAGCAGGCCTAGCGTAACAAAAGCCCGTCGCAACGCCGTTTGCAAGAAGATGCGCGTGAAGGGCAGCCAATGCGTTGCCCGTTCACTGCCGCGATCAATGCGGCAAGGCCCGCTTCCCCGGAGCGGACACTGAACGTGCATCGCGCACCACCCCTGCCATGGTGCCCGTTGGGCTGAGCATCGTCCCGGCGCATTTTACTGATTCAAATTGGGCGTTTTTCAGGTCCCTCTGCTTACCTTGGATTAAGCGAGAACCTGTTCACTCAAAACGTGGGAATCCAGAGGGGGCTCTGGATGCGGACTTTTGGGTAGGGATACATCATGAAAACCGGATTGCATTTCGGGTGCATGCATCATGCATTGCGCAGGGTTGCCGTTTCATCTTTGCTGCTTGCCACGACCGGCTTTGGCATATTGCACGCCGTTCCGGCGCTGGCGGCCGGTGGCAAGCAGATTCTGGTCGTGTCGAACGATCGCGGCGGGCTGGTCCGGCAGCGTGATACGGAAATCAGGGCGCTACAGCAAAGCGGCCAGCCCGTTCAATTGCGCGGCAGGTGCTTGTCGGCCTGCACGATGTATCTGTCATTGCCGAATGTCTGCGTCGCACCGCAAGCGACATTCGGGTTTCACGGGCCGAGTTGGTATGGCGATGCCCTGTCACCCGCCGCATTCGAGCATTGGTCGCAGGTCATGGCGGGCCATTACCGAGAGCCGCTTCGATCCTGGTATCTTTCCACCGCGCGATACAGGATCAACGGCTACTATCAATTTTCCGGCGCGGATCTGATCGGGATGGGCTATGCTTCTTGCTAGTGTCCGGGCAACGCTTTGACCAATCTGATCATTCATGATGCAAGCACGCACAAGGATTTTGCGACCCGGTTGGGCATCCTGCGGGTTTGACCTGAACTGACGCTTTTTCTGCACTCAACTGCAGGATGATCACTGGTCGGACGCGTTCCAATGATGTAGGAAGGAACCTGCGGGAATTGGACAGAGACCGGAACTCGGGATAGTCCCACCTTCCAAGGAAAAGAACCCAGGAGTTTGAAAATGCTGAAAATTAAGGCAATTGGCGCGGTTCTTTTGGCTTGCATCGCGGCGATGCCGGTGGGTGCACAAGACCTGAGCAAAGAACAACTGATTGCTCTGGCGGTTGAGCGTGGAACCTGTGGCGAAGGCAAAACTCCGGTCGATGCCTATTACAAGACGCCAAAGACCATCGGTGTTGAATGCAGCGAGGACGCGACCGGGTTCGTTCCGGCGCTGGGTGGGCTCGGTCTTTTGGGCGCTGCAACGGGCGGCGCTCTGGCCCTTGCAGTCGTTGGCGGCGGTGGGGGTGGCGATGCAACTGCCGTTACGACCGCGCCAAGCACGAACTGATCAAATCAATCAATGAAGTCCCGTGATCCAGCACAGCGCTGCCTGCGCCGGGCGGTTTAGGGTATGTCGTTCCTGCAAAAGCTTTTTGGCAGGCAGAGCGGGATTGATCGCGCAGTCAAACCTGTTTGTTACAGCCCGTGCCCGGACGAGCTGCTTTTTCTTGTTCCTGATCTGCACGGCCGCCTTGATCTGCTTGACCGCGCACTGGCACTGCGGCACGGCCATTATCCCTCCGCCCGACTGATCGTTTTGGGAGACATGATCGACCGTGGGCCGGACAGTGCCGGAGTGCTCTCGCGGCTGCGAAGATGCGATCCGGCCTCGACCATCTGTCTGCTTGGCAATCATGAGGCAATGCTGCTTCAGGCGTTGGAGCAACCGGAGCGCCACCTGTTCGCGTGGCTGCATCATGGCGGGCTGGAAACGTGCTGGAGTTTCGGACTGCATGATGTGTCGGTAAACTGCGGTCAACCGAAAGACCTTGCCGCGCGGCTGGAAAGCGCGATCGGGCCGGATAGTCTGACATGGCTTCGGTCTTTGCCGCTGTCGTGGCAAAGCGGCAACGTGGTCGCGGTTCATGCGGCATTGGACCCGGATCGGGCGGTCTTTGATCAGAAGCCGGATGTCATGCTTTGGGGCCATCCGCAGTTTGAACGCACCCTTCGCAAGGACGAAATCTGGGTCGCCCACGGGCACACGATTTTGGCCGAGGCCGGGTGTGCGCAGGGCCGGATATCGCTTGATACCGGCGCTTACGCGACCAATCACTTGGCCGTCGCGATCATTGATCCGACCTGGCCCGAAGCGCGCCGGGTTTCAATTTCCGAATTGACGGCAGCGTAATGGCGGTCAGCGAATATTGGGCAAAGCACCGGCAGTTCATGAGCGGTCGACACTGCGCCCTATTTTCATCGGTTTGCGGGGCCATCGTTGGCTTGGCGGTTGCCGTCCTGATTGGAACCGGCGCATTTGCCCAAGACCGAAATCGAACCCCGGCGCTGTCGTTTTATGGCGTTCCGGGCCATGTTGAAATGCCATCGGCGTTTGCGCTTCCGGACGGAACGTTTGCATTTTCGGCCAGTGCGACCGCCGGAAATGTGCGTCGTGGCAATCTTGTCTTTCAGATCACGCCGCGATTGACCGGCGTTTTCAGATATTCCTACCTGCGCGAATATCTGTCGAGCGGCGAGTCGCTTTATGATCGCAGTTTCGATGTGCGCTACCTGATCGTGACCGAGCGCACCGACGGCTGGCGACCGGCAATTTCCGTGGGCCTTCAGGATATTGGCGGAACCGGCATCTTTGGCGCTGAATATCTTGTTGCGTCCAAAGATTTCGGACCGTCGATCACGGCATCTGCCGGAATTGGCTGGGGGCGCTTCGGGTCGCACAACAGCTTTCGCAACCCGTTGTCGATCATCACCGATAAATTCGATGACCGTCCCGGATTTACCGGCATCGAAGATACTGGGCGGCTGGCGCTGAACCGGTTCTTTCGCGGTGATGCCGCTGTGTTTCTGGCCGTCGATTACCAACAGACAGAGCGGTTGCGTTGGTCGTTGGAGTATTCATCGGACGCAATGGAAGAGGAAGTTGCACGATTGGGGTTCAAGTACCGAACGCCAGTCAATCTGGGGCTGGACTATGCGTTCCGCAACGGTGGTGTTCTGGAACTGGCCCTTTTGCATGGGTCAACAGCCGTGCTGGGGTATTCGGTTCCGCTTGACCCCAGAAAGCCGCGGGCACCATCGGGGAACGAGCCTGCACCGCCTGCGGTGTCGCTGGGCAATGACGGTGCGGTGGCAAGCTGGGGCAGAATGCCACACCTGTCGCGGCAAGAAAAGCTGGACGCGGCGCTGCAAAGTCAGGGGATTGCCCTGAAGGGCATCCGCATCAGCGGCAGCACCGCAACGGTCGTCGTCAGCAATCTGCAATGGCCCGCGTCGGCGCAGTTCTGGGGCCGGACCGCCCGCGTACTGACTGCTGAACTGCCCGCCGGGGTCACGACGTTCCGGATCAGAAGCGATATCCGTGGCATGCAGGTCAAGGAAATCGTGCTGACCCGCGAAGATCTGGAAGATCTGGAATATGCCCCTGATGGCGCTTGGCAGGCCTATGTCCGCGCCGACATTTCCGACCCTGCCGCAGTGCCAGACGAGACGGGCACGTTTGGCCAAGGCCTGACATACAAGCTTCGCCCGTATTTCGAGCCTGCGGTTTTTGATCCGGACAATCCGCTGCGGTTTGATGTCGGAGCCGAAGTTTCCGGCGAATGGACGCCGGTACGCGGGTTTTATCTTTCCGGCGCGATCCGGCAGAAGGTGTTCGGCAATCTGGATCAGTCAGCGCGGGTGTCGGATTCGATTCTGCAGCGGGTCAGGTCAGAAGCGTCGCTTTATGCCAAACCGGACGGCCCACGGATTCCCTACCTTACGGCCGAGTATTTCGCGCGCCCGGCCCGCGATTTCTATGGACGGGTGTCCTTTGGCCTTCTGGAATCAATGTTCGGCGGCGTCTCAGCCGAGGTTCTTTGGGCACCACAGGGCAAGCGCTATGCCCTCGGGGCCGAGTTGAACTACGTCAGGCAACGCGATTTTGACGGGTTCGGCTTTCGGGATTATTCGGTCGGCACCGGCCATGTGTCGGGCTATTACAATCTGGGCGGCGGCTTCAACGCGCAGGTCGATGCGGGGCGCTATCTTGCGGGCGACTGGGGTGCCACCGTGACGATGACGCGGCGCTTTGAAAACGGCTTTTCGGTGGGTGCGTTCTTCACCCTGACCGATGTCAGCTTTGACGATTTCGGTGAAGGCTCGTTCGACAAGGGCATCACGATCAGCCTGCCGCTGACCTGGGCTACGAGGCAGCCGACAAAAGACCGGGTCGGCTATACCATCCGGCCGATCCAGCGCGATGGCGGTGCCAGACTTTCGGTGCGCAACCGGCTTTACGATTTGACGCGTGAAGACCGTGACGGCGCAGACGGCCGTCGTTGGGCAAGGTTCTGGCGATGACGGGCAGGATTTTCATCCTTCTTCTGATAGTCCTGCTTGGCCTGACAGCCTGTTCAGATCAGGTGCGCCAGACCGCTCTGCAACGCCTGACCGGACCGACACCGGGGGTGCAATCCGAGGAAGTGCAGCGTCTTGTTGCCGCAGATGCGCCGATCCTGATTGTCCGCTTGCTTGACCGGGGCACCGCATCGTCGCTTTTGCTGGCCGCAGAGCGGGACCGCGTGCAACGGTGGCGGGCGCTGGACAATGTGCAGATCTATACGCGCGACGGGCTGATCATCGGCACGCGGGGGCTGTCGTTCGATCTGATGACGTCTGACCCCGGCCCCGCCGCCGCAATCATTGCCGCAGGGCAGGCGGGCGAAGTTCCCCGGATCGACCGATTGATGGATGGCAATGACCGGCTGCAGATCCGCTCGTACGTTTGCGACATCGTGCCGGTCGGCCCCGAAGAAATCCGCACCGGTGAACGGGAAACCACGTCAACCCTGCGTACCGATGAAACTTGCTACAATCCGCGCGGAAATGTGCTCAACCGCTACTGGGTCAGTGCGGGACGCATTCTGCAAGCCGAACAAACCTTCAGCCCGGACATTGGCCGGGTTCAGATCCTGTTTCTGCCCTGAGATATCCGGAGTGACCATGCGCCAATCCTTTGCCATCCTGCTGCTTTTCGTCCTTGCCGGTTGCGGTGTGGTTTACAAATCGGCGTCGATCCGGGAAGGCGAAGTCGATGGCGCAAAGGTGCGCATCATCGACGTCACACCCGAGACGACATTTGCCGCCAACCGGCAGGCGTTCAGCCCGCGCACTCTGCCCGCCGCCTTCAATACCACGGCGGGAACCTATGGATCGGGTCTGGGCACGGGCGCACTGCCCGACCCCGCTTACGAAGCGCAACAGCGCCCCGCGGTTGCGCAAACCCGGCTGCCGCCTGCCGCCAATGTGGGGCCTTACCGAATTGGCGTCGGGGATGTGGTGCTTCTGGCGACCAAATCTGCCGACAACTCCACGGCTGAACTGACAGGGCTGCTGGCGGCAGAAAACCGGCGCAAGGGCTATACGGTGCAGGATGACGGCTCGATCTCCATTCCCGATGTCGGGCGCGTCCGGATCGGTGACATGACGTTGGAAGAGGCAGAGGCGGCTTTGTTTCAAAGGCTGGTTGCTGTTCAGATTGACCCGGCCTTCAGCCTTGAGGTGGCAGAGTTCAATGCGCGCAGGGTGTCGATCGGAGGGGCGGTTGTGCGGCCCGGGATCGTACCGATTTCGCTTGCGGCGCTGACGCTGGATGCGGCGTTGGCGTCGGTTGGCGGAGTGCAGACGGCAGATCGCGCTTCGGCCCTGATCCGCATCTATCGGAGCGGGAGTTTGTATCAGGTTCCGGTCGAAGCGTTTCTGACGGATGCCAACAATCAGAAAATAAGGCTGATCGACGGCGATTCCGTCTTTGTTGACACCGAATACGATCTGCAAAAGGCCGAAGCCTATTTCGAAGAGCAAATCCGCTTGTCCGAGTTTCGCCAGAACAGCCGGTCAGCCGCGATAGTTGCATTGACCCAGGAAGTTGCCGTGCGGCGGGGCGAACTGGATGAAGAGCGCACGAATTTTACTGCCCGGATCGAGTTGGACGCAGAGGACCGCGATTACGTCTATCTGACCGGAGAACTTGTGCGCCCCGGCCGCTGGGTCATGCCGTTCGGGCAGACCGCCAGCGTTGCGGATGCCCTTTATGAAAGCGGCGGGCCATCGGTCAAAACCGGCAATCCCAGCCAGATCTATATTCTGCGCGGATCACCCGACCCCCGCGACTTCGCCGGACTTACCGCCTGGCATCTTGATGCCACCACGGCGACCGGGCTTTTGATGACAACCCGGTTCGAGCTGCGGCCAAATGATGTGATTTTCGTTGCCGAACAGCCCGTCACCCGTTGGAGCCGGGTCATCGACCAGATTTCCCCGTCGCTGATCGCCGTCCCGCTCAATCAGGCCGCATCAAACTGATCATCACCGACCCTGTTCGGCTAATGGTTGTAACATGGTTGCTGAATCCGGACCCGCCATCTTGCAAGAAATGAAATGATAGGTGGCCCGCAGGCCGGGCCGCGCGCCTGCTTTCGACATCAGGTAAAATTTTCAAAATATTGAAAAATAAATCTTTTGTTAATCTTTATGAAGAAACATGGTGAATGAAAAAGCATCGAATTTTCGCTGAAGTCCATGAGAATTCGTATTAACCACACCCCAAGGTTGATCCGCCGCCCGTCCAGCGGGTAGGGTCAGGAAACAACTTTAAGAGGATTCGCTGCGGATCTTGAATTGAAGTTTTTGAACGACATGGGGGACACATGTTAGATGACAGCGGTGAGCGTTCTGCTCGCATGCCTACGGGTATTGTCCAGTCGGACATTCTTATAAAGCCCGTTGCGATTGTGCGCGTCGGCCGTTCGGGCGGCGGTGCGGGGGCGGTTGGTGCGACGACCGATGTCTACAAACTTTTCTTCAAAAGACCGCTCGATGTTGTGTTGGTTTGCATATCGGCACCTTTCGCGCTGATCTTGGTGGCGGTCTTTGCGGGTCTGGTTTCGCTTTCGGGGGGGCGTCCATTTTACTGCCAGGATCGTCTGGGGCGGGGCGGGCGGCATTTCCGGATGTGGAAGATCCGCTCGATGGTCGTTGATGCAGATGCCATTCTGGCGGACTATCTGACCGCTAATCCCGAAAAAGCCGAAGAATGGGATGATAAGCAAAAGCTGGAAAACGACCCGCGCGTGACATGGCTGGGCCGGTTTGTGCGGCGCACATCGCTTGATGAATTGCCGCAACTTTGGAACGTGCTGTGTGGCGATATGAGCCTTGTCGGCCCAAGGCCGATGATGGTCAATCAGGCAGACCTTTACCCCGGCAAGGCCTATTACCGTTTGCGTCCGGGATTGACCGGCACATGGCAGATTTCGGAACGAAACGACGTGTCTTTTGGAAGCCGTGCGAATTTCGATGCGTCATACGAGGCAAATCTTTCATTCCGCTCAGATGCACGGATCATACTTGAGACGGTGCGGGTTGTGTGCCGCGGAACCGGTCAATGATTGTTCGGCAGTGCGGCAGGGGCTTCGGAGGTCACGCTCCAAATTGCTGTAAGCATTTGACATCATTCGATGATCAACGTCGCGGCACAGTATGAAGCAGATGCCGCCGGTTAGATATGGCCCTGTCGAATACCCGACCAATGGTCAAGTGCGGGCCGCACTGTCTGACATGAGATGACACCGGGAACGGGGCAGAGGGGATTGTGTGAAACTGCTGGTTGTCGGAATAAACTTCACGCCCGAGATCATCTCGACGGCGGTCTATACCTCGGGTCTTGTCGCGGGAATGGTGGACGCGGGCGAGACGGTCGAAGTGGTGACGGCGAAGCCCTATTTCCCGGCGTGGAAGGTTTTTCCCGGCCATCCGGTCTTTTGGTGGAGCACACGGCGCTGCCACAACGGCCGCGTCCGCGTCGTGCATTGCCCGCATTATGTACCATCACGCCCCACAGGTGCGCGGCGTATCCTGCATCATGCCAGCTTCTGCATCTCTGCCATGCCGGTTCTGATCTGGAAGATGATCACGTTCCGGCCCGATCTGGTTCTGGTTGTGGCGCCCGCGCTGATGATTGCACCATTTGCATGGCTGGCAGCCCGCGCGGGCCGAGCAAAGACATGGCTGCCCATTCAGGATTTCGAGGTCGAGGCAGCCATCGCCACAGGCCTTTTGCGCGCCGATACGACCACTGGGCAATTGGCAGAACGCTTTGATCATTGGGTGCATCACCGCTTTGACCGGGTCAGCACCATTTCGGTCCCGATGATGGACAGGTTGCGGGCCAGAGGCATCCCCGAAAATCGCCTGTTTGAACTGCGCAACTGGGCCGATCTTTCCCTTGTGAAGCCCATGCCTGAAGGCACATCGCCCTATCGGGAGATTTTTGGCATATCGACGGCGCATGTCGTGCTGTATTCGGGGAACATCGCCAACAAGCAGGGACTCGAGATTTTGCCGGATGTGGCCGCATTGCTGGCCGACCGGCATGACCTGACCTTTGTTGTCTGCGGCGAGGGGCCGTTTCTGGCCGAGCTTACGCGGTTGGCGAACGGTCTTGGAAATATCCGGTTCTTTCCGTTGCAACCCCGGGAAAAACTGGGGGATCTGATGGCGCTTGCCTCGGTTCACCTGCTGCCGCAGATTGCGGGCGTGGCGGATATGCTCTTGCCGTCCAAACTGACCAACATGATGGCATCGGGGCGGCCGGTCGTTGCTACGGCCGATCCGGGCACTGCGCTGGCCCAAGCCATAGAGAATTGCGGAACCGTAACGCCTCCGGGGGATGCCACGGCATTGGCCGCAGCGATCAGACGCCTGCTGGATGACGCAGATCTGCGCGCCGCTCAGGGTATGTCTGCGCGCGACATGGCACTGGCAAATCTTGACCCGCGCCCCATCCTTCGGGCCTTTCACCAAGAGGCCGAGCGCCTGATTGCCCTCGACGATCGTCAGGTGGGCAGGGCCAGAGATGCAAAATGACAGATATCAGAGTGGTTGAATGAAAAAAGCACTTATCACCGGAATCACCGGCCAGGATGGATCGTACCTTTCGGAATTCCTGCTGGCCAAAGGCTATGAGGTGCATGGCATCAAACGCCGGGCATCGCTGTTCAATACCGCACGGGTGGATCACATCTACGAGGACCCGCATGTCGACAATGCCCGATTCCGCCTGCACTATGGCGATCTGTCCGATACCTCCAATCTGACCCGCATCCTGCAAGAGGTTCAGCCCGACGAGGTTTATAATCTTGGCGCGCAAAGTCATGTGGCCGTCAGCTTTGAGGCGCCCGAATATACCGCAGATGTAGACGCCATCGGAACTCTGCGCCTTCTGGAAGCGATCCGCTTTCTTAAGATGGAAGAAAAGACGCGATTTTATCAGGCGTCAACATCGGAACTTTTTGGTCTGGTGCAGGAAACGCCGCAACGCGAGACGACGGCGTTTCACCCGCGCAGCCCCTATGCCGTGGCCAAGATGTATGCCTACTGGATCACGGTAAATTACCGGGAAGCCTACGGTATTTATGCCTGCAACGGCATTTTGTTCAATCACGAAAGCCCGCGTCGCGGCGAAACCTTTGTGACCCGCAAGATCACGCGCGGGTTGGCCAACATCTCCATGGGGCTGGAGCCTTGCCTTTACATGGGAAACATCGACAGCCTGCGCGATTGGGGCCATGCCAAGGATTATGTCCGGATGCAGTGGATGATGCTGCAGCAGGACCAGCCCGAAGATTATGTGATTGCCACCGGTAAGCAGTATTCGGTCCGTGAGTTTATCAGCTGGAGTGCCGCCGAGCTTGGCCTTGACCTGGAGTTTTCCGGCGAAGGGGTTGACGAGATCGCAACCGTCACAGCGGTCGAGGGCGGGCTTACTCCAGCGTTGAAACCCGGTGACGTGGTCATGCGCATCGACCCGCGATATTTCCGCCCTGCCGAAGTGATGAGCCTGCTGGGCGACGCGTCAAAAGCGCGGCAGCAACTGGGCTGGGTGCCTGAGATTACTGCGCAGGAAATGTGCGCAGAAATGGTTGCCGAAGATCTGAAGGCGGCCCGGCGGACGAAACTCCTGAAACAGCACGGGCTGGAACTGCCGGTGAGTGTGGAGGGGTCATGAAGAGAATAATCAATGGAGACGTCAACTAAGTGGTCAAACTTGACGCCGCACGAAAAACGGCCCCAACCCGGAAACAAGCATGCGGACCTTCATCATCGGACGCCTTCGCCCGGAACATCGTCGGGACTCCGTGGGTTTGAACGATCTTGAGGCGTGGTTTCGAGGTGCAGGGTGAATAGCCTTTTGAGAAAGCTCGCCAAGGCATCAAAGGGTTTGCGCGATCCGCTTTATCGCCGTGCTTTAAGCTTGGGGGTGGCGCCAAGTTATGAGCATCGTGCCATGCTGGCGTCCCTCGGGCATGTCGGGACTGTGGTCGATGTCGGTGCGAACGTCGGGCAGTTTGCGCTGATCGCGCGTCGGTGTTTGCCGCAGGCGCGCATTCTGTCTTTTGAACCCTTGCCTGACGCGGCAGATCGCTTTGCACAAGCCTTGGCAGGGCAGGCAGAGGTGCAGCTTTTCCGCACGGCATTGGGGACCACCCGGACGACATTGCCGATCCATATCACGGCGCGCGCCGACAGTTCTTCGATGCTGTCCCCGGCGCTGCAATCCGAGGTTTATCCCGGCACGCATGAGGTTGGCGTGTTGCAGGTAAAGGTGGCACGGCTTGATCAGGTCATCACCGCCGATGATATCCGGGGCCCGGCCCTGCTGAAGATTGATGTTCAGGGATATGAACAACAGGTTCTAGAAGGGTGCGAGACGCTGTTACCCCGTTTCGATTGGATTTTCGCAGAGCTTTCCTTCGTCGAACTCTATTCTGGCCAGACCCTTGCGCCCGAGGTGATCGGTTGGCTTGATCGCCATGGTTTCTGCCTTGATGGCGTCTATGCATCTGACATGTCCTACAGAAAAGGACGGATGATACAGGGTGATTTTCTGTTCCATCGAAAACCTGACGATCGCGATAGCGCGCCGACATCTAACCGGTGATGTTCCCGCATTTGAAACCAAAGGCTCTCACCCATGTCTCCAAAAGCCAGGCTCTTTCCAGAATCCGATGCCGGCGGCTTTTCAAGCGTTGATGGCACCGTGCAGTTCTATTTGCGTGTGCGCGCGCTTTTGCGGCCGGGCGATCGGGTCCTTGATCTGGGGGCAGGGCGCGGTGTCGGGTTGATCGAAGATCCGGTTGCCTTCCGTCGCGATCTGATGACCCTGCGCGGGCACTGCGCCGAGGTCATCGGCTGCGATGTGGATGACGCTGTTCTTGCGAACCCCGGACTTGATCGCGCATTCCTGATCCCTCAGAGCGGCAAACTGGACCTTGAGGATGCCAGCATTGACCTCATTCTAAGTGATCATGTGCTGGAACATATCCCGGACCCCGAAGCGTTCAGCGCCGAGGTGCAACGGGTCCTGAAACCGGGCGGCTGGTTTTGCGCGCGCACCCCGAACCGATGGGGCTATATCGCGATTGCGGCCCGGCTGGTGCCAAACCGGTTTCACGCTCGCGTCGTGGCACGGGTACAGGACGGGCGAAAGGAAGAGGATGTGTTTCCGACCGTCTACAAGCTGAACACATTTGCCGCATTGCGACGCTGGTTTCCTGCCCGTGTCTGGCAGCACTGCGCCTATACTTGGGAATCAGAGCCGGCGTATTTCGGAAAATCGGTTCTGGCCTGGCGCATCGTGATGGGTGTTACCCGGCTTTTGCCACGGCGCATGGTAAGCACCCTGCTTGTGTTTCTACAAAAACGGGACGGTGTCTGACATGGCATTTGAACTTGCGGGAAAACGCATCTGGGTGGCCGGACATCGCGGTATGGTCGGGGGGGCCGTGGTGCGCCGTCTGGCCGGAGAAGGCTGCACGATCATCACCGTTGGCCGGGACGACCTTGATCTGATAAATCAGGCGGCCGTGCAGACGTGGATGGCCGATGCGCGACCCGATGCCATCGTGCTGGCAGCGGCCAAGGTCGGCGGGATCAAAGCGAATTCCGACTTTCCGGTCGATTTCATGTATCAGAACCTGATGATTCAGGCGAACATCCTGCAGGCCGCACACGAGGCGGATGTGGCGCGCGTTCTTCTGCTTGGCTCGTCGTGCATCTATCCAAAACTTGCCCCTCAACCCATGCGCGAAGCGGCTTTGCTGACCGGGCCGCTGGAACCGACCAACGAATGGTATGCAATTGCAAAAATTGCGGGGATCAAGCTGGCGCAGGCTTACCGCATCCAATACGGGCGCGACTGGATTTCGGCCATGCCGACCAATCTTTACGGGCCGGGCGACAATTACGATCCGGACACCAGCCATGTTCTTCCCGCCCTGCTGCGCAAATTCCACGAGGCGAAACTGGCGGGCGCGCCACGGGTGGTGGTCTGGGGTACGGGTACGCCACTGCGGGAGTTTCTGCATTGTGATGACCTTGCGGATGCCCTTGTGTTTTTGCTGAAAGGCTACTCCGGGTATGACCATATCAATGTAGGGTCCGGCGTTGAGGTGACGATAAAAGATCTGTCCCGAACCATCGCCGACGTGGTTGGCTATCGCGCCGAACTTCAGTTCGATGATACCAAACCGGACGGCACGCCGCGCAAGCTGATGGACAGCACGCGCCTGCATGATCTGGGTTGGAACGTGACCCGACCTCTGAGGGACGGTATCGCGCATGCCTATGCAGATTTTCTGTCAAAACACTGATGGACAGGAGCTGACCCCGGGGTGTTACGCCGCCTTTCATTCCTGAAAAATCAAGGGGATATTGCCCGCCGCCTTGCAAAGGGCTTTGGTGCGAACCTTGTGGGCAAAGCCGGGGTGGCGGCGGTGCAGATCTGCCTTGTGCCGGTTCTGATCTCATCCTGGGGCGCAGATGGGTATGGCGCTTGGCTGATGCTGACAGCGGTGCCGACCTATATTCTGCTGACCGATTTTGGCATGGGAAATGCGCTGGCGGTTGATCTGACCCGTGCTCTTGCGCGGCACGACGGGGTGGCGGCACGCAAGGCGCTGCAATCGGTATGGGTGTTCATGTGCCTGATTTCGGCCATCGTCCTGACCGTTGCGCTGGGTGCCGTGTTGCTCTGGCCCGGCGGCGCGGCTGTGGGTCCGTTCCCGGCGCTGTCGTACCGCATCGCAATCGTGCTGGTGGTCATCGAGTCCATTGCAGGGTTGCAGCAGGCGGTCTTTCGCGGGGTTTTTCACGCAACGCACCGCTATGCGATGGAGACGTTGCAGCAGGGCCTGTCGATCCCCGTTTCGGGAATTCTGGTTGCCATTGCCGCGATGTCCGGCCTTGGCATCATGGCGGCCGCAGCTTTGCTGGTGCTGGTTCGGATTGCGATTGTTGTGGCCTATGGCGTGCAATTGGCAAGGCTGGAACCGTGGAGCCGCCTTGGCTGGGCGGCGGCCGATCGGGCGACGTTCCTCCGTTTGATGTCACCCTCTATGTCGGCGCTTACTTTGTCTTTGTCCAACGCTCTGGGGGTTCAGGGCGTGCTGCTGACAATCGGCTGGACACTGGGTCCGGCGGCGGCGGGTCTTTACGGTGCTGCGCGCATGCTGACACGGATTCCACTGCAATTCTCGGGGCTTCTGGTCCGGGCCAGTTTGCCCGAACTGACCCGCAGTCAGGAAGCTGGCAATACCGGCCTGACACAGCGCCTCATGCGCCTGAACATGCGCCTGACGCTTGCGACAGCGGTTCCGGCGGCATTGGTCCTTTCGGTCCTTGGGCCCGATCTGCTTGCTTTGCTGTCAAAGGGGGAGTTGGTGGCGGATTACATCTTGTTTGTCCTTCTGGGGGGCGCTGCCGCCACCTGTACGATCTGGACAACCCTTGCGCAGCCTCTTGTCGCGCTGAACCGGCAGGGAGAATTCGCGTTTTTTACCATGCTGTGCTATGCGCTGGTGGCCCTGCAGCCTCTGGTTCTGGGGCAGACCATTGTTGTTGCCGCCGGTTGCGCGTTGCTGGCGGAGGTGGCGGTTTTGATGATGGTGTGGAGGAAGAGCAAATGACCGGCACTTCGCCTTACCACATCGGGCATTGGGCGGAATTGCGGATCAATGTTTGAACTGACCGTTCTGTTTTCATTTCTTGCCTTGTCGCATGCTGTTTTAAGCATCCTGCGCGGCCACCTTTTAGCCATTCCACTTGCGATCATATCGCTTCAGACAGTGGGTGCAGCGTTCGCCTGGAAGGCGGGTTTCATCACGACGTTTGCTAGAACTTGGTCGCGCGGTGGGCAGGTTGAATTTGGTGGAGCAAATGTTCTTTATTTTTCGGTAATCTATCTGTTTCTTTTGTTCATCTACCTGTTTCGGAAAAGAGGTAATGCTTACGCCAACGCGCGCATTGGCCTTGCTGCGTTCAATCAGAAAAGCCGTGAGCGAAACATTTCGCCTGTTGCCTTTCTATTGGTCGCGTTTTCCATCTATCATGTTTACATATTGGATTTCAGCATTGTACTGAGCAATAGCCAATATATCCTGATGTCATCCCCTGCGGGAGTAGCCGTAAAAAATCCGGTTAATCTGTTCATCCACTCTGTTCAGGGGCTGGTTGGTTTGGCAATAATCGTGTATTTGGCGATTTCGATTGTGAGTGGGAAGAGAAAGCAGGCAGTTCTGCTTGCCCTGCCAGCACTTTGGTTCTTGCTGTTCAATATATCTGCTCATTCCAGAATTTCCGTTGTTTATGCTGCTGCATTCGCAATGCCGCTACTGATGTCCCCCAGAAAGTGGCACAAGGGGCTTGCGATTTTAGCTATTCTGTTGGCATTCTTGAATTTAGTTAACAGTTTGAATGGCCGGGGCTCGTCTGTGCAGGGGCTGGCATCATTGTTCGTCTATTTTGACCAATCTCTGGATTTTTCAAAACTGAACATCGTTGATCTGATGGGAAATATTCTTGAGGGTGTTTTTGTGCAGGGCGATGGGTTTCTTTACAGCCATCACGACTACCCGATGGGGTACAAGTTGACTGCAATGTCACCGTTTCCAAGCTTCATTGATGGGTATGCTTCGCAGTATCTAAATTTTCAGCTTCGACTGAGCCGGTTCGTTCCACTGGGCGCAACGTCAGAAGTTCGAATTTTTGGCATTCAATTTATCGTCCTTTATTTTCTTGTTGTTGGGTACTCCTACTCTAGTCTTTTTTCACTTTTCAAACGAAGAAATTATCTTCTTTTTCTCATTTCGATCACCATTTTCTCTCTCGCCACTTATCTTCAATTCACTTATCCGACCCGCAACACACTTCGGTTTTTTTACATCGTGATCCTTCTGAGTTTTGCGAGTCGATTTGCGGTTTCGTCACTTCGATCCCGGATAGGGCCCCGCAATGGTCGTGTTCCTTCTGATCCGGGCGCGCGATGACCCTAGAATTTGTTAACCCCTTCTCAACATCCTCTGCAGCCAAGAAAACCTGCGGCTGAACTTTCAAAATTCAGAGGATACCATGAACAATCCATTCCTTTCCCAGACTGCTTCCATCACCGGCCCCGCCACCGATATCGTGCCGGTGACGCCCTCGGACGGTGCTGATCTGGCGCAGGTCGCCATTGCGCTTTACGTGGAAACCGGGGGCACGATCAGCCTTGTGAGCGTTTTCGGGCAGACCCGTACCGTCGTGCTGGCAGATTTTTCCATTCTGCCGGTCGGCACGAAACGGGTGCGGGCCACGGGCACTACGGCGACCGGCATTCATGCCATGGTACTTGCATGAGGCTGACGGCGGATCTTTCCGTCGTATCGGTGCGCAGGGTCCGCCCATCCGCGCCTGCGCTGGCTCTTGATTTCACGACGGGCACCTATCGCGCGAAAGGCAAACCGAAAAGCCTTGCACAGGTGCTGTCCTTCACTCGCGCGGGGGCGGCGTTGCGGGTGACCTCGGACGGGGTGCTTGCGGCGGTGGCAGCCAACCTGCCGCGCTTTGATCACACCGGTGCGGGCGTGCCTCTTGGACTGCTGATCGAACCGGATGCGACCAACATTGCGGATCAAAGCAGCGACTTCACGGATGCCGCCTGGTTCAAGGCGCGATTGACGGGTGCCGTCGGAGCAGCGGCACCCGATGGCACGCTGTCCGCAACGACCCTGACACGCACATCGTCGACCGAAATCTGCTACGCGTCCAACGCATCAGGCGCGCCCGGTGTCGCGACCTATACCGCGTCCGTCTACGCCAAGGCAGGTCCGTCCGGCGCACTTTTGGGCCTGCGGATACAGGGGACGTATCCGCGCATGGGCAATGCAACCTTCGATCTTGTTGCAGGAACGATTGTGGCAACTGCAAGCACGGCCTCCAATATCAACACAGCCGCCACAATCAGCCCGTTGGCAGGCGGATGGTATCGTTGCAGCCTGACGACAAGCTTTGTTGTCACCGAAAACACCACCATTTCCATGGTGCTTGGTCCGGCAACAACTGGCGCCCCGGTCAACCAGTGGGAGGTTTCGGGGCCGATCAACGACGCAACCGTGTGGGGCGCGCAGTTGGAAGAGGGGGCGGTTGTCACATCGCATATTCCGACCGGGGCCGCGATTGCCTCGCGTGCCGCGGATGTTCCTGGCATTCTGGGGCTGACCGGCACGTTCAATGTGACACTGACCTATGACGATTTGTCGGTACAGGCGCTGACCGCTGTTTCGGTCACTCCGGGCTGGTGGCCGACGTTGCAGCGGTCAGGGTTGCGAAGCATACGGATCGTGTGAGGCGCAAGACTGATCTGGCATCCCGTTGCCCTGTTGACTATGCTTGGCCAACTGAAAATCATGAACGATGCAATGCCAGCAGGTCATCCGACGCAACTTCCAATAGTCTTCGTTTGGGACAATTTCGGTCCCATGCATAACGACAGATGCAAGGCGGTTGCCGATCTTGGCGAAAGGCGTGTCGTTGGGCTGGAATTGTATCAATCCAGCGACACCTACAATTGGGTTTCAAGCAAAGCCGAAGGTTTTGACCGGCAGACCCTGATGTCCGGCACGCAACGTGCGAGCCGACTTGCGATTTTGTTTGCAATGCTGCGGGCGCGCCGCAAAACAGGAAAGGCGGAATGGTTTCTGTGTCATTATGAGCGACCTGAAATACTGATCTTTGCGCTGATCCTGCGGCTTTTCGGAAACCGGGTTTTCACGATGGGATGTTCAAAGTTTGATGACCGGCCGCGCAGAGCATTCCGGGAATACGTTAAATCGTGGTGGATGACGCCGTATTGCGGGGCGATTGGATCGGGTTATCGGTCCAAGTCTTATCTTGAATTTCAGGGAATTTCTGGAAAGAAAATTCACGGCGAATATAATACCCTTTCAATCGCCAGAATAGTTTCGATGGCTGGCACGGCCCCGGCCCCGGATGGCCTTCCTTTCGAGGAACGTGATTTTACGATCGTTGCGCGCTTTGTTCCGAAAAAGAACCTTTTCATGGCGTTGGAGTCGTATTCCATTTATGTCAGATCGGCGCAAATCCGTCGCCGCCTGAACCTTTGTGGTTCGGGCGCACTTGAAGCAGAGCTTCGCGAAAAAGTGCGCGCGCTTGGGCTGGGTGACGATGTGATTTTCCACGGCTTCCTGCAAAGTGATGGCATTGCCCGTGTTCTGGGCCGCAGTCTGGCCCTTTTGCTGCCAAGTGTTGAAGAACAGTTCGGCAATGCCGTGATCGAGGCGCTGGCGATGGGCTTGCCTGTCATCCTGTCCGACACCTGCGGGGCCTGCGACCTTCTGGTGCGCAACGGTGTGAACGGCTTTGTCATCGAGCCGGACAATCCCGAAGGCATGGCCTATTTCATGGGCCTTCTTGCAACGGATCAGGCCCTGTGGCGCCGGATGTGTGAAGCGGCCCTGACATTTGCGCCCAAAGGCGACGTTGCGCGTTTTGCCGAAGGGGTAATGGCTCTTTGCAGCAACCGCACCGGTATCCGCCCTGCCTGATCGTTAACGAACGGTGGCCAATAGCGTCAGCGTTGCCGAACCCTGGTCCTGATCTTGCGCGTGACGCGCGGTGGCGGCGGCAGAAATACGGTTTCGCTCTGCCTCGGACATTCCCGCTAATGTCTGGATGATCGCCACCGCACCACTTACGAAATCCGATCCGACAGGTAAGGTTTTCAGGCAACCGCGCACCTGATCGGCAATCGCACCGCGCGCAAAGGCCAGCACCGGCACACCCGCAGCCAGCGCCTCGTAAATCACAGTTGGCTGGGCTTCGTTCACATAGCGCGTTGGAAACAGAAATAGATCAAGGCTTTGAAAGAAGTCGTCTTTATCTGCACCATAAAGCGGCCCGCACGCCTGCAGCAGCCCCTCTGCCACGGCGGCGCGGATCGCTTTGGCATCCTGAGGCCGTGGCGCGGGACCGGCCAGAACCATTTCAACCTGCAATGGCCCGGCCTTTACCCGGCGGGCCGTTTCGATGAAATCATAAAGCCCTTTTTCGGCACCAAGGTTCGACAGCAACCCGACCCGGATCGGTGCGCCAAACCGCATTGCGCGCGGCTGTCCGGGGGGCACGAAAATTGCATTGGAAAGCAGCAGTGCCGTGGATTTTTGCGGGTAGCGGTCAAAGAAAGCGTGTTCCATTACCTGCGCCAGAAACACATGCTGCAGCCGCTTTCCCCCGACCAGATTCAGCAACGCCATGATGACAGAGCGTTGGTTGATATAGGCGTAGGAGTGATGATGCAGAAACATCCGCAGACCCGCAGCCTTCGCGACCGCCACAAGGATCAGGGTATAAAGCATGCCCCATCCGGCATTCGCACCGATGGAAAAATGGCGACCTCCCCTGATCCGAAAGCCGATGATGTGCACAACCGCGCGAAGGCATCTTGCCGTCTGACTCAGATGCCGGACAATCGCAGCGGGATGCGCCGACGACAAATCGCAGATTTCGACATCGCGCCGCTTTCCGATCTTGGCGCTCAGGGCCGCCGTCATCGCCGAAAACCCATGCACCGGCGGCGGAAATGGCCCCGCCACCAACAAGGGCGGCGGGTGCGCGACAGGCCCGCCCCGGTCAGTTGGAATAGTATTTTGCGCCATAGGATGAATATCCGCCATAGCCGCCGTTTTTGCCGCCATAGCCATATTTTCGCATCCGTTTCGGATCGACACGGTTCAGGGAAAGGCCCGCAATCGGAACATTGACCATCGTCAACTGGTGCAGCGCTTCAACGATCTGGTTTCGGCTCGTGCTGTCCCAATGCACCGATAACACGGTGGTGTCGGCGTGCTGGGCGATGACCCGTGCGTCGGGAACGACCAGAACGGGCGGGGTATCAATCAGAACGAAATCATAGGCCGCGCGCGCCTCGGCCATAAGATCGGTAAACCGCCCCGACGAAAAAAGATCGGCGGCGTTTACCGACACTTTCTTGCCAAACAAGATGTCGCCATGTGCGGGCATCGAACGGACGGCGTCGGTCAGGCTGACGTCTCCCATGATCACCGCCGCGACGCCGGGCACATCCTTTGGCACATCATCGAAATACATGCTGAGCGAGCAGATCCTGACATCGCCTTCAATGACCAGAACCTTGCGCCCCATAGCCGTCAGGTTCTGCGCCAGAGCAAGGGTCGTGGTCGTCTTGCCTTCGCCCGGAACCGACGATGTCATTGCAATGACCTTTGGCTGCCTGTCCACCGCAGACAAAAGAATACCTGTCCGCAGGTTTCTGACCGCTTCTGCCATCGCCGAGGTCGGTTTCCTTGAAAGGTAATCCAGCACACCTTTGCGCGTCTTTTCCCGGATCATGGGGATCTGCGCCAGAACGACACGCCCGGTCAATTGCTCCAGATCTGTGCTGGTGCGGACAGTATTCGCAAGCATCTCGCGCAAAAGAACCAGCCCGGCCCCCAGCATCAACCCCAGCATCGTCGCCATGGTCACAATCAGCGATTTGCGGGGCGTGCTTGGCGTATCGGGGATGACGGCATTCGACAGAACGCGACTGTCGGCTTTTTGGATGCCAGCCTGGGCGGATGTTTCATTCAGACGGGTCTGGAAATGCTCGAACAGCACCCGGCTTGCCTCGGCCTCCCGTTCAAGAATTTCAAGTTTGGCAAGATCCTGCGACTGCCGTTCGATATCGGAGGCTAGGCCTTTTTCCGCTTGCCCAAGTGACCGGCGCTGAACGTCAAGACGGTCGCTGTCCTGCTGGGTCAGAACCACAAAGCGGCGCAGATCGGTCAGCAGTTGCGCATCTGCAGTGGTGTCACCGCCGCTGACGCGCTGGGCAAGTCGCAACAAGCTGTCATCGCTCGAGGCTTCCGCCTGAGCCACCGGGTCCTGAAGCGCCGCCATGCGTGCCAGCACATCCGCCTTGATCGAAATCTGCCCGGAAATCTGTTCAAGACGGCGGCGCGTTTCCTTCAGTTGCCGGTCAAGGCCATCAAGGGTTTCGGCATCAATCAGGCTGGTCGTATTGCGGAAATCACGAACGTCCGTTTCTGCCGCCTCGAACGAGGCGCGCAGGTCGGCCATGCGCGTGGCCAGCCAGGCCGTCGCCACTTCGGTCGCATCAAACCGGACTTTCAACTGATCATCAATATAAAGACGCGAGATTGTGTCGGCAATCAGCGCAGCTTTTTGCGCGGATGTGCTTTGCACGGTGATCTGAAAAACAAGGCTGTTGGGAATATTGCGCACCGTAACGGCGCGCAGCAATTCTGATATGGCTGACGCGCGGTCTGCCACGCCCTTTTCCTCGGGGCTTTGGGGCAGTTGGGCCGCCCGTGGCAATTGCGCCCGCAGTGTTTGCGCCAATCCGGTCGGTTGCAAGGCCACATTGAACTCCGGATCGGTGATCAGGTTCAGGTCATCGACGACCCGGCCGATCAACGTGCGTCCCCGCAGCACCTCTACTTCGGTGTTCACAATCGACGTATCCGCAGAAAGCCCGCCCAGAACCGAGTCGAGCCCCGCAACAGACCCTTCGCGCGTTTCCAGCATGACGACTGAGGTCGCCTGATAAACCGGCGTCGCAACCCCGTAAGCATAGCCGCACGCAAGCAGCACGACGGCCAGCATCACCGCCAGTATCGTGACTTTCCCGCGCCAAAGCGTGCGCAAAAGCGCAATCAGGTCAACCGCATCAGGTTCGGATGCAATGGATTGATCATTCATGGTGCTGCGTTGGTCAAAATTCACAAGAAAAACCCAATTCCACACTCCGGTTGAGTGAACGGGACTGACCGCGTCCTTAGGTTTAGTTGCTTGGTTTTCACCGAAGTTTCAAGTCACTTTCCGCCTTGCCCGCCAAAGCGGTGCCTTGGCAGAGCGATTGTTTTGTAGAAATCTGTTCCCAAAAAAAATTTAACCAATCAGGAACCTGCCGGCCTCGAATCTTCCTTCAACGCGAAGGTTTCTGCATCACCCGGAATGTTTTGCAGGTGGGCCGTCATTGCACGTCCTTACGCCCCGAATATTCAGCCTGCCGCAACGGGCGGGGCGGGTTCCTGACGCTGCCGCGCAGGTTTTGCCACCCCGCCAAGGCATTTCCCGGCGCGCATCATGCCCTGAACCTAAAGCGGCCAAAGCGCAGATCAGCCAGCCCGTACCTCGATCAGACATGGCCCCGGGCTGCGCCCGACAAGCGCCGCTTGCAGCTCCTCAGGTAAATTCCCGACGCTGGCAAACGGCAGATCGCAGGCGGCAGCAAAGGGCTCCATTCGCAACGGGCTTGGGTCGCAGCCAATTACCGGCGCGCCCACGTCGGCCATGGCTTCGGCAATTTCGCGAAAGCCTGCGTTGTTCCACACGACAAAGGTGATCGGCAGGCGTTCATCCACCGCCGTGCGCAACTCGCCGGGGCTGAATTGCAGCCCGCCGTCGCCGATCAGGCAGATCACCGGGGTGCCGGGGGCGGCGAGGGCTGCCCCCACGGCGGCACCGGGGCCAAAGCCAAGCGCGCCGTAACCGGTGGCGGCGTTGAACCAGCCCCCTGCGCGGTCGTGGTCATGATACAGGTTCCCGGCATAAACCGGCTGTGTGCTGTCACCAACGATGATCGCGCCCGGAACGGCGGCTTGCATCGCGCGCAGCATCGCCACCTGATGCCGCATCGCCGGGGTCAGTTCGGCAAAGGCCGCATCGCGGGCGGCCGCCGCACGCGCCGCCCCGTCGCCCGTGCGCGGGGTCAGCTCCGGCAAAAGTGCCGCCAGCACTGCCGCCGCATCCGCCTGTAAAGGCAGGGCCGCCGGATGGCGCGCCAGTTGTGCCGCACACAGATCAATGCGGATCATCCCCGACAAGTCGGGCAGACCGCCGCGCACATACATGTCGTAATCGGTCATCCCAAGTTCGGTGCCGACGGCCAGCACCTGATCCGCCGCCGCGATCAGATCACGCACCGCATGCAGGCTGGGCGACGCGGGCACGCACAGCCGATGCCCGTGCATCAGCCCCCGCGCGTTGGTCGTTTGCACGACGGGGGCATCCAGCGCCTCTGCCAAGGCCTGCAAAGCGGCCCCGCACCGGCGCGCACCGCCGCCCGCAAGGATCACCGGGCGTTTGGCGCTTGACAGTTTCCGCGCCGCCCCGGCCAGAACCGCAGGGGCGGGCAGGGCAGGGGGCTGCACGGCGGCAGGCGCGGGCAAGGCCGCACAGGGCAGCGGCATCACATCCGTCGGTACCTCCAGATGCACCGGGCCGGGGCGTCCGGTCGCCAGCGCCGCAAAGGCAAGGTTCAAAGTTGCCTCAAGCGTTTCCGGCCCCGTCACCTGAAAACTGGGGCAAAGCGCGCGGACCATGCCTGCCTGATCGGGCAGTTCATGCAACAGCCCCAGCCCCTGTCCCAAGGACGTGCGCCGGTTCACCCCCGAAATCACCAGCAAAGGCACCGAATCCTCGCGCGCCTGCGCCATTGCGGTCAGCGCATTCGTCACCCCCGGCCCGGTGATCACGAAAGCCACGCCGGGTTTGCCGGATACCCGCGCATAACCATCGGCCATGAACACCGCACCCTGTTCGTGGCGTGCCGTCACATGCCGGATGCCCGACCCCGGCAGGCCGCGATAAAGCTCAATAGTATGCACGCCGGGAATACCGAACACGACCTCGACCCCGCGATCCCGCAGCCCCGCAACCAGTGCCTGACCCACCGAAAGCGTCATGCCGCGTTCCCCGCAGCCAGACCCTGCACATGGGCGGCAATGCGCGCGCAGGCCTCGGCCACCAGATCGTCAGGCTGGGTCAGCGCGACCCGCACCCACCCTGACAGAGACGCACCGAAACTTTCGCCGGGCATCACCGCGACATTGGCGTGTTCCAGCAAACCCCGCGCGAAAGCATCACCCGAAAGCCCGGTCGCGCGCACGTCGATCAGGCCGAACATGCCTGCTTCGGGCACATGCACATGCAGCCCCGCGACGCCATCAAGCGCCTCAAAGATCATCCGGGCGCGGTGCGTGAAACGGCTGCGCATGCCCGCGGCCACGGGCGACGGCGCGCTGATCGCCGCCGCCGTCATGTCGGCGATGAAGGGCTGGTTGCCAAACAGCATCGACTCCGACAGCGGCAACAGACGACGCGCAAACTCCGCAGGCCCGACGCACCACCCCGACCGAAAGCCGGGTGCAGCATGGGACTTTGAGATCGACGAGGCGACAACCACCCGGTCCCCCAACGTCGCGTCATCCAAGGGCGAGGCGAAGGCCACGCCCTCGAATATCAGATCCTCATAAACCTCGTCGCTCACAATCCACAGATCGTGCTTGATCGCCAAAGCCCCAATCGCGGCGATGTCGGCTTTGTGCAACACGGCACCGGTCGGATTGTGCGGCGAGTTCAGGAAAATCACCCGGCTGCGCGGCGTGATCCGCGCGGCGATATCCGCGGCTTGAATGCGGAACCCGTGTTCGGGGCGAAGGGGAACCGGAACCACGGTTGCTCCGCAAGCCTCGATCACGCCCTGATAGGTGGCATACATCGGGTCGCCCACCAGCACCTCGTCGCCCGTCTGGGCCAGCGCCATCATCACGGCATAGATCGTGGTCTGCGTGCCGGGAAAGCACATCACCTGATCGGGCGTGATCAATCGCCCGCGCCGCTCGGTATAGCGCGCGGCCAAGGCGCGAACCAGATTGGGCTCGCCCTGACCATCCGAATAGCCGGTGCGCCCGGCTTTCATCGCCGTTGCGGCCACCTCCATCAACGCGATGGGGGTCGGCACGTCCGGCTCGCCGATGGTCAACTCGATCACCGGGGCACCGCTGCGCTTTTTGGCGCGGGCCAGCGCGTGAACCTCCCACTTGGCACCGCCAAGACCGGCCAACCGGGTGGTTACATCGGCATATCTCATTCGTCGGTTTCCTTTGTTGCCACGGGCGGCAGATGCGCCAGCAGGTCCACACCCAGTATCGCCCCGACCGATGCCACACCGATCCGCGCGATTTCATCCTCGGCAAAGGCGTGCGGCAAGGCACAGCCTTCCAGCCAAAGACCGTCGATCACGCCGTTGCAGGCAATCGCCTGCTGACGCAGCACATCAGAGGTCCAAACGCCGGGCAATGTGGCGATCAGGGCCTGCAACAGATCGCGGTAATTCAGATATCCCGCCTCGTGCACTTCTGTCATCGCGGGATCGGATTGAACCTGATGAATAAAGCCTGCCCAAAGCCCCAAGGCACCCGGAGTCATGACAGGTGGGCGCAGTGACGCTGCGACAACGGCGGCCAGCCGTCCCTCTGGCGTGTCGGTCGCATGATCCGGCGCGGCGAAACTGCCTTGGGTCAAGCGCTGCATAAGGTTCAGATACGCCGCGCGCGTCAGATCCCCCTTTGAGTGAAAGTAGTGCCGGATCAACCCCGGCGTCACCCCGGCGCGTTCGGCAATGGCGCGCACGGTCGCAGCCTGCGCGCCACCCTCGGCGATCAGATCAAGCGCAGCGGCAATCAAAGCGTCGCGCCGACGCTCTTCCCCCTCACGCGTGAATTTCCGCCGCTCGCCGCTCATTTTGCACCACAATTATACGCTTGCATAATTTCAAGTCCGGCGTCTAACTTCAATACAAATCGTGTCAGCCTCAGGATGCCGCCATCAAAGATAACACGAAAAACCCCAACCGCCCCGAAGCGATACGAATCGAGGCGCTGCATAAGTCCTTTGGCCCGCTGGAGGTTCTGAAAGGCGTATCGCTGCGGGCCTGTCAGGGTGATGTGGTGGCGATCATTGGTGGGTCGGGCTCGGGCAAATCGACCATGTTGCGCTGCATAAACTTTCTGGAAACCCCGACCTCGGGCCGGATCGTGATCGGTGGCGAGGAGATTGCCCTGCGCCCCGACGGCAGTCCCGCCAACCGCCGCCAGATCGAAAAGGCGCGCCAGCATCTGGGCATGGTGTTCCAGCAGTTCAACCTGTGGACCCACAAGACCGTGCTGGAAAACCTGATCGAAGTGCCGGTGCATGTTCTGGGCGTGCCAAAGGCCGAAGCGGTGGCCCGCGCCCACAAACTTCTGGCTCGAGTAGGCCTTGCCGAAAAGGCCGATGTCTACCCCGCCTTCATGTCGGGCGGCCAGCAGCAACGCGCGGCCATCGCGCGGGCTTTGTGCATCGAACCCGACGCCATGCTGTTTGACGAGCCGACCTCGGCGCTGGACCCCGAACTTGTGGGCGAGGTGCTGAACGTGATCCGCGATCTTGCGGCAGAAGGCCGCACCATGATTCTGGTCACCCACGAGATGAAATTCGCGCGCGAAGTTGCAAGTCATGTCATATACTTGCACAATGGCGTTATCGAAGAAGAAGGCCCGCCCGAGGCGCTCTTTGGCGCACCAAAATCGGAACGGCTGCAACAATTCCTGAAATCCGTGGCGTAACGCGGATCGGAACCAACAAGAGGTCTACCATGAAAAAACTTCTGCTCTCTGTCGCCACGATCGTGGCATTCGCAACCGCTGCCTCTGCCGAGGTTGTCAAGGTTGGCGTCGCCGCCGAACCCTATCCGCCCTTCGCGGCCCCCGATGCGTCGGGCAAGTTTTCCGGCTGGGAAGTTGACATGATCAACGCCGTCTGCGCCGCCGCAGAAATGGAATGTGAAGTTGTTCCCGTGGCCTGGGATGGTATCATCCCGTCACTGACCGGCGGCCAGATCGACGCGATCATGGCCTCGATGTCGATCACGGCGGAACGCGAAAAGACCATCGACTTTTCCAACAAATACTACAACACGCCCACGATCATCGTGGCAGGCAAAGACAGCGGCATCACGCCGGATGTGGCGGGCCTGACCGGCAAGATCATCGGTGTGCAGGTGTCGACCATCCACGAAGCCTATGTCCGCAAGTATTTCGAAGACGTCGCTGCCGAGATCAAGATCTACCAAACTCAGGATGAGGCGAATCAGGATCTGGTTGCAGGCCGCATTGATGCGACTCAGGCTGACAGCCTTGCGCTGGGTGATTTCCTGAAATCCGAAGCCGGTGCCGCCTGCTGCGCCGACATGGGTGCCGTGGCCGATGATCAGGATATTCTGGGCAAAGGTGTCGGTGTCGGCCTTCGCAAGGGCGACGATGAATTGAAAGCCAAGTTCAACGCAGGCATCGCCCAAGTCATCACCGACGGCACCTACGACAAGATCTCGGAACCCTATTTCCCGTCGTCGATCTACGGGAACTGATTCTTCGTGTCCGGCCTGATCGGCGGGCCGCTTCTGGCCTCAACGCTTGATCTTCTGGCCTATTCGCCCCCCGGTTGGGGGGCGACATTGCTGCGGGGCCTTGGCAATTCCATCATGATCGCGCTGGGCGCTTACGGCGTCGGGCTGATCATCGGAATCGCCGGGGCCTACGGCAAACTTTACGGCAATCCGGTCGTCAAGGACATTGCGGCGATCTACACGACGCTGGTGCGCGCCGTGCCGGAACTTGTGCTGATCCTTATCCTGTATTTCGGCCTGACCGACGTGCTGAACCAGACGCTTGCCAGCTTTGGTTATGCCAAGATCCAGCTGAACGGCGTGGTCGCGGGCATCCTTGTGCTGGGCTTTGTGCAGGGCGCCTATTCCACCGAAGTGCTGCGCGGCGCGATCCTCGCCGTGCCCGCAGGCCAGATCGAGGCGGCACGCGCCATGGGCATGGCCCCCGGCCTTCTGGCGCGACGCATCACCCTGCCTTCGATGCTGTCGTTTGCGTTGCCGGGCCTTGCAAACCTTTGGCTGATCGTGACCAAAGACACCGCTCTTCTGGCAGTGGTAGGTTTTGCCGAACTGACCCAGGCCACCCGGCAGGCGGCGGGCACCACCAAGGCTTTCTTCACCTTCTTCGTGGCGGCGGGCGTGCTTTACCTGCTGCTGTCTCTGACATCGACCCTGATTTTCGCCCGCATCGAACGCTGGGCCCGGCGCGGATTGCCCAATATATCCGGGGGGGGCATGTGATGCCATACATGCCGCTGCGCCGTTGGATCATGCTAGGCATCGGGGTTGCCATCGTAGCATGGTGCGTGGTTTCGCTGCGCTGGGACTGGCTGCCGAAATACCTGCCACTTGCCGCCCAAGGCATCTGGGTCACGATCTGGATGCTCATCGTCACCTCGACCATCGGCATGGTCCTCGCCATCCCGATTGGTCTGGCACAGGCCGCAGGACCGTGGTTCCTTGCCGCCCCCGCCCGCGTGTTCTGCACCGTCATCCGGGGCACGCCGCTTTTGCTGCAACTTTGGCTCATGTATTACGGGCTTGGCTCGCTTTTCCCGCAAATCCCCTGGATCCGCCAAAGCGAGTTCTGGCCGATTCTGCGGCAGGCCTGGCCCTACGGCGTCGTCGCCCTGACACTCAGCTTTGCAGCTTACGAGGGCGAGATCATGCGCGGCGCGTTCAAAGGCGTACCGCGCGGTCAGCTAGAGGCTGCAAAGGCCATGGGCATGCCCCGCCTGACCGTGCTGCGCCGCATATGGCTGCCACAGGCGATCCAGCGCGCGCTACCCACGCTGGGCGGCGAAACCGTGCTGCAACTCAAGGCCACACCGCTGGTCGCCACGATCACGGTGGTCGACATCTTTGCCGTCTCCAGCCGCATCAGGCAGGACACATTCATTGTCTACGAACCGCTCCTCCTGCTGGCCGTGGTCTACATGGTCATCACCGGCATCATCGTTCTGGCCTTCCGGGCGCTGGAAAACCGCCTGCCCACCCGCACGGCGTAACTCTTTCATTTTGACAAAAATATCCCCGCCGGAGGCTCCGCCCCCGCATCCCGCGCAGGCCCGCGTCAATTGCGCGCCACGTCCTTGTGGATGATCACATCGGCCTGCGGATAGGCATCCAGAATCGCCCGTCGTAGCGACGCGCCGATATCATGTGCCTCGCGCAAGGGCTGATCGCCGTCCAACTCGATATGCAGATGCACGAAAATCCGGCTGCCGGCCGTTCGGGTCTTCAGGTCGTGAAATCCCCGCACCCCCGGCCAATCGCGCGCAATCGCCCCGATCCCCTCGATGACCCGCGGATCAGCGCGCCGGTCCATCAGTGCATCCCAAGCCCCCTTGCCGATCCGCAACGCCCCCAGCGCCAGCATCCCCGCCGCCCCCAGTGCCACCACCGAATCGATCTGCGCCATCCCGAATTGAGATGACGCGACAAGCGAGATGATCGCGCCAATGTTGGGCAGCAAATCCCCCAGATAATGCAGCCGGTCCGCCTGCACCACGCGGCTGCCGGTGCGCGCGGCAACGCGGCCCTGCCACAGAACCAGCCCCAGCGTCACGATGATGGAAATGACCATCACCACAATGCCACTCGTTTCCGCCTGCAAACGCTCGGGTCGCGCCGTGTAAAGCCGCGACACTGCGGCGGCGGTAATCACCCCGGCCGAAATCAGGATGAACAGCGCCTGACCCAAAGCCGCAAGGTCTTCGGCCGAAGTGTGGCCGAAGGCGTGATCCTCATCGGCGGGCTTCGCGGCATAGATCAGCGCCGCAGTAGCCCCCAGTGATACCATCAGATCCATCGCTGAATCCGCCAGTGACGCGGCGACCGACAGCGCGCCGGTTTCCCCCAACGCCCATAGTTTCAAGGCAACGAGTAGGGCGGCCACGCCCACCGAGGCAAGCCCTGCCGAAAGGTTCAGCCGCGTCGCGGTGGGTTCCGTCATCACGCCGTCCCTTCGCTCGGGTCAGGTTTCATCAAGTCGGGTTTCGTCGGGTCGGGGGCTAGCGCACCCGCCTTGTCCCGGCAAGGGGTCAATCCATCACTTCGCCGGCGTTCACACCCCAGAGGGCGGATTTCGGCACCCAACCCTTTTCGCCCTGAATATTGATGCGGCACCAGTCCGGCGCGCATTCGACAATCCGGCCCAGAACACCCCGCTCGGCTCGCAGGACGATGCCGGATGTGGCATCGGGGCTGTCATGCAGATCGGCGCTGTCGACAGTGATCATCACCGAGCGCACGCCCGACAAAAGCGAATAATGCACCCAGCCGCCCGCGCCCTCAGCATCTTCGACCCGGCGCCAGTTTTCATACTCGGCGGTGATTTTCAGCGGCATGCCCGCGCGGGTGAAAACCCAGTCGATCCGGTGCGTCAGGCCCGGTCCGCGCCGCGCGTTGCCCTCACCGGTTTTCAGCGTGACATAGCGTGGCAGCGGCAGGTTCGTCACCGCCCCCCGGTTCGGGTCCTGCACCGGTTTGCCCGGCAACACCGGCCCTTGTGCAACGGGCGCTTTGCTCTCCGCAACCGGGGCTGCGTCTGGTTCCACCACAGCCACCTGCGTCTGGGGGCGCGCGGGCGGCACCTTGGTCGCAAGACTTTCCTCGGCCCATGTCACCCCTGAAGCCCCAAGCGCCAGCGCGCCCGCCAATACCCATTTGCCCCTGATCATCGCAATCCGCCTGTCCTGCTGCCGCGCCACTTTGCGCCCTTGCCCTGCGCGCCCTCTTTGCGGGGCTTGTGCCTTGATGCACTTGGCGTCACTTTGACACCAGACGCCCCGATTTGGAAGTGCAAGGAACCAAGCCATGCCCGCAAGCCGCCTGAGTGTTGTCGTGACGCGACGCTTGCCCGAGGTTGTGGAAACCCGGATGAAAGAACTTTTCGACGTCACCCTGCGCGATCCCGATGCCAAGATGACGCGTGATGAACTGGCAAAAGCCATGCAAGGCGCCGATGTGCTGGTGCCCTGCGTGACAGACCAGATCGACGCAGGGCTTCTGGGGCTGGCGGGTGACAAACTGAAACTGATCGCGAATTACGGCGCGGGCGTTGATCATATCGACGTGTCAACGGCGCGCCAGCGCGGCATCCTTGTGTCCAACACCCCCGGAGTGGTCACCGACGATACCGCCGACATGACGATGGCGCTTATCCTTGCCGTCACCCGCCGCATCCCCGAGGGGTTGGCCGAGATGCAGGCGGGCGCATGGCAGGGCTGGTCGCCGATGGCGCATCTTGGGGGGCGCGTCGGCGGGCGGCGTCTGGGCATTTTGGGCATGGGCCGGATCGGGCAGGCAGTGGCGCGCCGCGCGCGCGCGTTCGGGATGCAGATCCATTACAACAACCGCAAGCGCCTGCGCCCCGAACTGGAGGCCGAGCATGAGGCGACGTGGTGGGAAAGTCTGGATCAGATGGTCGCACGCATGGATATCGTGTCGATCAACTGCCCGCACACGCCGTCGACCTTTCATCTGATGAACGCGCGGCGGCTGAAACTGATGAAACCGTCCGCTGTGATCGTGAACACGTCCCGAGGCGAGGTGATCGACGAAAACGCCCTGACGCGCGGCCTGCGCGCCGGTGAGTTGGCGGGGGCGGGGCTTGATGTGTTCGAACACGGCCACGAGATCAACCCGCGCCTGCGTGAATTGCCCAACGTGGTGCTGTTGCCCCATATGGGCAGCGCCACACTGGAAGGCCGGATCGAGATGGGCGAGAAAGTTATCATCAATATCAAGACCTTTGCCGATGGTCATCGCCCGCCTGATCAGGTCGTGCCCGGCATGCTATGACGCCCGCGCGCTGGTTTCTGGCAGCACTTGCGCTTTACTTCGCGGCGCAGGCGGCATTGCGCATATCCCTTGGTGGCGCGCTTGAGGTGGACGAGGCCGAGATGCTGGTTCTGGCGCAGGACTGGCGCTGGGGTTACGGTCCGCAACTGCCGCTTTACAACTGGCTTCAGGTTGGCAGTTTTGCAATCTTCGGCCCCACGACGGCGGCGCTGGCAATCCTGAAAAATCTTGTCCTCTGGGCGGCTTATGCGGGCCTGTTCATCGGGCTGCGACAGGTGGCATCTGACCGCCGCGCGATGCTTGGAACGCTGTCTCTGGTGCTGCTTCCCAATGTGATGTGGGAATTTCAGCGCGCCTCGACCCATTCCATCGCCTTGCTGGCGGCAATCACATGGACCCTCGCCGCGGTGCTTGCGGTGCTGAACCGGGGGCGGCTGGCCGATTACATCTGGCTTGGCGTGGCGCTGGGGATCGGTGGGTTGGCCAAGCCGAATTTCTGGCTGCTGCCGCTGGCACTGCTGCTGGCGGCGCTGATCACGAAAACACCGCAACGGCTGCGCGCAGGCCCGATGGCCTTGGCGGGTCTGGTTATGGCGGCGCTGGTGGCGATGCCGCTGGTTTGGGTATTGCAGAACCCTGATCTGGCCTTTGCTTCCACCGCGAAACTCTACCGCAGCGATTCCGGATATCCCGATTGGCTGGAGGGATTGGGAGAAGGCCTCGGCGGCCTGCTGGCGGGGATGGTTCTGGTGCTGATCGCGGCGGCGATCCTTCGCTATGTCCGGCGCAGGCAACCCTCAGCCCCCGACTGGCCCGCACAACTTTTGCTGCGGGCGGCGGGCATTGCTACCGTTCTGACACTGGCGGCAATTGCGGTCGCAGGCGCGTCGCAGGTGCAATCGCGCTGGCTTTTGCCGATCATGCTGCTTGCGTCCCCCGGCGTGATCCTTGCCGCCGCACCTGCGCCGTCGCTGCGTGCCGCGCGGGTGTTCATGGCGGTGGCGCTGGCGCTGGCACTGGTCACTCTGTCGGGGATGGCCGACCTTCGGCTGCGCGGAAAAGCCACTGGCAGCATCGACTTTGCGCCGCTTGCGGGGTTGGCGGGCGGCCTGCGCCCGACGGCGGTCTTTGCCAATTACCACATCGGCGGCAACCTGCGCCTGTTGCGCCCCGATCTGCGGATTCTGGCCCCGCAACGCGCGATTGATCCGCTGCCCACGGGGCCGGTTCTGATCCTGACGTCCGGCGATGTCATCCCGGACCCCGCCACTGCCTTTGCCGAACGTGGATTGCCGCTGGCGGATCGTGCGGTGCTTGGTGGGGGCCCCATGACCCTTGCCTTTGGTGGCGCGCAGGGCGAGGTATTCACGCTGAATTACCTTGCGTTGGGGGCCGCGCAAAACTGATTGCCAGCTGCTGCCAGTCTGCACACGGCCCTGCCGAAGCGAAAGCGCCGATATCCTGCCCCGCGAAGATCCGCCGCAGGGTCACGGTTGACCTTCGCCCAACATCGCGCCACTTTAACGATTGTTAATGGAGCCGGGTAAAACCATGCGCAACGCGACCCTTTCCCTGTCCGACGGCAAAACCATGCCGCAAATGGGCTTTGGCCTGTGGCAGGTGCCAAAGGACCAGACCGCCGATGTTACGGCGCAGGCGTTGCAACTGGGCTACCGCCTTGTTGATGGCGCTGCGATCTATGGCAACGAGACGGGCATGGGCGAGGGCATCCGCGCCGCGGGCGTCCCGCGCGACCAGATTTTCGTGACCTCCAAGGTCTGGAATGACGCGCAGGGCTTTGATGCAGCACGGCGCGCAGTGGATGAAAGCCTGACGCGGCTGGGGCTGGAGCGGCTTGATCTGTGCCTGATCCACTGGCCTTGCCCACAAAAAGATATGTATGTCGACACCTGGCGCGCCCTGATTGCGCTGCGCGACGAAGGCCGCATCACCTCGATCGGCGTGTCAAACTTTGACGCGGGCCAGATTGACCGGCTGACCAATGAAACCGGCGTGACCCCGGTTCTGAACCAGATCGAACTGCACCCGCGATTTCAGCAAACCGCCCTGCGCGCCGCCCATGCCGCGCGCGGCATAATCACCCAAAGCTGGACGCCCCTTGGGCAGGGCCGCAGTTTCGAGCATCCGGTGATCGACCGCATTGCCCGCACCACCGGTCTTTCGCCCGCGCAAGTGATCCTGCGCTGGCATCTGCAACTCGGGCTATCGGTCATCCCGCGGTCCACCCGCAAGGCCGGGCAAATCCAGAACCTCGCCACCCTTGGCGCGCAACTGACCGATGAGGATATGGCGGCGATTGCGGGCCTCGACGCGGGCGACCGCATCGGCCCCGACCCCGCGACCTTCGGTTAAGCGCGACGTCAGACGTTGTAATACTCGCGATACCACGCCACGAACCGCGCCACACCTGTGGCCACGTCGGTGCGGGGCAGGGGTCCGGTCAGCGCCTCGATCAGGCGCGCATCGGCCCAGGTTGCGGGCACATCGCCGGGCTGCATGTCCATGAAGTTCTTCACCGCCGTGCGCCCGAGCGCGGCTTCAATCGCCGCTACAAACTCCATCAACGGCACCGGCGCGCCATTGCCGATGTTGACCACTCGCCAAGGCGCCACCGGCGACAGGCTGTCGAATTCGGCAACCCGGTCGCCCGGCACGGCGTCGATCAGCCGGGTGATGCCGGTCACCAGATCATCAATATAGGTGAAATCCCGGCTCATGTTGCCGTGGTTGTAGATATCAATCGGCTCGCCACCAAGGATCGCCTTCACAAACTTAAACAGCGCCATATCAGGCCGCCCCCAGGGGCCGTAGACGGTGAAAAACCGGAACATCGTTGTCGGCACGTGGTAAAGATGGGCATAGGAATGTGCCATCGCCTCGCCCGCCTTCTTGGTGGCGGCGTAAAAGCTCATCTGATGATCAGCGCGGTCAGTCTCGGCGTAGGGCATCGCCTCATTCGCGCCGTACGCAGAGCTGGTCGATGCGATCAGCAGGTGCTGTGGCGGTGTGGCGCGCGCGGCCTCCAGCACCTCGAACGTGCCGATCAGATTTGACTCGACGTAGCTGCGCGGTGCGTCGATAGAATAGCGAACACCCGCCTGCGCAGCCAGATGCACCACCACATCGGGGCGCAGATCGGCCATCAGGCCTGCCACCAAACCCGGCGTTTCCAACAACCCCTCTACCGCACGAAACCCCGGCGATTGGCTCAGCATCGCATGCCGCCTGCGTTTCAGCGCCACGTCGTAATAGGCGCTCATCCCGTCAAGACCCAGCACCTGCCAGCCCTCGGCCAACAGCCGCTGGCTAAGATGAAATCCGATAAACCCCGCCGACCCCGTGACCAATGCCTTGCGCAACCCGCTACTCCCCTGCGAACGTCCGACCCCGCTCCCTTAACCGCCCGGCCCGCAAAAGTCCCCTTCTTTTCGGCGAAAAAATTTCCTTGGGATGATGCACGCTTGGCCAATGTTCCAGTGACCTTGCACGGCCAGTAAGGCAGCCCCCGTGCCAGCGGCCTAGAACCTCCCTGCCGAATAGGGCGCGATCTCAACCCCCGGCGCGCGTCCCGCGACCACATCGCTCACGATCTGTGCTGTGACTGGCGCCAGCGTCAGGCCCAGATGGCCGTGACCAAAGGCATGGATCACATTCGCGCCGCCGCGTGACGGGCCGATCACCGGCAGGCTGTCGGGCATTGACGGGCGATGGCCCATCCACGTCCGGTCCGGCGGGCCAAGATCGGGGAAAAGGGCCTGCACACCCTCGACCAGCCGGTTGATACGATGCGCCGATGCGGGCGCATCCAGCCCACCCAGTTCCACCGTTCCTGCCGCGCGCAACCGCCCCGTCATCGGGCACAGATAAAAGCCGCGTTCCGTAGGGCTGACCGGGCGCGAAAGGCGTGGACGCGCCATGTCCCATTCGGCGTGATAGCCGCGTTCGGTATCCAGCGGCACACGGTCGCCCGCCTGAACCGCCAGCCCGCGCGACCATGCCCCCGCCGCGATCACGACGGTGCGGGCGTGAAGCCGCAAATCCGGCCCGGTGATCTGAACCCCGTCGACCCCCCGCTCCAGCGCATCAGCGCGCAGGCGCAGATGCTGCACACCCGCCGTGGCAAGCCGCGCCGCCATCAGAACCATCATCGCCGCCGGGTCCGACAGGCTGAGCGCATCCGGAAAGAACGCGCCGCCGCCCTCAACCGCTGTCAGGCCGGGTTCCAGCGTGGCCAAAGCTCCCGCCTCGATCAGTTCGACCGACACGCCCAGTGCGCGACGCAAGTCCAGATCAGCCTGCGCCGCACGAAAGACACGCGCCGTTTCATACATGTAAAGACAGCCCCGGCGGCGGATCAGGGCGGCCCCCTGAACCTCGGCCGCAAGGTCTTGCCACCCGGCGGCTGCCGATGCCGTCAACGCCGCAATCGCCGCCGCATTCCGCCGCGCCGGCCCCGGCAAGGATTGCACCGCAAACCGCCACAGCCACGGCGCAAGCGATAGCAGCGCCGCGTGGCGGATAGAGAACGGCGATGTCCGGCTGAGCAAAAACTGCGGCAACGCGCGCAGAACTGCTGGCGTGCCCACAGGCAGCACCGCATAATCCGCGATGATCCCGGCGTTTCCCGATGAGGCTCCTGATCCCGCAGCTTCGGGGTCCACCAGCGTCACCCGCCGCCCGTCAGCTGCAAGACGCAGGGCGATGGCCATTCCCACCACCCCGGCCCCGACAACCGCGATTTCAGCGATGTGGCGTTCGGTCATCGTCCCCGCTTGCAGCTATCCCCTTTGGCTCCGTCGCAAAACGGCAGCGACGAACCCGTTAAAGGATACTACATGCACGCATCGAACAACACCCGCGTGTTCGCTTTTGTCATCTCTACCGGATTGCCGCCGCACGACGGGTCTTCCAGCGCCATGTCGGTCAGCCTGTCCAGATCGCCGAACTGCACACCCATGGCCGACAGGTTTTCGGGGATATTCAAGGCGCTGCGCAACTCCATGACCTGGTCGTGAAAGCCCGCAAATCCGCCGTCAAAGCCCAGATAGCGTGCCGCAGCCTCGATCAACCCTTCGATCTTGGGGCGGTTGAATTCCAGTACCATCGGCATCACGACCGCGTTCGTGGTGCCGTGATGCGTGCCATAAACCGCGCCGACCGGGTGGCTGAGGGAATGGATCGCCCCCAGCCCCTTCTGGAACGCCACCGCCCCCATCGCCGCCGCAGACATCATATGCGCTCGGGCATCCAGATCATTGGGGTTCGCGTAAACTTTGGGCAGGTTCTCGAACACAAGCCGCATACCTTCCAGCGCGATGCCCTGACCCATCGGGTGGTAATGCGGGCTGCAATAGGCCTCAAGGCAATGCGCCAGCGCGTCCATTCCGGTGCCAGCGGTGATGAATTTCGGCATCCCCACGGTCAGCGCCGGGTCACAGATCACGATGGCGGGCATCAGGTCCGGGTGCCAGATGATCTTTTTGCGGTGGGTTTCGGAATTGGTCAGAACGCCAGCGCGCCCCACCTCGGATCCCGTTCCGGCAGTCGTCGGCACCGCCAGCGTCGGCATGATCTTGGTGCGATCCGCCCGCGTCCACCAATCGCCGATATCTTCCAGATCCCAGACCGTTACGCCCTTTGGTTGATGCGCCATCAGAGCAATCATCTTGCCCAGATCCAATGCCGACCCGCCGCCAAAGCCGATCACGCCGTCATGTTTGCCCGCCAGAAAGACGTCGATCCCGGCGGCCATGTTGATCTCGGTCGGGTTCGCGTCCACCTCGGAAAACACCGCGCGGCCCAGACCCGCGGCGTCCAGAATATCCAGCGCTTGTGCTGTAATCGGCAGCGATGCCAGCGCCTTGTCAGTCACCAGCAAAGGCCGCGTGATGCCGGTCGCCTTGCAATGCTCGGCCAACTCGGTAATCCGGCCGACGCCGAATTTGATTGCCGTTGGGTAGGACCAGTTCCGGTTGGGAACAGAGTGGGTCATTTCAGCACCTTTTTGAGATGATAGGATTTCGGGCGTGTCACCGAATGGAAGCCCAGATACGACAGCGATCCTCCGCGCCCGGTGTCCTTGCAGCCGGTCCAGCAGAGCGCGGGGTCAAGGTAATCGCAGCGGTTCATGAAAACGGTGCCGGTTTCAATCTGCGCACCGATGTCGGCGGCGGCAGTCGGGTCGGCGGTCCAGATCGAGCAGGTCAGGCCGTAGGGGCTGTCGTTCATCAGGGCAATCGCCTCGGCGTCGTCTTTCACCGGCATGATGCCGACAACGGGGCCGAAGGATTCCTCCATCATCACCCGCATCTTGTGGGTCACATTCACCAGAATCTGCGGGGCCAGATAGGCGCCCCCGTCATCCGCCGGGAAAAGGCTTGGGTCGATCAGCGGCTTGGCCCCCGAAGCCACCGCCTCGGCCACCTGATCGCGGACCACCTGCGCGAACCGCTTGTTCGCCATGGGCCCAAGGGTTGACGCCGCATCGAACGGATTGCCCAGCGTCAACCCCTTGACCCAAGATACGGCCTTTTCGACAAAGGCATCGTAAAGCGAGTGATGCACATAAATCCGTTCGATCCCGCAGCAGCACTGGCCCGCGTTGAACATCGCGCCATCCATCAGCCCGTCCACCGCCGCATCCAGATCGGCATCGGCGCGCACATAGCCGGGGTCCTTGCCGCCCAACTCCAGCCCCAGTGCGGTAAAGGTGCCGGCGGCGGCCTTTTCCATCGCCACACCACCGCCCACGGATCCCGTGAAGTTCACAAAGTTGAACGCGCGCGCGGCGATCAGGGTTTCTGTCGTGGCATGATCGAAAACAACATTCTGGAACACATCGGCGGGGATGCCTGCCGCATGGAACGCTTCGGCCAGACGCTCGCCGACCAGCAAGGTTTGCGACGCATGTTTCAGCACAACCGTATTCCCCGCGATCAGCGCCGGGGCCAGCGTGTTGATCGTGGTCAGATACGGGTAATTCCAAGGGGCAATGATGAACACGACCCCCGCCGCCTCGCGCGCAAGACGCCGCTCGAACCGCTCCGAATCCTCAACCACAACCGGGGCCAACGCCTCGTGCGCGATGCTTGCCATATAGTTGGTGCGGTCATTCACCCCGCCGAATTCGCCACCATAGCGAGTCGGGCGACCCATCTGCCAGGCCAGTTCCTCAACCAGCACATCCTTCATGCCATTCAGCTTTTCAACGCCCGCTTTCACCAGCGCAATCCGCTCGTCCAAGGGCCGCGCGGCCCAGCCCTTTTGCGCCGCGCGGGCGCGTGCCGCCACAGCCTGCGCCTCGATCAGCGTCAGCGGTGTGCGGGTGGCGTAAACGGTGCCATCAACAGGCGAGATCAGTTCAATCGGTTTCATCATGCTCTCCATGCCCTCAGGCGCGTTCAAATCCACGGGCGCGTTCCCAATCGGTCACAACGCGATTCTGTTCGGAAATTTCCCACTGCGCGGCATGGTGATAGTGATCAACCACATCGGGCCCGAAGGCCGCGCGCAGCATTTTCGATGATTTTAGCGCGTCGGCGGCAGCCCCCAAAGTGCGGGGAATCTCGCGCGCTTGCCCACTCTGATAGACATCGCCACGCGACTCGTTCTCCAGTTCCATCTTTTTCTCGATGCCATCCAGCCCTGCGGCCAACAGCGCCGCACAGGCCAGATACGGGTTCAGATCAGCCCCGCCAATGCGACATTCCACCCGCACTGCCTTGCTGCCCGCGCCGCAGACCCGGAACCCCGCCGTGCGGTTATCAAGCGACCAGACGGCCTTGGTCGGCGCGAACATCCCGACCACAAAGCGTTTGTAGCTGTTGACGTAAGGCGCCAGAAAATAAGTGATTTCAGAGGCATGCGCCAGTTGCCCGGCCATGTAGTGCTTCATCAAGGCCGACATGCCGTTCGGATCGTCGGCGTCCATGAACGCGGGCTTTCCGTCCTGCCACAAAGACTGATGCACATGGCTGGACGACCCCGCGCGGCGGTGATCATACTTTGCCATGAACGTGACCGACGCGCCCTGCGCCTGCGCGATATCCTTGACGCCCATCTTGATGATCGCGTGCATGTCGGCGGTGTCCAAAGCGTCGGAATACTTGGCGTTGACCTCTTCCTGCCCCGCATCCGCCTCACCCTTGGAGCATTCAATCGGGATGCCCGCTCCGTAAAGCCCGTTGCGCACGGCCCGCATCACCCCTTCATCACGCCCCGTGCCATAGATCGAGTAATCGACGTTGTGCCGCGCCATCGGCGTCAGGCCCCGGTAGCCGGTATCGAACAGATCGCGGAAGCTTTCCTCGAACAGGAAAAACTCCAGCTCCGTCGCCATCATCGCATCAAAACCCAAGGCCTTCGCCCGTGCAACCTGACGTTTCAGCATCGAACGCGGCGCATGCGGCACAAGATCGTGCGTCTTGTGATCCAGCACATCGCACATCACCATCGCGGTGCCGGGGGCCCAGGGCAAAAGCCGCAAGGTGGAAAGATCAGGCTTCATGACGTAGTCGCCATACCCCGCCTCCCACGAGGTTGATTTATAGCCCTGCACGGTCGTCATTTCCATGTCGGTCGCCAGCAGATAGTTGCAGCAGTGGCTTTCCTCAAACCCGCCATCGACAAAGAAATTCGCCTGAAAGCGCTTGCCCATTAGTCGGCCCTGCATATCGACAATCGCGCCGATCACCGTGTCGATCCGACCCTCGGTGACATGGGCTTTCAGTTGATCAAAGGTCAGGTTCGCGGGCATGTGTTTCCTCGTTTCGGTCGGATAGGGGGCGGCGTCACGCCAATCGTCGTCAGGGCGGGAAGGATCACGCGTCCTCTCCCAGATCCGCCACCGCTTTTGCCAGAACCGGGGCCAGCATCGCCGCCATCCTGTCACAAGCCTCGGGCGTTGCAATCAGATCGTTGCGAATTTCCAGCATCGCATTGGGCAGACCGTAGGGCAGGGCCTGCATTTTCAACATATGCGTCACCCCGTCCGCCGCCGCATATGGCGCGTTCATCTCGCACCGCAAGGGCAGATGGGCTGAGGCCGCAAGGATAGCCTGCGCCAGACGCGGATCGGTATCGTGGATCACCCCGAACTCCACCGCGCGCGCATGCCCCCGATAAACCGGCGTAAAGGAATGCACGGTGATGATCACCGGGGCGCGACCCAGTGCCAGCTGCCCGGCCACCACCGCCTGTACATCGCTGTGAAACGGCGCATAAACCGCCGCCGTGCGCGCCGCGCGTTCGCCCGCACCAACCGTGATATTGCCGGGTATGTCATGCACCTCGGACCGCGCGGGCATCGCACCAAGGCTGTGCGGGGGCCGGTTCAGATCATAGACCAGCCGGCTGACCGGCGCATGGATCAGAACGCCGTCCAACCGGTGCGCCAGACCCCGCGCCACCTCCAGCGCACCGGGGTCCCAGGCAATATGCGCGCGCGCCTGTTCGGGTGTCAGCCCCAGATCGCCCCATTCGGCAGGGATCGCACAGGACGCATGCTCGCAGATCAGCACCACCCGCCCGGCGGCGCCTGCGTGCTCCACCACGGCCGGAAAGACCCGCGCTGGGTTTTGAACCTGCCCCGGCATTTTGCTGCGTTTCCTTGTACGAGCCTCTTGCGTCAGAGGCGCTCCTGCCGCAAACGTCCCTGTGATGGCTCGAACTGTCAAGATACTTTCCGTGCCGCAAGCGCTGTTACGATCGTTTCTAAGTCGGAGTGCAAAGGACCCTCCTGATGGATGCCAACACCACCGTTGAATCCCGCCTGCGCACGGCGCTGCCGGATCTCACGCGCACCGAACGCAAACTGGCCACCCATGTGCTGCGCCATTATCCGGTCGCGGCGCTCGGCTCGATCACCGCACTGGCCAAGGCCGCCGATGTCTCAACCCCAACGGTTGTGCGCCTCGCGCAGAAACTGGGTTTCAAGGGCTACCCCGATTGCCAGAATGCCCTGCGTGGCGAGGTCGAGGCGATGCTGCTCTCGCCCTTGGCCAAGCACGAACGCTGGGCTGGTGGCGTGCCCGATACGCATATCCTGAACCGCTTTGCCGATGCGGTGCTGGGCAACCTGCAGGCGACCTTCGCCCAGATCGACCACGCCGAGTTTGATGCGGCCGCAATCCTGTTGGCCGACCCCGCGCGCCGCGTGTTCATCAAGGGCGGGCGGATCACCCATGCGCTCGCCGATTATGCGGTCACCATGCTGAAAGTCGTGCGCCCCGAGGTGGAGTTGTTGTCCGATATCGCCAACACCTGGCCCCCGGCGCTGCTGGACATGGCGGCGGGCGATGTGCTGCTGGTTTTCGACATCCGCCGCTATGACCCGTCGCTGTCGCAGCTTGTGGAACTTGCCGCCGAACTGGGCGCGGTTGTGATCCTTATCACCGATCGTTGGATGTCACCCGCCTGCGCCCACGCAACCCATACCTTCGCCTGTGAGATCGAGGCCCCCTCGGCTTGGGATTCAACCGTAACCGTGACGGTCCTTGTCGAAACCCTGCTCGCCGCCGTGCAGAACCTGACGCGCGACCAGACCGAAAGCCGCCTCAAACGGCTCGAAGACCTCTACGCCCGCGCGCGCTTCTTCCGGCGACCGAAATAGCGCCCCGCTTCCCTCAACCCGCCGATTTCATGTTTGCGAAAATACTCGCGCCGCAGGCATCCAGCCCCTCAACAAAAGCCCGCGTCAATACCCGCGCGCCATATCCACGCGGTGCAGGAACGCCTCACCCGCCTCGCCTCGCCGCACATTCTCGGCCACTACCCGCGCGGCCGACGCCGGGCGGGTGTCGGCCGCAACATGCGGCGTCACGATCACACGCGGATGCGCCCAGAACGGATGATCCGCTGGCAGCGGTTCCACCCGGAACACATCCAGCACCGCCTGCGCCACATGGTCCCTGTCTAACGCCGCCAGCAGCGCGTCATCGTCGATCAGCGGCCCGCGTCCCGGATTGATGATCGCAGCCCCGCGTGGCAGCCAAGCCAGCCGCCGCGCATCCAGCAGGTTCTCAGTCTGCGGCGTCTTGGGCAGCAATGTCACCACCACCGACGCCCCGCGCAAAACAGTCTCCAGCCCCGCTTCGCCGTGCAGGCATGTAATGCCCGGCACGTCCTTTGCGCTGCGGCTCCACCCCGTTACCGGAAAGCCAAGGCCGGTCAGTGCGCGCGCACAGGCGGTGCCAAGTGCGCCCATGCCCAACATCGCGACGGGCCGCTCATACGCCAGCGGCGGGATGATCTGATCCCAATGCGGCGCAGGTTTTCGCACATCCCGGTCCATCCCCAGATGAAACCGCAGCGTGTGACCGACCACATATTCAACCATTCCACAGGTCAGCGCGGGGTCAACCATTCGGCACAAGGGCTGAGACAGGGTCGGGTTGCCCACGATCCGCTCCACCCCCGCCCACAGGTTCAGAACCGCCTTGCAGCGGGTGAAGGGGGTGAAATCCTGCAAGGCGCTGCCCGGTGCATAAATGATGTAATCGACCTCTGCCGGATCATCGCAGCGGTCTGATACCGCAGCATCGACCCCCGCCTCGGCCAGCGCCTGCGCCAAGGGTGCGCGGTAAAGCGGCCAGTGATCCGCCCCGGCCGCAAAGTAAATGCGCACCGCCATCATCGCAGCCTGTGGACATGCGCCGATTGCACCAGCCCGAACCCGGCCAGAAGCACCAGCATCGCCGACCCGCCGTACGACACCAGCGGCAGAGGCACGCCCACCACCGGGGCAAGGCCCATCACCATCGACATGTTGACGGCAAAGTAGAAAAAGAAATTCGCCGCAATCCCCAGGATCAGCAGGGATGAGAAGCGATCCTTGTTCTGCAACGCCGACACGATGCAAAAGATGATGACGCCCGCATAAAGCGCCAGAAGCGAGAACGCGCCGACAAAGCCGAATTCCTCGGCCAGCGTTGTGAAGATGAAATCGGTGTGCTTTTCGGGCAGGAAATTCAGTCGCGTCTGGGTGCCCTGCATAAAGCCCTTGCCAGCCCAACCCCCCGATCCCAAAGCGATCTTGGCCTGTGTGATGTGATAGCCCGCGCCCAACGGGTCGGTTGACGGGTCCAGAAACGTGTCGATGCGCGCAAACTGATAGTCGCGCAGCAATTGCCATTCCGTCCCGCGCGACGCCAGCACCGCCCAGATCAGCCCGACCCCCGCAGCAATCACCACGGCGAAATAAATCCAGCTGACCCCGGCGCAGAACATCACGACCGCCCCCCCCAGCATCAACAGCAATGCCGTTCCCAGATCGGGTTGCGTCAGCACCAGCCCGGTGGGTACAAGGATCAGGATCACCGGCACCAGCACCCACAACGGGTGCGACACTTTCTTTACATCCAGCCAGTCATAATAGGCCGCCAGAAACATGATCAGTGCGACCTTCATCAATTCCGACGGTTGTAGGGTGATCGGGCCAAGGTCGATCCAGCGCTGCGCGCCCATGCCGACTTGACCGAAGAACTCCACCATCAACAACAGGATCAGCGCCACAACATAGGCCAGCGTCGACATGTTGCGCCAGAACCAGATCGGCACGAAGGCGATGAACAACATCACCACCATACCACCCGCAAAGCGCTTCATCTGCGGTTCGGCCCATGTTTCCAGATGCCCGCCCGCCACTGAATACAGCATCAGCCACCCGACTGACGCCACCGCGATCAGCAACAAAACCAGCGCCCAGTTCAGGTGCAGCACTTTTTGCAGCCCCTGCGGCGCGGTTTTGATGCGGTATTCAAGAAAACTCATGCTCGCCCCGTCACGCCCGTGATTTCACAGGGCTGCCGTCATCCACCTGCACCCGAAGGGGCATTTCCTTGAACTGCGTCTCGATCCGGCCGCGCTGGCTGGCAGGGTAAGCCG
The DNA here is from genome assembly GCA_038207585.1 of Rhodobacterales bacterium. GTDB lineage: Bacteria > Pseudomonadota > Alphaproteobacteria > Rhodobacterales > Rhodobacteraceae > JBBQZP01. The sequence continues at coordinate 16,535 of JBBQZP010000018.1, read as the reverse complement.
TCAGTGGCGGGATGCCGCCCGTCAGGCAGCGCAACAGAAGATCGCGCACCATGGGGGCGGCAACGGTAGACCCGCCACCGCCATGTTCCACGATTGCAGCCACCGCAACCTTGGGCGCATCGAACGGGGCAAAGCCCACGAACAGCGCATGGTCGCGCCTGATCCACGGCAGTTGCTCATTCTTGACCACACCCCGTGCGCGTTCCGCGGCCGAGATGTTGCGCACCTGACTGGTGCCGGATTTACCCGCCATAAGCATCGCAGGGTCGGCAATGGCGGATGATTTCCCGGTGCCATGCGCGCCGTTCACCACCTCGAACATGCCACGCTGCACCGCCGTCAGATGGGCGGCCTGCAAGCCCAAAGGCGGGGCGTCGGCAATCGGTACGACATCATTGCCGATCATATGCACAAGACGCGGCTGAATCTGTCGGCCCGAAGCGATCCGCGCTGTCATCACGGCCAGTTGCAGGGGCGAGGTCAGCACATAGCCCTGACCAATGGCCGCGTTGATTGTATCGCCGATCCGCCAGGCCTGCTTGTAACGCTCTTCCTTCCAGGCCTTGTTGGGCATCACCCCTTCGGTGATCGCAGACATCGGCAGGTCATGGCGCACGCCAAGGCCAAGGCGGTGGCCAATCTCTGACATCTTGTCGATGCCAACCTTCTGCGCCACCTCGTAGAAATAGACATCGCAGCTTTCGGCCAGCCCCCGGCGCAGGGTCACAGGCCCGTGCCCGCCGCCTTTCCAGCAGTGAAACTTGGTGCCACCAATCTCGAAATATCCGGGGCAACGGAAGGTGGTTTCCGGCGTGATCGCCCCCGCATCCAGCGCCGCCAGCGCCGTCACCATCTTGAAGGTAGACCCCGGCGGATACGCGCCTTGCACGGCCTTGTTGGCCAGCGGGCGGTGGTCGTTTTCGGTCAACGACGAATAATCCACCTGCGAAATGCCGCGCACGAACAGATTAGGATCAAACGACGGGGCCGAGGCAATCGCCAGAATATCGCCGGTTTCCACATCCATCGCCACCACGGCGGCACTTTCATTACCCAACCGGACCTGCGCAAAGTTCTGCACCTCGGCATCAATCGTCAGGCGCATGTCCTGCCCCGGATCGCCCTCTTGCCGTTCCAGTTCGCGCATCACGCGGCCCACGGCGTTCACCTCGATGCGCTTGGCGCCCGCCTTGCCGCGCAGGGTGCTTTCGGTCCAGCGTTCTACACCGATCTTGCCGATCTGGAATTTCGGTATCTGCAGCAAGGGATCGGGGTCTTCCACCTCGGCCAGATCCTTTTCGCTGACCGGTCCGACATAGCCCACGATATGCGCAAAATCGGTATCCAGCGGGTAAATCCGGCTAAGCCCCACCTCGGGCACCACGCCGGGCAGGGTGGGTGCATTCAGCGCCACTTTTGAGAAATCCTGCCAGTTCAGCCGGTCGGCCACGATGATGGGCACAAAGGCGCTGCGGCGCGCGGCCTCTTTGGTGGCCTTGTCGATATCTTCGTCGGTCAGCGGCACAAGGCTGGCCAGACGGTGCAGCACAGCACCCACATCGCCCGCATCTTCGCGCGTGATGACAACGCGGTAGTTCTGTTCATTCCCCGCGATCATGCGGCCCAGACGATCAAGGATCAACCCGCGCGCAGGTGGGATCAGGCGGATGTTGATGCGGTTTTCCTCGGCCAGCAGGCGGAACTGGTCGGCCTGATCGACCTGCATGTACCGCATCCGGGTGCCCAGAACGGCCACCATCGCCGACATCGCCCCGCCCAGAAAGAGCGCGCGCCGCCCGACGATGCGGGCACTGTCTTCGCTGTCACGGGCGTTGCGTCTCACATCCGTCTCCCCAGGGCGTCGGTTTCGCCGGTTGCGGGTTTGTAGACATCAAACAGGATGCGCGACAGCCCCACGACCAGAGGATAGCAGAGAATTGAAGCCAGAGTCTGCACCGCCGCAAAGCCAAATCCCGGTTGCGGCAGAAACGTGATCGCAAAGATCAGACGGTAGGCCAGCAACAGCGCCACCATCACCCCCGACACCATCAGCCATTCCATCGCAAAGGCAAACTCGCGGGTCAGAACGGCGCGGTTTCGCAGAAACTCGGTCGCAACGACCACAAGGCCCGTCCACAGCCCCGGCGGGCGCATCAGCAACAGATCCTCCGCCAGAACGACCGCCGCGATAAGGCCTGCGGGCAGGAAGTCCGGCCGTCGCAGACCCCAGGCCAGAATGACGCACAACAAAAGGTCAGGCCCCGGCCAACTGCCGTTGGGCGACCCGGTGGTCAGTTGCAACAGCGCCTGCGATACTGCATCCGATCCGGTCAGCGCGCGCATGGTGAAATCCAGCCAGCCCCAAGTTCCCGGCACCGTGCCCAATGGCAGCAGGCGGAAAAAGAACAGCGCCAGTGCGACGCCGATGAAGATCGCACGATACGTCCATTGCGCGCGCCCCGCCGGATCAGCCATCTGAAGCTCCGGTCAGCGATGTGGGCGGCTCTGGTCCGAACTGTTCGCGCAAGGGTGGCGCCACCAGCCCGCCCGGATCGGTAATGGGGGCTAGCGCATGGCTGCGCAACACGCGCAGAAACTCCAGCCGCTCATAATCCGCCGAAAGCCGCACGCGCAGGCGGCGGTCAGGGCCTTGCGCCACTTGCCCCACCAGAAGGCCCGCCGGGAACACCCCGCCATCGCCCGAGGTGACAACCTGATCGCCGGGGCGCACAAGATCCGGCTTTTCCAGAAACTCCAGGGGCGGGGCAGGGGTGTTGTCACCCGACGCCAGCCCCTTTTGCCCAGAAGGCTGCACGATCACCGGGATGCGGCTGTTGGAATCGGTCAGCAAGATCACCCGGCTGGTGCGTTCGCCCACGCCCGAGATGCGACCCACAAGTCCGATCCCGTCCAGCGCCGCCCAGCCGTCCTGTATCCCATCGCGCGCGCCCACATTCAGCAAAACCGACTGCCGGAAGGGCGAGCCGGAATCGACCAGCACCACCCCCGTCACATGCGTCAGGCTGGGGTCCAGCCGCACCTGATTGAACTCCAGAAGCCGCGCGTTTTGCTGTTCCAGTTGCAACGCCGCTTCTTTCCACGCCTTCATCTGCTGCAACTCGCGGCGCAATTCCTGATTCTGGTCGTAAAGGCTGGCATAGGATTGAAAGCTGTCGACCATGTCTGCGGCCTTGGTCACCGGCCAGAACGCCCAATCCATGTTGGGCACCACCCGGTCGATCAGGGCCGACCGGAACCGTTCCACGCGCGGGCTGTCAATGCGCCACAACACGAACAGACCCAGCAGCACAACCACCAGCCCGCCCACGAAAATCCGCCGGATCGGGCGGGCAAAATCTTCGGGATTGCTGCGGTTGCTGGCCAAGATCTGCCTCGCGCGCGGTCAGTCAGCTGTCGTAATCAATGACGTGGCGCAGTTGTTTTTCGTATTCCAACGCCTTTCCGGTGCCCAGTGCCACACAGTTGAGCGATTCGTTGGCGACCGAGATTGAAAGGCCGGTCTGCTCACGCAGCGCCAGATCCAGATCGCCCAGCAAAGCGCCACCCCCGGTCAGCATCACGCCTCGGTCAACAATGTCGGCGGCAAGATCGGGCGGCGTTGTTTCCAGCGCCTGCATCACCGCATCGCAGATCTGTTGCACGGGTTCGGCAAGCGCCTCGGCCACTTGCGCCTGATTGATCTCGGTTTCCTTGGGCACACCGTTCAGCAAATCACGGCCGCGAATGTGCAGCGACAACCCGCGCCCGTCATCGGGCATCCGCGCGGTGCCAATGCTGGTCTTGATCCGCTCGGCCGTGGATTCGCCGATCAACAGGTTCTGATGGCGGCGCAGATAGCTGATGATCGCCTCATCCATCCGGTCGCCGCCGACGCGGACTGACCGGGCGTAAACAATGTCTCCAAGGCTAAGCACCGCAACCTCGGTCGTGCCGCCGCCGATATCGACAACCATGTTGCCGGTCGGATCGGTGATCGGCATGCCTGCCCCAATCGCCGCCGCAATGGGTTCTGCAATCAGCCCGGCGCGGCGCGCGCCAGCCGAAAGAACCGACTGCCGGATCGCGCGCTTTTCCACCGGTGTGGCCCCGTAAGGCACGCAGACGATGATCTTGGGTTTCGAGAATGTCGTGCGTTTGTGAACCTTGCGGATGAAATGCTTGATCATCTCTTCCGCCGTGTCGAAATCGGCAATCACCCCGTCGCGCATCGGGCGGATCGCCTCGATGCTGCCCGGCGTGCGTCCCAGCATCAGTTTGGCATCCTCGCCCACCGCCAAAACCTGCTTCTTGCCATCCTTGACATGATAGGCCACGACCGATGGCTCGTTCAGAACGATCCCCTTGCCGCGGACGTAGACCAGCGTATTGGCAGTGCCAAGGTCGATCGCCATGTCTGACGAAAAGAGGCCTGAGAGTATCGACATGGCGGGATGATCCTGTTCAAAAAAGCAAAACCCGCGACTCGGGGGTAAACCGGGGCGGGCGCCTTCTTATAGGTTTGTGACCGGCCAAGGAAAAGAGGGGTGTGACGCCACGTCGGCGTCGATCCGCAAAATGCGCCGGAACCTGTGCGGATTATAGCCTTGAAGCGATGTCGTGTGGCTTGTGGGCAGGTTCTGAATCGTCAAACATATTGGCAATTGCCGCCCGGTATCTTTATCAAATACATTAAAAAGGCAATGCCTCCCGGCGGATGGATTATTTCGGGTGATCTCGAAGTTTCTTTTCCTTCACGAGGGATTGCGCGGGGTAAAGGGTGGCATCACACAAGAAACTGCGGGTTTGGGCGGTGTGACCGGGGTCCTCCCCTTGACAGAACAGGGGCAAGGGCGTCGTCTGATCCTGCCATGACAGATGTTCCAAACCCCGCGCCGATCCCGGTTCTGAAGCCAAAGCTTCTGACCATGCTGCACGGTTACACCCGTGCCACGGCACTGGCCGATCTGCTGGCCGGATTGTCGGTTGCGATGGTTGCCATTCCCTTGTGCATCGCCATCGCCATCGCATCAGGTGCGCGGCCGCAGGATGGGTTGGTGACGGCGATTGTGGCGGGCTTTGTGATCTCGCTTCTGGGCGGCAGCCGCGTGCAGATCGGCGGCCCGACGGGGGCGTTCATCGTGGTGGTGGCGGGTGTGGTCGCCACGCATGGCTATGCCGGGCTGGTCAGTGCCACGTTCCTTGCCGGGGTCATTCTGGCTGTGGCGGGCGTGTTGCGGCTGGGATCGCTGGCGCGCTTTGTGCCCGAGGCGGTGATCACCGGCTTTACCATCGGCATCGGCATCATCATTGCAACCAGCCAGATCAAGGATGTTCTGGGCCTGTCCGTCACCCACGAACCGGCGGCCTTCCTTAAAAAAATCCCCGCTCTGTGGGCGGCGCGCGCAAGCCTGTCCTTGCCCGCCTTGGCCACCGGAGCGTTCACCATCGCCCTGATCGTCGGGCTGAAGCGCCAGTTGCCGCGCTGGCCCGCGCTCATAATTGCCATTGCTGCGGCGTCTGGCCTTGCCGCGCTGCTGCCGGGGGTTGAAACACTTGCCGACCGCTTCGGCGCGCTGGACGCAACCTTGCCCGCGCCGCGCCTGCCGGACTTGAGCCTTGCCACTCTGACCAGCGTCGCCCCCGCCGCCTTCGTCATCGCCTTCCTCGCGGGGATTGAATCGCTGCTGTCGGCATCCGTTGCCGACCGGATGACCGGGGGGCGCCACCGCCCCAACGCGGAAATTCTGGCACAAGGTGTGGCCAACATCGCATCCTCCCTTTTCGGCGGCCTGCCCGCCACCGGAGCCATCGCCCGCACCGCCACCAACGTGCGTGCAGGCGGCAAGACCCCGGTCGCGGGGATTGTCCATGCGCTGACGATCCTGATCGTGATGTGGCTCGCGGCCCCGCTTGCCGGGCAAATGGCAATGCCTGCCCTTGCTGGGCTGCTGATCTATACCGCCTGGTCGATGATGGAGCCCGCGCATTGGCCAAGACTGTGGCGCGAACCGGTGTTCGACCGGCTGCTGATCGGGTTGACGCTGGCCCTGACGGTGATGGTCGATCTGACCTTCGCCATCGGTGCGGGCGTCGCCTTGGGGCTGGTGCATCGGTTCGCAATGGAGCGAAGCGGGCGCTCCTGACGAAGCGCCCGTCGCTGTATCCTACCCTGCGTCGCGGAAATCGACCGTCTTCACATTCTCGCCCGGAGCGGACTTCGTGCGCCGCACGATCAGCCGGTTCAGCGCGTTGACATAGGCCTTCACGCTGGCCACGACCGTGTCGGTATCGGCGGACTGACCGGTTGCGATGCGCCCGTCCTCCTCCAGCCGCACACTCACGGTTGCCTGCGCGTCGGTGCCTTCGGTGACGGCGGCCACCTGATACAGTTGCAACCGCGCCTTGTGTGGATAAAGCATCTTCACCGCGTTGAAACAGGCATCAACCGGGCCGTCGCCGGTGGCGTCAATCGAATGTTCCACCCCTTCGATCAGCATGGTCAGTTCCGCCTCTTGCGGGCCTTCGGTCCCACAGACCACGCGCAGACGTTTGACCTGCAAGGTATCATGCGCATCGGACGTGCCCTGATCCTGCATCAGCGCGATCAGATCGTCGTCATACACCTCTTTCTTGCGGTCGGCCAACGCCTTGAACCGTACGAACACATCTGCCAACTGGTTGTCCGCCAGTTCAAACCCCAGATCGCGCAGCTTGGAGCGCAGCGCCGCCCGCCCCGAATGTTTGCCCATCACCAGATTGGTTTCCGACAGGCCGATATCGGTGGGGCGCATGATCTCGAATGTCTCGGCGTTTTTCAGCATGCCGTCCTGATGGATGCCGGATTCGTGCGCGAAGGCGTTCTTGCCGACGATGGCCTTGTTGAACTGCACGGCAAAGCCCGAAACCGTGGCCACCTTGCGCGAGATGTTCATGATCCGCGTGGTATCAATGCCGGTGCGGTAGGGCATGATGTCATTGCGCACCTTCAGCGCCATCACGACCTCTTCCAAAGCGGTGTTGCCCGCGCGTTCACCCAGACCGTTGATCGTACATTCCACCTGCCGCGCGCCTGCCTCGACCGCCGCAAGGGAGTTGGCCGTCGCCATGCCCAGATCGTTGTGGCAATGCGTGGCAAATATAACTTTGTCCGCCCCCGGCACACGGGTCAGAAGCATGCGGATCAGATCGGCACTTTCGCGCGGCGCGGTATAGCCAACGGTGTCAGGGATGTTGATCGTGGTCGCACCCGCCTTGATCGCGATTTCAACGACGCGGCACAGATAGTCATGCTCGGTCCGCGTCGCATCCATTGGCGACCATTGCACATTGTCACACAGGTTGCGCGCATGCGTCACGGTATCGTGGATGCGTTCGGCCATCTGGTCCATATCCAGATTGGGGATCGCGCGGTGCAACGGCGAGGTGCCGATAAAGGTATGAATCCGCGGTGATTTCGCGTGGCGCACGGCGTCCCAGCAACGGTCGATATCCTTGTAATTCGCCCGCGCCAGCCCGCAAATGGTGGCATTTTGCGCGGACTTGGCAATGGCCGACACGGCTGCGAAATCGCCCTCGGATGCAATCGGAAACCCGGCCTCGATTATATCGACGCCCATCTCGTCAAGCAAAGCCGCGATCTCCAGCTTTTCGGTATGGCTCATGGTGGCGCCGGGCGATTGCTCACCGTCACGCAGGGTGGTGTCAAAGATCAGAACGCGGGGTTGGGCGCTTTTGTCGGTCATGGGGAAATCTTTCTGGCGGTTTCTTTGCATCTTCGGGCGCATTCACCTCTGAGCGGCAGCGCCCAGCAAGGCGCGCTCAGAGGCAGCTAAGAAGAAGCAGCCCACGGGGGCAGGGGGCGACAAGGCCAAAGATGATGTGCGTATCCCGTGACATAAGCCGCACTATACGGACGCGGGTCCGAAAGAAAAGAAGAAAAGCAACTTCATGTTTGCCCAAATACTCGCCGCGCAGCGTCCTGCATCGGGTCTTGGAGCCTGCGGCGCGAGTATTTGGGCAAACGTGAAGTTGCAAGACGTTGCAAATGCCTTAGGTCCTACGCCGAAACAAGGGAGAGTGTCGTGGCGCGTTCATTGGTGGTCGGGGCTTCAGGGGCGATCGGTGCGGCAATGGTCCGGGCGCTTATCGCACGCGGAGACGACGTCACGGGGCTGTCGCGCAGCGGCGACGGCGTGGATCTGACCGATGAGTCCAGCGTAGCGGCGGCGATTGAGGGTTTGGAGGCAGGCTATGACACAATCATCGTCGCCACCGGCGCGCTGGAGATCGGCATGCACCGGCCCGAGAAAAGCTTGCGCGCTCTGGACCCGGATGCCTTGGCGCGGCAATTCGCGCTTAACGCCAGCGGGCCGTTGCTGGTCTTGAAACACGCGCTGCGATTGATGCCCAAGGACCGCCCGGCGCGGTTTGCGGCACTTTCGGCGCGGGTGGGCTCGATTGGTGACAACGCTCTGGGTGGCTGGTATTCCTACCGCGCCGCGAAGACGGCCCTGAACCAGTTGATTCACACCGCCGCCATCGAGGTCGCGCGCAGCCATCCGCAGGCGGTTCTGGCGCTGCTGCATCCCGGCACGGTCGACACGAAGTTCACCGAGAAATATGTCGGCAACCATCCGACGGTCACCCCCGATCAGGCGGCGGCGCATTTGCTGGCGGTGCTGGACGGTCTGACCCCGGCGGACTCGGGCGGATTCTTTGACTGGCGCGGGGAGCGGGTGGTCTGGTGAGCCGGCTTTTCCTTGTTCTGGGCGATCAGTTGACCGAACGCCTGCTGGAGGGTGCGGACAAGGCCGCCGACACCATCGTCATGGCCGAGGTGCGGGCCGAGGGCACCTATGTCGCGCATCATCCGCAGAAGATCGCGCTGGTTCTGGCCGCGATGCGCAAGTTCGCAGCGCATCTGACGGCCGAAGGCTGGCGCGTCGCCTATACGCGGCTGGATGATCCCGCCAACAGCCATTCGATCACCGGCGAATTGTTGCGCCGCGCCGGTGAAACCGGGGCCACCGAGATCATCGCCACCCGGCCCGGTGAATGGCGGCTGATCGCCGCATTGGATGACATGCCGCTGCCCGTGGCCCAACGCGCCGACCCGCGCTTTATCTGCCCGACCGATGTGTTCGAGGCTTGGGCAAAGGACCGCAAGGAATTGCGGATGGAGTGGTTTTACCGCGACATGCGCCGCCGCACCGGTCTGATGATGGAGGGTGACAAACCCGCTGGCGGCAAGTGGAATTATGACCATGACAACCGCAAACGCGCCGCCCCCGACCTTTTGCGCGCCAAACCCCTTCGGTTTGAACCTGACGCTGAAACCGAGGCCGTGCTGACCCTTGTCGCCACCCAGTTCCCCGGTCATTTCGGGCAATTGCGCCCGTTTCACTGGGCCACCAGCCGCGATCAGGCGCTACAGGCTCTGGATCATTTCGCCACCCACAGCCTGCCCACCTTCGGCGATACGCAGGATGCAATGCTGACCGGCGATCCGACGCTGTCGCACGCGGTGATCTCGCCTTACCTCAACCTTGGCCTGCTGGACCCTCTTGAAGTTTGCCAGCGTGCGGAACTGGAATGGCGCGCGGGCCGTGTGCCGATAAACGCCGCCGAAGGTTTCATCCGCCAGATCATCGGCTGGCGGGAATACATTCGCGGCATCTATTTCCTGCAAGGCCCGGACTACACTGCGCAAAACGCGCTGGACCACCACGCCGAACTGCCGCCGCTGTACTGGGGTGCGAAAACACGGATGAATTGCCTGTCCCACGCCGTGGCGCAAACCCGTGACATGGCTTACGCGCATCACATTCAGCGGTTGATGGTGACAGGAAATTTCGCGCTGCTGGCAGGGGTGGACCCGGCGCAGGTGCATGATTGGTATCTGTCGGTCTATATCGACGCCTTCGAATGGGTTGAGGCGCCCAACACCATCGGCATGTCGCAATGGGCGGATGGGGGCATAGTGGCCTCAAAACCCTATGTCAGTTCAGGGGCCTATATCGACCGGATGTCGGACTACTGCGGTTCGTGCGCCTATAAGGTAAAGGACAAAACCGGCCCCGATGCCTGCCCCTTCAACCTGCTTTACTGGCATTTCCTGACCCGGCACCGCGACCGTTTTGCCAAAAACCCCCGAATGGGACAGATGTACGCGACATGGGACAGGATGGACGGCGACCATTGCGACGCGGTGATCGGCGGGGCCGAGGCGTTTCTGAAAAATCTTCGCGCGGGTGATCAGGTTTAGGCCCGCCTAGTTTGCCGGTGCCCCGTCGGCTGGCACTTCGCCGCCCTCGGGTTGTGGTGCTTCGGGCTTGACCACCAGCACCCCCGCCAGCCATTCGCCGCTGCTTTCCTGCCCGGTGGCATAGCGCATCACACCCATGCCTTGCCGCTTGCCCTGCACGAACGCGCCCTCATAGACATCGCCCGAAGGATAGGTCGCGATGCCCTGACCGTCGATCACTCCGGCCTTCCACGCGCCCACATACTTGAACCCGTCCGGCATCGTGATCTGGCCCTGACCCTGCCGCGCGCCACCCTCGAAATCGCCCGTGTAGACCGATCCGTCGGGATAGGTTGCCGTGCCGCGCCCGGCCTGTGCGCCCGCCTTGAAGCTGCCCTCATAACGGTAGCCGCCGGGAAAGGTCATCACACCCTGACCGTCTGGGCGGGCATCGACGAAAGCGCCATCATAAACAATACCGCCCGCATAGATCGCGCGACCCTTGCCCGCGATGGTGCCGTTCGCCCAAGCGCCATCAAACCCCGAGCCGTCCTTGTAGGTGATCTTTCCCTGCCCGTCCGGCTGACCCGCCTTGAACGCACCCACATAGACCGATCCGTCAGGATAGGTCAGCCGTCCCTGGCCCTGCATCTGGCCTGCGACCCATGCGCCGTCATAAACCGTGCCGTCAGATGCGCGAAAGACGCCCTGACCCTGCCGCGCATCCGAGGCGAAATCGCCCTCATAGGTATCGCCGTCGCCATAGCTGGCGCGGCCCTTGCCCTGCCGCTGGCCATTGACCAGCGCGCCCTCGTACACGTCGCCGTTGGGCTGGGTCAACTTGCCGGTGCCGTTGATCTGGCCATCGGCCCAATCACCCACATAAGTCGTGCCGTCGGGCAGGGTCAGCGTGCCGCGCCCCACCCGCTTGCCCGCGACAAATCCGCCCTCATAGACCGTGCCGCCGGGATAGGTCATCCTGCCAGCACCGTCCTGGAGGCCCGCCACCCAGTCGCCGTCATACGCAATGCCGCCGGGATTATCGAGCCGACCCTTGCCCTGATGCACCGCATTCACCAAATCACCGGTATAGGTTTTGCCATCGGCGTATTTCGCGACACCCTGCCCGGTGATCTGGCCGTTCGTCCATTCACCCACATAGGTTCCGCCATCGGGATAGGTGATCTTGCCGCGCCCCTCTGGCTTGCCCGCGACAAACGCGCCCTCGTAAACCGACCCGTTGGGGAATTTTGCGCGCCCCTCGCCCTTGATCTGACCTGCGGCCCATGCGCCATCGTATTCATAGCCGTTGGGCAGGGTATAGCGGCCGGTGCCATCGGGCAGACCGGCGGCAAACGTGCCCTCATAGATAGAGCCATCGTCGTATTGCTTGGTGATAACCTGCGCGCAAGCAGGCCCGGCCAGAATGAAAGCCAACGCCAGAACCGCACCCGATTTCCCAAACAATGCCACCGTCATATGCCCGCCCCGCTTCAATGCCCGCTTTTGCGGCAGGCTACAGCCTAACTTTGCACCCCGCCCCTGACAAGCGTGGGTCGCGCGCATTCGGCTTTTCCTTGCCAGCAACTCTGCTAGGTATGCAGCGACCTGATCTGTTGAGACATATTCATGACGGACCGTTTCCGCCTTACCCTAGCGCAACTGAACCCGACATTGGGCGCAATTTCTGCCAATGCGGCCCTTGCACGGGAGGCGTGGGCGCAAGGTGCCGCGGCGGGGGCCGATATGGTGGCCCTGACCGAGATGTTCATCACCGGCTATCAGACGCAGGACCTGATCCTGAAACCTGCATTCGTGGCCGATGCGGTTGCGGCGATAGAAGCACTCGCGGTGGCCTGTGCCGATGGCCCCGCGCTGGGCATCGGCGGGCCGCATCTTCGGGATGGCAAGTTGTATAACGGCTATTACGTCTTGCAGGGTGGCAAGGTCGCGACCGTCGTTCTGAAGCACGAGCTGCCCAATGACGGCGTGTTCGACGAGAAGCGCCTGTTCACCGCCGCCGATGTGCATGGCCCCTACCGGATCGGTCCCCTGCGCATCGGCACGCCGATTTGCGAGGATGCCTGGCACGCCGAGGTTGCCGAAACCCTGGCCGAAACCGGGGCCGAGATTTTGCTGGTGCCCAACGGCTCACCCTATCACCGGGGCAAGCAGGATCACCGCGTGCAACTGATGGTCTGGCGGGTGGTGGATACCGGGCTGCCGCTGGTTTACCTTAATATGGTCGGCGGGCAGGATGATCAGGTGTTTGACGGCGCGTCTTTCGTGCTGAACCCCGGCGGGCAGTTGGTGGCGCAGTTGCCGCAGTTCGAGGTCGCCGTGGCGCATCTGGATTTCATCCGCACCGACGACGGCTGGCGCGCGCAGCCCGCCCCCCTTGCCACCCTGCCCGATGTGTGGGAGGCCGATTATCACGCGATGGTCCTGTCCTTGCGCGATTATCTGGGCAAGACCGGGTTCAAAAAGGTGCTGCTGGGCCTGTCGGGCGGCATCGACAGCGCGATTGTGGCCACCATCGCGGCTGATGCAATTGGTGCGCAGAATGTGCGATGTGTGATGCTGCCGTCGGAGTTTACCGCGCAGTCGTCGCTGGATGATGCGGCGCAGGTTGCAAAAGCGCTGGGTTGCCCCTTGGACACCGTGCCGATCTCGGGGCCGCAGGCGGCGGTCGGTGACGCTTTGGCGCCGCTGTTTGCAGGCATCGAACCGGGCCTGACCGAAGAAAATATCCAAAGCCGTTTGCGCGGCCTTTTGCTGATGGCGATGTCGAACAAATTCGGCGAAATGCTGCTGACCACGGGCAACAAATCCGAAGTGGCGGTCGGCTATTGCACGATCTACGGCGACATGAACGGCGGCTACAATCCGATCAAGGACATGTACAAGACCCGCGTGTTCGAGACCTGCCGCTGGCGCAACGCCAACCACCGCGCGTGGATGATGGGGCCTGCGGGCGAGGTGATCCCGCCCCGCGTGATCGACAAGCCGCCATCGGCCGAATTGCGCGCGGATCAGCGCGACGATGACAGCCTGCCGCCCTATCCGGTGCTGGATGCCATTCTGGATGGGCTGGTGGACCGCGAGCTTTCGGTGGCCGAGGTTGTGGCGCTGGGCTATGACCATGCCACCGTCAAAAAGGTAGAACACCTGTTGTATCTGTCGGAATACAAACGCTTTCAATCCGCCCCCGGCACCCGCCTTACCCCGCGCGCCTTCTGGCTGGACCGCCGCTATCCGATTGTGAACCGCTGGCGCGACACCCTGTAAAGGCGTCGCACCCCTGTCATAACTTGATCAGGGCTTGAAATGCGCGCTTCCGGGATGGCTCCCAATCCCGGTTCTCATGACATTGCGCACGCTGCTTCTGGCCGCCACCACCCTGGCCCCGAATTTCGGGCTTGATCCGGCAAACCCGTTCAATACCCGGCAGAGTCGCCCTGTGCGGCCAACACCTGCGACGCGGACGGGACCGCGAAGCCCGACAGCATTATAATTATCCCCTACATAGTTGGATTGGTATCCCGATGTCGGCGGTCATGCCTGTCTGATGGCCGTGATCCAGTATCCCCACGGCGAAAGCCATTAAGACAAACTGGCCGACCCCGCCGATGCCCGCGCCTGTGTGGGGTATATGGGCCGTTTCCCGCGATGAACGAATCGCAAAAACGCAAATGAAAAGGCCCGCCGCAATCCCTTGTGGCGGGCCTTTCGTCCTTCGGAACGCGGTCTGTTCAGCCCTGCATCATCATCTGATAGCTGGCGGGCACATAGCGGAAGCCGTCGCCCGCCGCCTCCACATAGCCCATGCCGGGGAATGGCATGTGATAGCCGATGAAGGGCAGCTTGTCGGCGGCGATCATGCCCAGCACCTTGCGGCGGGTGGTGGCGGCGGCGGCCTTGTCGGCGTCGAACTTCACTTCCCAGTCAGGGTAGGCCAGCGACCAGACATAGTGGTTCGCCGTGTCGGCAGTCAGCACGATCTGCTTGTCGCCGTCTTCGATCATATAGGCCATGTGGCCCGGCGTGTGGCCATGTGCAGCCATGCCCGTGATGCCCGAGGCCACGGCACCGCCGTCATCAAGCATCGTCAGCTTTTCATTCAACGGGCGCACCAGCGCGTCGAATTGCTCATTCTGCGCACCCATCCAGAAGTTATGCTCGGTGCTGCCCGTCACATAGGCCGCATTGGCAAAGGTGGGTGCGCCGTTTGCCATCAGCCCGCCGATATGGTCCGGGTGCATGTGGGTCAGCACAACTGTGTCGATTTGATCGGGAGTGTAGCCAGCGGCGGTGATGGCGGCGGTGATGCCTTCCGGGTTGAGGCCGGTGTCAAACAGAACAAGGCCCTTGCCGGTGTTAACAAGGGTCGGCGTGAAGAAGAATTGTGCGGCATCGGTCGGAATGAAATTCGCGGCGGACACATCAGCAAAGGTCGCGTCATCGACATTCAGGCCAAAGATCTGATGCACGTCGGGCACCGTGCTGGTGCCGGCCAAAAGCGTCGTCACCTCAAACCCGCCCAGCATGAAGCGGTTGAACTTCGGCGTCGTGGCCCCCAGCATCGGTGCTTCGGCGCGCGCGGCGGAGGGCGCGAACTGCGCGGCCAGCGGCAAGGCAGCCCCTGCAAGCAGGGCGTGGCGGCGTGTCATGCGAAAGTCGGTCATTTCTATCCCTCCGGTTCTGATTGGCGAAGAGTTTAGGGCAGGTGCACTGCATGGCAAATCACGCATGGGTCAGGCGGTGTGCGCAGGCGCGCAACCCTCTGTGCATTTATGGGGTAACGGGGCGAAGGTCCGTCGTTGCAGCGCCGGTATTGGCCAAGCGACCAGCGCCGGGCCCGGCAGACGGTCCGGGCCAGCCCTGCTTTGCCCGATATGGACAAACCGCCCCGCGCGTGACAGGGGATGCGGGTTCAGGAGAATGCCATGACAACCACTCGTTTCGCCCCGTCGCCCACCGGGTTCATCCATGTGGGCAACCTGCGCACCGCGCTGATGAACTATCTGATCGCCCGCAAATCGGGCGGGGAATTCATCCTGCGGTTGGATGACACCGACCGCGAGCGGTCCAAACAGGAATACGCCGACGGCATCATGACCGATCTGGAATGGCTGGGCCTGACCTGGGACCGGATCGAGAAGCAGTCGCTGCGAATGGATCGGTATGCCGAGGCGGCCGACCAGTTGCGCGCGGCAGGCCGGTTTTATGAGTGTTTCGAGACTCCGGTTGAACTGGACCTGAAGCGCAAGAAACAACTGAACATGCACAAACCCCCGGTCTATGACCGCGCGAGCCTGCGCCTTTCGGACGCCGAGAAGGCCGCGATGCGGGCCGAAGGGCGCGAAGGATACTGGCGGTTCGAACTGGTGCAGGAACGGATCGAATGGCCCGACGGCATCCTTGGCCCGATCTCGATTGATGCGGCGTCGGTTTCGGACCCGGTGCTGATCCGCGCGGATGGGCAGGTGCTTTATACATTCGCGTCGTCGGTCGATGATGTCGACATGGGGGTGACGAACATCGTGCGTGGGGCGGATCATGTGACCAACACCGCGACACAGATCCAGATCATGCAGGCGATGGGGGGCACGCCGCCCGCCTTTGCGCACCACAGCCTACTGACCGGGCCGCAGGGTGAGGCATTGTCCAAACGCCTTGGCACGCTGAGCTTGCGCGATCTGCGGGCAAGGGGGGTGGAACCGCTGGCGCTGCTGTCGCTGATGGCGCGGCTGGGATCATCGCAGCCGATCGTTCTTGCAGGATCGCTGGACGAGATTGCGGACGGGTTCGATGTCGGCAGTTTCGGGGCGGCACCGACGAAGTTCGACGCCGAAGACCTGTTCCCCCTGACCCGCGCCCATGTGCAGGCGCTGCCCCTGCCTGCCGTGGCCGAACGGATCGCGGCGTTGGGCGTGCCGGAAGCATTGGTCGAACCGTTCTGGAGGGTGGCGAAAGACAACATCACCGTGCTGGACGATCTGGAGGGCTGGTGGACCCTGTTCCGCGATGGCGCCGTGCCTGCCATTGATGCCGAGGACGCGGAGTTTGTGACGCAGGCGATGACGCTTTTGCCGCCGCAGCCCTGGACGCAAACGACATGGAGCGAATGGACCGAGGCCGTGAAAGCCGCGACGGGCCGCAAGGGCAAAGGGCTTTACCGCCCCCTACGCCGGGCGATCACGGGGTTGGATGCAGGGCCGGAGATGGCGGATGTGATGCCGTTGATGCAGGTCGCACCCAAGGCCTGACGGCCAGGATTGCTGCAAGCGCC